>JBBSBS010000255.1:0-9290 GCA_038251045.1 Aggregatilineales bacterium | reverse complement strand
CGGCGGAGCTTGTTAACCAGTTCCAGCCGTTCTTCGACTTCCTCTAAGCGTTGCGGATTATATTCTACGCGGTCGGCATACTTTCGCAGCGTGAGTGCCAGTTCTTCGGCCTGCTCTGCCATCTCATCCGCCAGTTCCGCGTCTTCTTTCATATCGGGGTCAATGTGGCTCAGTTTGCCCAGCAGCACTGATACTTGACCCAGCTGATCCACTGCCGACAACACTTGGTTGACATCATCGCCGTGCAGCAGGGCATAGGCCTCCACCGTCAGATTGGCAAGTTGTTCGCTGTTGCCCATGCGCGTCCGTTCAGCCCGCAGCGTGTCTTCCTCTCCCGGTTGCAGAGCAGCGACATCAATTTCCTCGACGTCGCGCCGCAATTGATCAGCACGGCGCTTTAGTGCCGCCTCGTCTTCTGTCAGGCGTTTAATTTCGCGTCGGGTCGTATTGACCTTATCCACCAGCGCTCCTAGCGCCAGTCGCATTTCAATAAGCTCGGCGTAACGGTCGAGTAAATCAATGTGCGACTTGGGATTCAAAAGCGATAAATGTTCGCTTTGCCCGTGTACATCCACCAGCAAAATCGCAATCGACTTCAACACGTCAACATTAGCAGTCACACCATTGATGCGGATGGTTGAGCGCCCATTGCTCTTGACCTCCCGCGCCAATATCACATAATCGTCGCTTTCGCCCTCCATTTCCTCACGTTGGAGGATTGGTAGCACCTGCGCCTTCACATTTTTGTTGAGCGTGAATGTACCTTCGACAACCGCTTTTTCGGCTCCTGCGCGGACGAACGAACCGTCTGCTTTGCCGCCCAACAGCAAGTCAACCGCATCAATAATGATGGATTTCCCCGCGCCGGTTTCGCCGGTGATAACGTTAAAGCCCGTATTGAAGGTTAGTTCGAGCCGGTCAATAATCGCAAAGTTTTGAATACGTATTTCGTCAAGCATTTTTACCCGTTTTTGCCATATCCATCTGGCAGTAAAACACTAGCATATCACATCTTTCTAACCTACATTATATAGCACAAACGTTTCGGTGGCACGGGCAAAATGGTTGGAGAAAATAAACCAAATGCGAATATCGATTTTTTATGCCCGCATCTTGAAACGACTGTAGACAAAGAAAGCGGTAATGCCAATCAGTATCGGAATTCTGAAATCAGCTATTATAACGCGTACCATCAAATCTATGGGCGGAATTGCGCCAAAAAGCATCGTCATGTTGATCAATGCACCGACGATACCACCAATTATTATAGATGCTATCGCGATATTGGCTGATTGGCGACCACGACGGCGTTTTGTTAGCCGTAGCGAGAGTTCCGCGATACCACCCCCTAACGGAATGGCAATGAAAATAAGGAACAGTGCGGGCAGCGAAATCTGTTGGACGATAGCGGTCGCGATTGCACTCAATACCCCGCAAACTGCCGCGATAATCACATAATCATTCTGCCCTGCGTTGAAAAATTTGTCATCGTGTTGACGGACACACTGCTTGCAGCGATAACCGACCGGTGTTGGTACGACGCAATCCGGACACATTAAGCGCCCACATTTATTACACCGGAGTGATGTTTCGCGGTCGGGATGAACCTCACAATATGTGAGCTGTTCTGACATGAACGCTACCCTTTATTTATATTCTGGTTTATCTATAAGGATAACGTGTGCAAAGTATATTTACTGTTAAAGTTTGGTGATGGTGTGATTTAAACTTGGGTACAATGGGTAGAATAGTGAGAGCTTAAGAACGACTTCAACACATTTTTCAATTCATCATCGTGGTGATGATACCAGTCAAAGGGCAAAGCATATTTCTATGCGACATCGTTCCCCAGTAGTCGCGCTTATCTTTTTTGTCGGTCTGGCTTTCGGTTTACGGCCTATCGCCCTTTCGGCACAGGATGCAACCACAACAACCCACGTATGGGATGTATTTTTGCAGCGCAGCACACTCGGTAATGGTATAGATCGCTTGTCTTTCGTAGATCGTGTTACAGGTGATGCAACGCCGGTTGTTGTCAGTGGTGAACGCTACACACTCGTGGGCAACGCTGTACTCTTTTATGACCGCGTGGCGAATCGAGTTATGCTGGCCTATCCCGATGGGCAGGTAGGAGAACACCCCTTCATTCAACCCGTAGCGGGAACACGCCGTGTCGATTGGCAGCTATCACAGACCGGCAAACAAATCGCATGGACTCTTACCAATGGCACTTCGACCGCCTTGACCACCTTGACCAGCATCGCCAACCTCGATGGTAGTGAAGTCCGTGAAGTTCTAGCAGATGGCCCGCGTAACGCCATTCGCCTCTTGCCCGTAGCCTTTAATCCAGACTCTACGACCCTCTACATGGATTTTCAACCGGATGGCTTTGCCGATTTCACACCGCTGCCACAATATGCGGGCTTAATAGGTGTGGATGTTGCTAGTAGCACATGGGACTATCTACCTGACGAGCCAAGCTGTTTTTGTGGTGCAGGTTTTGGCGGTGGTATTCTGCTGCGTCTGCGTGTGTCGCCGGATTTAAGCGGATTTGATGTGCATGTCTATAATTTGGCAGGTGAGGTTGAAGAAACCATTCCGGCGCAGTCCTTGCGGGGGTTTACACAAGCAGGTGATGTTGTCATCTCTCCCGATGGGCGGCAGGCAGTATACGCGCTGGCACAGGTGCGGGATTTCGGGCGTGCCGATCAATCCGTCAGAACCGTGTTTATGTTGGTAGACCTCGAACTCAAAACACAAACCCCGCTCACCGAACCAATTACCACCTTCGTCGAGCCGCATAGCTGGACGGAAGACAACAGTGCATTGTTGTTAACCAGTCGCCAGCAGGACGGAACATGGAAAATCAACTTAAGCGATGGCAAATTAACCCGTGTGGCAGATGCAACCTATTTGGGTGCAGTTCGTTAAGACAGAATTCAGGCAGAAGTAAGTAGTTTCGATATTGGAGGGCTATAACAATTACTTGTTTGTAACCTCAACGCTTTCGGTTTGACCGCGCTGAGATAAACCCTTAAAATAGGGAAGTACATATCATTCACATTGTTTTTCATTCATCTGTTATCGCAGTAGGGGAGGGGTGCCGTGGGTCGTTGGGCGAACAAATATGTTATTGGCCTCACGGGAAATATTGCCACCGGGAAAAGTGTTATTCGTCAGATGCTTCAACATCTGGAAGCGTACACAATTGATGCGGATAGTCTGTCTCACCGGGCGATGGCTCCGGGTGCGCCTGCCTATAAGCCGATAATTGACACCTTTGGGCAATTTATTCTTGACGCGGATAAAAACATTAACCGCGGTATGCTTGGCAACATTGTCTTTAGCAATCCAGAAGCACTCGCTCGTTTGGAAGCGATTGTGCATCCGGTTGTAAATGGGGCAATCAATGCACTGGTGAGTCGTGCGCCGCAAAAAGTAGTGGTCGTAGAGGCCATTAAATTGCTGGAAGGCGATCTCGCACAGGCCGTTGATGAAGTCTGGGTGGTAGATGCTAGCCCGGAAAATCAATACAAACGTTTGGTAGAACGGCGTAAAATGCCGGAAGCCGAAGCCCGGCAGCGTATTGCTGCGCAGGGCGCTCAGTTCGATAAACTGGGAAAAGCCAATGTAGTTATCAAGAACGACGGCAACATCGAAGAAACGTGGCAGCAGGTACAGGCCGCTTTTGCCAATATTCAGGCGAAACTACAACCGCCCGTTCCGGCATCACCACCGCCACCGGTTGCACCCGCAACACCGGCAGCCCAGCCTGCGCCTGTACAACAACAACCGCTCCGTCAAACACAACGGCTTACACCGCTTGATGCTGCATCCGCTGTCAGTATTAACGTAACGGTCAAACGCGGTATGCCGACCAATGCCGAGGCAATTGCGAGTTTTATCAACTCGGCGACTGACCGCAATATCAATCGCATGGATATCATGATGGCCTTCGGTCAGAAAAGTTATCTGTTGGCGCAGGATCAAACAGATCGTGTGCTGGCAGTAATGGGCTGGCAGGTCGAAAATCTAATTACACGGGTAGACGAATTTTATCTCGCAGCCAATATTCCCGTGAAGCCGGTCATTGAAAGCTTAATCGTTTCAATAGAAGCCGCATCCAAAGACCTCCAAAGTGAAGTAGCCTTCTTCTTTTTGCCCGCCACAATCGCCGTTGATCTCGTCGATTCATTCGAGCAAAAAGGCTATGAAATCATGAATGTCGAGCAAATCAAAATCCCGGCATGGCGTGAAGCAGTACAGGAAATTGTCACCCAACAAAAAGGTGCAATTATTCTGGCGAAGAAACTTGGAGACCGCGTACTCAAGCCTATCTAGGTACGGCTTGGGTTATGCATTTTCAGATGCATGGTTGAATTGCACCGGGATTTGAAAATTTTGAATAACGGTTTGATCAATATATAAGGTTCAAAGGCGCATATGCGCCTTTTTTGTAGCATTTACTTTGTTTGACATGAATAGTTATTGAGTACTGAACAAACTTATAAACCTTTACGTAATTTTCTCGCAATAATGTTACAATGCGTGTATATTCGTTACGATATTTCGAGGAAACTGACGGAGCCTGAGTTATGAATAAAACAAAAGTGCTTGTTGTAGAAGACGATGCGAACATTTGTAAATTGATTAATGATTACATGTCCGGGCATGGTTATGATGTAACCACTGTTATGGATGGCCCCGACGCATTGGATTATATTCGCGAACGCGGTCTACCCCATATTGCATTAATCGATCTTGCCCTGCCCACCATGCACGGTTTTGAGTTGAGCAGTAAACTCAAAGCGATGGCTGATGTGCCCATTATTTTCGTGACATCTACCAGCGATACCGATACAATTGTGCAAGGGTTACGCCGTTACGCTGAAGACTTCATTGTTAAACCATTTGAACTGCGTGAACTGGAAGCGCGTGTACAGGCTGTGCTGGCACGTATGCCTAGCTTGGACTACGCCAGTGAACCGACTGTTCAAATTGACGAACATTTAATGGTGGATTTTGCGCATAACCGCTTGGTACTCAACGGAAAAAACTATAGTCTGACACCAACCGAATCTATTCTCTTGCATGTATTGATGCGCAATGCCGGTCGCGTAGTCGAAAATCGGATGCTCATTGCCCGTGTATGGCCTTCCGAAGATGTCTATGAAGACACCCTGCGCGTCCACATGCACCGCTTGCGTCGCAAACTGGAATCAGACTCGCATCACCCGCATTATATTCGTACCGAGCGCGGAATAGGCTATATGTTCACCGTTCGTGCGCCGGAAAACAAAGGCGACGCACGTAATTAGACAGCGTTTCAAAGGGTAATCTCAAACCTGTTTACTGTAATTTTGAACTGAAGTTTGATCATGCTGGCTGACTCTACCCAACAACCTGCCGAGAAATTACCCGAAGTGAGCCTGCGGGATCTTTTGCAGTCCACCTTGGAAAATTTTTCTAGCGATAATCTGGCAGATGTACTTGCCGTATACGAGTACAGTAAAGACATTCGTCAGGCAAACTTGTTAGCCAGCACCGCATATCAACCGGGTTCGGTTGTACATACACTCGTCGAAAAATTTTGTGCTATCGGTGGCTTAAGTCTATCGCTGGATAAAATCTCCATACCGGGAAGCGGTTATGGCGCAGCCCATCTCATGATGTTGACTCTTTCGGGGGAACCCATTGGTGCGTTGGTGTTACTGTCTAAAACCGATCAAATGCCGGATCAGCAGCATCCACGGTTGATGTATTGCTTCTCTATGGTGCAAGGGTTGCTGCAAAATCAGCACCGCAGCGAAAATGAGATGATCTCGCGCACCATACAGGCCATTGCGCGGCAGGTGGGACAAAATGTATCGCCTCAGGACTTAGTCAATATCGTCAGCGAACGCCTTCTTGGGCCGCACATTCGTTTTTGTGCGTTATTGCTCTATGGCCCACGCCGTGAAGATCGACCAAACGGCCCTTTTGGTTATTTGGAAGTAACCGGTGTATGGTCAAATCGCTTTGGGTCAGGTATTGGTTCCGGTATGCATATCTACCTCGACCAGTACACCGAATTACTCGAAGAACTGGAGGAACGCGGAATCTGGCACATTCCAGATGTGCGGGCGATTGAAACCCGTTTTGATCCACTGATACGGGGATTTATTCGGAGTTCCGGTGTTCAATCCATCGCCATGATCGTGCTGGCATCTGCTGAACAACGGTTAGGGGTACTGATTATTGGCACCGAGCTTAATCAAGAATTTACCCAACAGGAAATCCGCAGTTACCACGCGGTAAGTGAATTTCTAACCATGAGCGCTATGGCACACTTTATGCAGCAGCAGCATGATTTTGTCCAACAGGGTCGCGCTGCACTCTTAGACTCCGTTTATGACGGCGTATTGATGATATTGCCTAACGCGGGTTATGTAGCAGGCAACACCAGCAAAAGCTACGTGCTAACTGTCAATAAAGCCTTTACCTCCATGTTTAGCCTCACGCAGTTGCGCGCACAGGGGCTGTCGTTAACCCAATTGCTCAACAAAATGCAGTTGCCAGAAGATGTGCGACAGGAATTGAGCCATCATTGGTTGACTGTTGGCGTGCGTGATCCGGGTATTCAGCGCGGCGATTTCAGCATGATTCATCCCGATGGTCATCCTGCGTCGATTAGTTGGTATAGTGCCCCTGTAAATCAAGCCAATCGTGTCATGGGACGAATCTATATTTTCCACGACGTGACCGATGATCGTACCGCCATCAGCCTGCGTGCCAATTTCGTTTCCCGAATGTCGCACGAGTTACGCACTCCGCTAACCTCCATCAAAGGCTTTGCCCAGTATATGCTGGAGGAACTGAGCGGGGATCTTTCTCCTGCTGTGCGCGACTATGTTGAAATCATAGAGGACAAAGCCAAACTTCTGAACGTACTTTTTTCAGACATTATTGAAATCACACGGGCGGATCTTGGCGATTTGAAGTTGAATGTTACATCCGCAAAACTTCCTGAATTAATTGAGAATGTGATCTTGAAGTTTGAGGAACAAGGTAATGAAGAACGCAAGTGGATTGAAATTCAGATGGGTTCTGATTTACCACCTGCTCAAATGGACACCACATGGATTAGTCGGGTTTTAAACCAGCTTGTAGCCAATGCGTTTCAACACGCGCCAACCGATACCGCAATACGCATCCGCGCCCAGAGCATAGCCAATGCGTCCGAATTACCTGTCGGTATGCCATTGGATGTCGTTATCCCTAACGTATTAATCACCGTTGAGGATGAGGGTGAGGGCATTGCGGTCGAAGATGTGGAAATGATTTTTCAACCCTTCTATCGCACGCGGGATGCCCGTGTTGCCCGTCTGGAAGGCAGTGGGTTGGGTTTGGCGCTGGCACGCAGCATCATTCAAATCCATCGTGGCAAAATTTGGGCGGAGCCGCGCAAACGGGGTCGGCGCGGCGCACGGTTTCACTTTACCCTTCCCGCCGCTGCCGAATAGGCATTTTGCCTAGTGTGCCAGAACGTCTACTTTAACGCCAACTTTAGCACCTTCATGCCCCGACTGTATCGCCTCAGCGATTTCCGCTAACGATTCCTGTGCCTGTGGTAGCTCCAACATCAATTGCCACACATGCCACATACGCGGATACACCTTCAAACTGACCTCGACTCCCGCTGCTTGTGCTGCCTCTGCAAACCGCTCGGAATCACCGCATAATGCCTCATCGCCCCCTGCATATAAGATCAGTGGCGGGAGTCCTCTTAGGTCAGCAAACAGCGGTGAAATAAGTGGATTACGTACATCTTGATCCGCTACATACGACACCGAAAAACGGTTAGTGGCTCTCGGATGTAGAAGAATGTCAGTCCGAAAGTGGGCAGGGTTTTCAGCAGTAAAATCCGTTGGCGCCGATAGGCTGATTCCCCTTGCTGGAAGCTCTATCCCTCGGTCGCGCAGGGCAATTAACATCGCCAGTATCAGGTTGCCGCCTGCCGAGTCACCCATCACCGTGATTCGCTGTGGCGCGATGCCTTGCTCAAGCAAATACTGATACGCCCCAAGGCAGTCATCCAACCCCGCCGGAAAAGGGTGTTCCGGTGCAAGTCGGTAATCGACCATCAGCGTTTGACCCTTTATCTCGCTGGTCAGATGCGCCAGCATATTACGGTGCAGGTGCGACAGGGGCAGGACGAATCCACCACCATGTACATACATCACAACCGGCGACTGTTCATCTGCTGCCGTTGATGTGAACCATTCTCCCGCCGGATGAGCAAGGCGCTTGGCAGTGATGCTGTTTGGCAGCTTGACGCGGTTTAGCGCCAGATTTTGCAACCCCCGCACCACCTTAAATGGCGCATACGCCACGAACATGCGCGTAACTTTCAGTGATGCACGCAGCCTCTTCTCAATCACCGGATCACTTTGTGCATTCATAATTTAATTCCTATTTGGATGCTCAACTAGCCTGAGCCATAGTATAGTACAAGGACTATAACGCTGAGTCGGTTATGACGCTAAAAACTAGTGATACCTCACTTCTCTTGTCTCCATGTTATGGGTAGTTATGAGGCGCTCTCGGTCAATTTATTTTTGCCTGCATCGTCACTTACCCTACAATTTTCTCCTCTGATCTGTTAAAATATCGTAATACTTAAACCAATCATTTAAGCCGTTTTTAATTTGTTTTTCAGCTAAATAGTGGGCTTATCTCAAGCCGCCTGCCACCTTCTTACACCGGGGAGTAATCATGAGTCACGAATATCCGAGCTTCGATTTGACCGGACAGATTGCACTGGTAACGGCTGCCGCGCGCGGTTTGGGGCAGGCGATTGCGCTGGCATTAGCCCACGCGGGTGCGGATATCGCGCTGGGGTTAAGGGACATCAACACCGCTGGTGACCTTACCCGCCAAATCGAAGCGATGGGCAGGCGCGTACTCCCATTACAAATGGATATGACCCAACTCGACCAAATTCAGGCCGCGATAGATAAAACCGTTGAACACTTTGGTCGCTTGGATATTCTGGTCAACAATGCGGGCGGTGGTGCGAGTGACCTTGCTGAAAATGTGCGCGAGGCCGACTTTGACCAGACGATTGCCGTCAATCTCAAAGGCACATTCTTTGCCAGCCAATATGCCGGACGCGTCATGATCGGTCAGAATTATGGGCGCATAATCAACCTCGGATCGCAGGCCGGTACAGTCGCGCTGCCCACTGAATCCATTTACTGTATGACCAAAGCTGCTATCGCGCATTTGACCAAATGTTTGGCGGTCGAATG
>JBBSBS010000254.1:0-9305 GCA_038251045.1 Aggregatilineales bacterium | reverse complement strand
TTTCGGGCAGCGGATCGTGATCGGTGAAGATGGTCACGACATTCGCCAGCATAACGGCGTGAAAGACTATCTGGCTGGTGGTGATGTGGTCGGTGTTGTAGTCAACCGGTGGATGGGTGAAGACCAGATCCGCTTTGGCTTCGCGCAGAATATCCACCAAACGATTACGGACATCATCGGTATCTCGAATGTACTCATCCGACTCGCCCATGCAGATATAACGCCCGTCGAGGGCTTCGGCAACGCGGGTGGCTTCGGCGATGCGCATATTGGCGACATCAGCATAAGGCATGGTCGGTTCGTACTGCGAGCCTTTATCACCATTGGAGATGGTGACGTTGGTGATGGTGTGGTGAGTCCCCTGCTCGCGGTAGCGCAGTAGCGTCCCCATGCAGTGGATTTCGATGTCGTCTTGATGTGCGCCGATAGCGACAATGTTCATAGTTCGGTTTCCTTATAATCAAGCTCAGGGCAGCCAATTGCCAGCACGAACACGAGGCCATGCCAGTACCGGCTTGAATGCTTCGGCATACTCGACACGGGATTGCAGGCCGCGATGTGCGCCTTGAATCTGTGCCAGCTTCACCAGATCGAGGCCGTTCATGGTGGTCGAGTTTGACATCTGGCTTTCATGAAAGCGCAGCAGTTCACATTTGCGCTCCCAGACATCGGTGATGTCCACATAATGGGTGGGCTGCCACTCTAATCCGGCGATGGCATCCATGTAATAAACCACCGGTGTTTCGGGCAAGGGATCATGGTCGGTAAAGATGGTGGCGACGTTCGACAACATAGTGGCGTGGAAGGTGATCTGGCTGGTAATCATATGATCGGGGTTGTAGTCGATGGGTGGCAGCGTGAACACGATATCGGCTTTGGCCTCGCGCAAAATATCGACCAATTGGTTACGGGCTTCGTCGGTATCGCGGATGTATTCGTCCGGCTGGCCCATGCAGATATAACGCCCGCCGAGAGCCTCGGCAACGCGGGTGGCTTCAGCATTACGCACACGGGTGACTTCTTCATAGGGAGTAGAGGGGTGATGCTGGAATCCTTTATCGCCATTGGAGATGACAACATTGGTGATATTGACATGGCCTTTCTGAAGATACTTCAGAAGCGTTCCGAGACAGCAAAACTCGATGTCATCCTGATGGGCTGCGACGCAAACAATATTCACGACGCGCCGTCCTTTCATAGAAGGAGATGAAGGATAAGATCAAAACAAGTGAGGACACACAGCCGTGTGCCCCTACATACTATTACTTGATTACACGTCGAGCATACGGTGAACAGCAGCAATCACCCGGCCTTTATTGGGGATGACGTAATCTTCCAACGGTTGGCTAAACGGGATGAGTGCGCCTTCGAGCGTCACGCGGACGACTGGCCCTTCTAATGACCAGATGGCCTTATCGGTCACACGGGTGGCAACTTCACCGCCCCAGCCGCCAGCATGTGGCGATTCCTCGACTGTCACCAAGCGTCCGGTCTTCTTGACCGAATTGATGATGGTGTCGATGTCCAGCGGAACGAGGGTACGCGGGTCAATCACTTCACAGGAGATGCCTTCTTTGGCGAGTTCTTCCGCCGCGCTGACGGCAACCGCGACCATGCGCTGGGTAGCGACCATCGTAACATCACTGCCAGCACGGACGATGTTGGCAACGCCAAAGGGAACGATATGCTCACCGTCCGGCACTTCACCTTTTTCGGCGTACTGCACTTTATGTTCTAAAAATACCACCGGATTGTCATCACGGATGGCGGTCTTGAGCAGGCCGAGTACATCAGCCGGATTGGACGGTACGACGACCTTCAAACCGGGAGCGTGCATAAACCATGTTTCGACACACTGCGAATGCTGAGAAGCAAAGCCCGCGCCGCCACCCTGTGCTGCCCGAATGGTCAGCGGTACTTTCAGCTGCCCACCGGACATATAGCGGAACTTGGCGGCCTGATTAATAATCTGGTCAAGAGTTACCGCGGCGAAATCAGCAAACATCAGCTCGACAACCGGACGCAATCCGGTGACAGCCGCGCCAATCCCCGCGCCGATGATGGCGTTTTCGGAGATAGGTGTATCCCGCACGCGCACGCCGCCGTACTTTTCATAGAGGCCGGGGGTCACTTTGAAGACACCACCGGCAACGGCTACATCTTCACCAAAGAAGATCACGTTTTCATCGCGCGCCATCTCTTCATCCAGCGCCCGCTTCACAGCTTCACGATAGGTTATTACAGCCATTGTTTATACCCATATATCTTCATAAACCGATTCCAGCGCGGGATACGGTTGTTCGAGTGCCCAAGTGGTGGCTTCCTGTACAGCTTCTTGTGCCGAGGCGTGCATCTGCTGAAACTGCGAGTCGCTGAGTTGACCTGCTTGTTTCATACGATCAGCCAGAATATTGATTGGATCCCGCGCCAACCATTTTTCGAGTTCACCTTCACGACGGTAAGGGGCGGTATCAGTGCGAGAGTGCCCTTTGTAGCGGTAGGTCTTGGCTTCAACCAGGGTCGGGCCGTTGCCTGCACGGGCATGATTCACCGCTTGCAAAACGGTGGCATGAACAGCTTCAGCATCCTGACCATCCACAATGGTGCTGGGAATGCCATAAGCAGCAGCACGATCCGCCACATTGGCAACGGGTGATGTGGTTTCGTAGGGGCTGTATTCGCCGTAAAGGTTATTTTCGCACAGGAACACGCTCGGCAGCTTCCAGACAGCCGCTAAATTGACGGCCTCATGCCATGCACCGATATTGGGTGTGCCGTCGCCAAAAATCGAGATGCTGACCGCGCCCGTCCCTTTGATCTGGGCGGTCAAGGCCGCACCATTAGTCACAGGCACCCCTGCCCCGACGATGGCGAACGTACCGATCAGGCCGATGTCCATATTGGTCAGGTGCATCGAGCCGCCTTTGCCTTTGCAGCATCCGGCTTCCTTGCCCATCATTTCAGCCATCATGCTGCGCAGCGACATGCCCAGCGCCAGCGCGTGCCCGTGACCGCGATAGGTACAGGTGACGGTATCACCGCGAGGCGCATCGATGACCGATGCCATGCCCACCGAAACGCCTTCCTGCCCGATGCAGAGATGAGTCGTCCCCCGAATAACATTTTCGAGGAACAGTTCCTGAATTCGTTCTTCACAGTAGCGGATTTCCAGCATCCGCTGAAGCATGTGCTGACGCACGTCCAAAGCAAGATCGGTTGTCACGATGTTGTCCTTTGCAATATTCCGTCACGTACCCTTAAATGTTTGTAATAAGGTATCGAACGTTTCCAAAAAGCGAGCTGCCAACATGCCATCCACAATGCGATGATCGGCAGATAATGTAAGGTGAGCGGTCGTCCGAATATGCAGGCCGCCGTTGACGACCACCGGACGCGGTTTGGCTGCGCCTATCGCAAGGATGCCGACCTGCGGCGGGTTGATAATTGCCGTAAAGCGATCCACCTGCTTGACCATCCCCAGATTGCTAATGGTGAAGGTTCCGCCGCTCATTTCATCCGGTTTGAGTTTACCCGCGCGGGTGCGCTCGATCAACTCACGGATGCGTGAGCCTAATCCCGATAGTGAATAGTCATCCGCGTTGCGTAAAACTGGGGTCATCAAGCCATTGGGGAGCGCGACCGCTAGCGACAGGTGAACATGATCGTAATGATACAGATGTCCATTTTCATAGGTTGCGTTCACTTCAGGTTGGGCGAGCAGCGCCTGACTGCACACATAGGCAATCAGCGTATTCAGGCCAATGCCAGCGGGTAATGCGGCTGCCGCGTCGGTGAAATCCAATTCGGCAGTGGTGTAAAAATGCGGCGACTCCTGCGCACTCTGGCTCAGGCGGCGGGCAATGGTCTGGCGCATGTTGCTGATCGGGATTTCGCGCCGACCGTCTTCCGTTGCTGCGGCAGCGGGTGTTCGCGCCACGGCTTGGGTGACTGCCTTTGGCTGCGCCGGAATGACGAACGGTGGCTCACTCAACATGGCTTCCACGTCTTCGCGGCGAATACGGCCCTCATGACCTGTGCCGGTGACGGTGCTTAAATCCAGATGATGATCCCGCGCCAATTTGCGAACGGCGGGAGCCGTCAGCACTTTCCCCCCGTTGAGGGTTGCGGCAGTTGGGCGATTGATAACCGCCTCGACATCCTCACGGGTGATTCGTCCATCAGCGCTGCTGCCCAGCACATCACTTAAGTCGATGTTGTGTTCCTTTGCCAAACGCAGCGCAATCGGTGAAATCCGCTGCATGCGGTCTGCGTCGGTGGTCGGTGCGGGAGCGGTTGACATTGGAGCGACGGGTGCAGGAGCCGCTTCGCCGGTACGAATCCGCGCCAATACGGTTCCGACCGCCACCGCTTGATCGGCTGCTACCAGAATGGCATCCAGCACGCCGTCGGCAAGGGCTTCCAATTCGACATTGGCTTTATCGCTCTCGATTTCGGCGACTGCTTCACCCTTGCGTACGGCTTCGCCGGGCTGCTTGAGCCATGCCAGTACGCGCCCTTCTTCCATGCCGAATCCCATGTTCGGCAGTACAATTTCAGAATAAGCCATAGTATTCCCATCAACACTATTAAACCAAAACTCAGACGATTACTGAGTTGCCGTGATACCGCCATCCAGATAAAGCGACTGGCCGGTGATGAAGTTCGATGCTGACGACACCAGAAATAGTACCGAGTGCATAACTTCATCTGGCTCGGCGATCCGTCCCAAAGGAATACGGGCGGTCAGCGCCTCGTAAAACTTGGGGTCAGATAACATGTCTGCTACCAGATCAGTGCGGACGAAAGTTGGCGCAACCACATTGACGTTGATATTATGAGGCGCTAACTCGGCGGCTAACTGCTTACACATGATACCCAATCCGCCTTTGGCTGCACAGTAGGCGGCATAACCACGTCCACGCAAACCAAGCTGCGTACGCACGGAACCGAGATGAACCTGCTTACCGCCTTCACCTTGCGCAATCATGTGTTTGGCTGCGGCTTGAGCGAGGAAAAATGCCGATTTCAGATTTGCCGAGTAGACCAGATCGAAATTTTCTTCGGTCACTTCCAGTAAATTTTCTTCGCGATTTAGCCCGACACAATTAACCAATATATCCAATCGACCAAAATGTGCAGCGGTGTCATCCACCATGCGCCGTATTTCGGCCGTACTCAGCGCGTCAAAAGGCGCGGCATAGGCATCACAACCGCCTTCTTTGAGCGAAGCTGCTAATGTGCTGGCGCGTTCGCCGCTGCGTCCGGCAACCGCAACCTTCGCACCAACTGCCCCTAGCCCACGACAAACGGCTTCACCAATTCCACCATAACCACCGGTCACAAGGACAACTTTTCCGTCCAGTCGAAACAACTTGTTCAGCAGGTCAGGAGTCTGTATCTCAATCATGAATTCTCCTAATGTTGACTCGACTTAAAGGTGGGCGCAACCTGTTCCATAAATAACTGCATGCCCTGTATATCGGGCGCATCGACATACCACAACATGAAATGAGACACACCGATGTCAACGAAGGTTTGAATCTGCGTTTTGACTTCTTCCGGTGTGCCTACGAATCCGTTATCCGCCAGATAATGAGGATATTCGTCACTGTCACCATTCACGAATGCCAGAAAGTCGGCATCCTGTGGTGTATCCGTACCGGGCGGTGTGAGTGCGAGAATAGCGCGTAACTTCTCGCGAACAGCGGCGCGGGTAGGTGCAATCAGAATTTGTACTTCATAACTGATCTCTAGTTCATCAAACGAACGTCCGACATTTTGACAGGCGGCGTGTAAGGCTGTCATCCGGCGCTGCATCTCGGTCAAGCCAACCGGAACACTGTTCCAGCCCTGCCCGATGCGAGCCACCGCATCAAACGTCAGCGGATGGGCTTCGCCAAACCAGATGGGTGGGTGCGGCTGGGTGACGACAGGCGGCAGGCACACCGCTTCTTTGACGTGATGATAACGGCCTTCAAATGTAAGCGGGTTTTCGGCAGTCGTTTGCCAGAGCTTAAGGATTAAGTCCAGCCCTTCCAGAAAATCCGCCATGCGTTCTTCGACATTTTCGGGGTAGTTCAGCCCATAGGCCTGATGTTCGCTGATGCGCGTGCCGGTATCAGCAAAGTAGATGAACCGCCCATCGGTAATCTGGTCGAGGGTCGCAATCATCTTGGCGGCTACCGACGGATACCGGAAAAAATGCCCCTGATGGATAATGCCCAGTTTTGACTTGCTGGTCGCACCGGCAATCGCTGAAAGGGTCGTCCAGCCTTCCATGATGGCCTGATCTTTGCCCAACATCAGATGGTCGGCAACCCAGATCGAATCGTAGCCGAGGGCATCCGCCCACTTGGCGGTTTGCAGAGCCACTTTGACATCCAGCGTAGGGAAGTTCGGTGTGCGAAACAAACCACCACCCGGCATTGCAAATATCGGCACACAGTAACCAAATTGTATAGGATGGGTCATAGCTTTACTCGGCCTCATATTGCAGCGGTTCGCCGCGTAGATGGCGATAAACATTCATCCAGATATTTAGCGAATCGCGCACATGCGTCCAATGACCCTGCCATGCGGAGTGTGAAGTCAGAGTCACGTTGTAGGTCGGGTCTTCGTTCAGTTCGTGCAGAGGATCATCGTCCGGCAGCGGTTCGTCGTACATCACATCCAAACCTGCGCCGCCCAACCGATGATTTTTTAAAGCATCTACCAACGGGGGTTGATCGACCAATTTGCCACGGGCGGTATTGATGAAAAAAGCATCGGACTTCATCAGGCCGAATTCACGCGCACCGATAATTTTCTCGGTCGCGGGCATAATTGGGATGTGGACGCTGAGGACATCAGCACGCTTGAACAATTCGTCCCACTCGACATATTCCACATGATATTTTTCTTCGAGTTCAGCAGGAAATCGAACTTTATCCCAATAAATACATTTCATCTCAAAAGCATGGGCATAGTTCGCCATCGGTCGGGCGATTTCGCCAAAGCCCAGCAAACCCAGTGTGTAATCTTGTACGATGCGGACGTTGGGAACCGTCGCGCCCCAACCGCGTTCCACATAAAGGCGCTGCTCAATCTGGCGGCGCTACTCGTCCATCTGCTTATAATGATTCAGGAGCAGCATCCATGCGTGTTCGGCTACAGCAATGTAGTTGATAAGCGGAGTCGCGCAAACCGGAATACCCATTTCACGCGCCGTATCCATCGGAATACCGCGATAATCCTGCCCCATGTGCTGGAGCAGTTTGATTTTCTTTCCTTTGCGCAGCACTTCGGATGTCAGACGCTGCTTGTGAACCACGAGATAATCACAATTGGCGATCACCGCATCCAATTCTTCCAGTGTTTTGACACTAATGAGATTGGTTTCATAACCAGCAAAGATTTCTTCAAAGAGTGGTGCCGATTTTGCCCATTCAATTCTGGCAGGGTCATCCGGGCGCAAGCGCTTCTCTAATTCATCGGCAAAATCTTTGCGTAACTGCACACCCAATAAAACATAATTGTATTCTTCCCAAACGACGATGTTGATCATGATCTCACCTGCGCCCATGCGCGCATAAATGTTCGTTTTCCATTGGCGAGTATCGCCTCGGCGTTTTCTTCCCCCGGAATAGTGCGGAGTTCCATTGAAAGGATGGGAGTCGCGCCTAAGCGCTCGCGCGCCTTTGTCCAGTACTGCACCGCATCCAACTGCTGCAAATAATCAACCACTTCCGGCAGGTCGTTACGCCCCAGCGGATGACCAAAGCGCGGGTGGAAATCGCCATACAGCGCCGAGTCGGCATGGTCGATGACGCAGTTGCCGATGTGGGCGTGAATCAGATGCCGACCTGCCGCCTTTAGCGCATGTTCAGCCGTTTCGTTAAGCAGCGGCAGATGACTCAGGTCAATCGTCAACCCGAAGTTCGGGCGGTCAACCGCATCCGCCATTTTTGCAGCCTCGACCGTCGGGCCGATCAACCGTTTCTTTTCAATGTCGCGGTCAAAATTTTCAAAGGTTATGAATAACTGCTTTGTGCGCGAGTGCGCCGCCGCATAATCGCACAACTCTTGCAAATCCTGCACCAGTCGTTCGGTCGTCGCTTCGCGTTGGTCGGGCGCGGTATCCAGCGGCCCCTGAACCATCGCCATCACGCTGCCGAAATCAATCGCCTCGTCGATCAGCACTTTTAGACGAGTCATGGCTGCCTTACGCAGATCCGCATTCGCGCTGCCCGGTTCCAACTTTTCGAGCAGCACCGGCAAAATCGGCAGATAGACCACCTGCATTTGCGACTGTGCCAGCAGCGACTTGGCTTTCTGGCGAACTTCCGGATTTTTGATGGGCGCAATCTCAATCGCGCCAAAATCCGAGTCGTTGATAATGGTCGGTAGTGTTTCGAGAATCGGCCCCTCACCCGTCCGGCATTCGAGATAAATCAGCGGGTGAATGACCCCAAAGTCCATCATATGCGACCAAGCATTCATGCTCTCATACCCCGCTCGATGCCTGCCTGATACGGTGACTCTTTACCCTTCAACAATTCATCTAATGTGACCATGCGTTTCAACATTTCTGACTCTAACAGGCCAAAGACCAGCGCTAATGAGCGTAGCCCCTGTTCACCGGTCACTTCCGGTTCACGATCATTCAAAACCGCGTCCACAAAATCGGCCTGCTCGATTCCCAGCAGATTGGCATCAATATCGGCCCATGTCATGTCATAACTGGTCAAGCGCTCACCTTTGAACAGTGCAGCGGTCACATCATCCAGCGCAAAATCCGGCACGAGCTTCAGCAGGTCATCCTGCTCCACCGGAATGTCCTTGCCATCACGGCGTTGGACGAGGCGCAACGGCTTGCCCGAACGATCACCGGGGATAGCCAGTGATCCTCCCGTCCCGTAGATCATGCGCGAGAATAAGCCTTCCCCACGTCCGGCAACATTCAAGAGCCAGTTGGCAATCGCCCCGCTTTGAAAGCGCATGACACCGACCGACAGGTCTTCGGCATCCGCTGGATGCATCACACCCTGCTGATCCGCCCGCTGCTTATCGACGATGGCGTTCATGCCAACGACGGTATCAATCGGCCCCAGATAAAACTCAAGAATGTCGGTGTAATGAACACCCATATCAATCACGATGCCGCCGCGATCTTTGCGATGCCGCCACGGGGTTATGATGACGAACTCACCGCCACCGGATGACTCCTGTGTCGCTAAGAAAGGCGTACCGATTGCCCCGCTGTCTACCAGTGCTTTGCCTAAACGGTTGATCGGGTCACGACGATAATTTTCGGCAACTGCCAATTT
>JBBSBS010000253.1:0-9339 GCA_038251045.1 Aggregatilineales bacterium | reverse complement strand
GGTAAAAAATGGGTCTACGACCACGACTTTTTCATCATCCTGAATGTGGCGGTAGGTGGTAACTGGCCGGGAAATCCCGATGAAACGACCCTGTTCCCTCAAACCATGTTGGTCGATTACGTTCGCGTTTATCAACTGGCGGGCAGTTCGTAACCCGTTGATCTGACGACAAAAAAGGGCAAGGTCATCAACCTTACCCTTTTTAGATTTTACAGCGCTCATTATCAGGCGTAGTGCTTTAGTTCTCTGGCCCTGCTACCGCCACCACATACGCTTCGGGATTCCAATACCGTTGCACCGCCTTCAGCAAATCGGCTTTGGTCAGCGCGTTGATTTCATTAGCAAACCGTTGCAAATTATCCAACCCCAGACCATACGACTCCATGCTCAAAATCGATCCGGCAATACCTTCGTTACTTTCCAATTGCAGCGGCAAATGTCCGGTAAAGTAGGACTTGTTCTCGCTGATGTCCTCGTCGGTTACCTCTTCGGTGATGATCCGCTTGATTTCACCAACAATGCTCTCGATGGCCTGCTGCACATTAGCCGGATTAACCCCCGCGCTGACGCTCCACGCACCCGGCCCTAAACCACCTTCGACGCTGCTGTAGGCATAGTAAGCCAAGCCGCGCTTCTCGCGCACTTCGTCGCCAATCCGTCCCATCATGCCGAACTGTCCCAGCACACTATTAACGAGTGTTGCGGCGCGGTAATCCGGCTCGAACCGTGACGGCCCAAGCACGCCCATCACAATATCCGACTGTGATTTTCCCGGAATATTGACGGCAATCTGGCGGGTTTCTTCAACCGCCCGAATATCCGGTAAGGTCGCCTTTGCCGGCTGCGATGGGTTCTGCCAGTCGCCAAACTTCGCACGCACGATCTCCACCGCATCCGCCGCCTTGACCGCCCCGACAACCGTAATCAGCATGCCCTTCGGCCCAAACTGTGTCCGGTGAAAAGTGTTCATATCCTCCAGCGTGATGCCGGGTATGGTTTCGAGTGTGCCCCGCGCACTATAGTGGTACGGATGACTTTCCGGATACAAATTTTCGCGGAATGCCCGTCCCGCCCGATGGCGCGTATCCTGCTGCCGGTATTGCAAACCCGTCAGGATTTCACCGCGCAGCCGTTCAACCTGTGGTGCAGGGAAAACCGGATAGCGCAGCACATCCGACAGGATATCAATCAACAGTGGCAAATCCTCCGCCAATGCCTTACCGCTAAAACCGGTGGTGTGTGTGCCTGCGCCCACATCCAGATCAGCACCGATGTCCTCTAAGCTGTTGTGGATCGCATCAAAGTCGCGATTCTTTGTACCGCGCATCAGTGCCGCCGCTGTCATACTAGCAGTGCCGGATTTCGTCGGATCTTCGTAGATGCTGCCTGCTTCCAACGAACCCGCAATCACCACCGATTGCGCCGCAAAGTTCTCGTATACCAGCACCACAATGCCGTTTGGCAGTTCGACACGGGTAATATTCTCTGGCCCTGGAATGGATGAGTTACTCATTCTTCGTCCTCCTCACCCATATCCATACCATCATCCGGCTCGGTCGGTATAAACCAGCCAACGGTGCGGTTCTGTGGGCGTAAGTATTTCTGTGCGACCGTTCGCACATCATCAATCGTCACGGCTTCCAGCTTATCCACATAATTCAGGAACCACTCGTAGCTGTGGAAGTTTTCGGCAAAGGCCAGCCAGAATGCCTGTGAAGTCACCCGTTCTGTCCCATATGCAAACAATGCCCGTGCCTGTTTACGTGCCTTATCCAATTCTTTCTGTGTGATGTTCTCATTCAGCATCCGGTCGATCTGCACATCAAGCGCCGTTTCGACTTCCTGAATGGTGCGTCCATCCCGTACTGTTGCCACCACATCAAACAGGTAGGGGTCAATTGACGGCAGCAATCCACCATCAATATCAACCGCCAGTTCGGTTTCGACAATCGCCTTATACAAGCGGCTGGTCTTGTTATCAATACTGCCGCCACCCATTCCGCTGGGGCCGGTCAGCACACTGTTCATGATTGCCAGCTTGAACCAATCATCATCGGTGGCTGGCGGCACATGGTAAGCCACTTCAAGGAACTGGGTGTTACCGGGTCGTTCGACCATTACCCGTCGTTCGCCGTGCTGTTCCGGTTCCGGTCGCACGAACAGCGTAGGCTTTTCGCCTGCCGGAATGCTGCCATATAGGGCTTCGACGCGCTTGAGCATCGCCTCACTCTGGAAGTCCCCGACAGCCACCGCAATCGCATTGTTGGGCATATAGTGCTGCTTGTAATGCCCGTACAAATCATCACGGGTCATCGTTCGCAAATCCGTTTCATCACCAATGATTTCATGGTGATACCCATGCACACGGTAAGCCGCTGCCCGCACTTCCTCACCCAACCAGAACATTGGCGAGTTTTCGCTCCCCTGACGTTCCGAGATGATGACCGTCCGTTCCGACTCCACTTCGTCCGCTTCAAAAATCGTGTTCACCATCCGGTCGGCTTCTAATTGCAAACCGAGGTCGATCCGGTCGGCAGGCATAGTTTCGTAGTACGCCGTGTAATCCATTGAGGTTTGGGCGTTCCAGTTGCCACCCTCACGGCTGATCTGCCGATCCAGAATCCCACCGGGGAAAGTTGGCGTTCCCTTGAACATCATATGCTCGACCCAGTGCGAGATGCCCGTTTGTCCGGTGCGCTCGTTGCGGCTGCCGATGCGGTACATGACCCACCAGCTAACAACCGGCGAACTGTGCTGTTCTTTCAATAATACCGTTAAGCCATTACTCAACTGATGGCGGGTGACACCTGCCATATTTACTCCTTATACATTGACTTCAAAGCAGAGGCACATTGTACCTGTTGCAGAGGTTATACAGAATAGACGACAAAAGAGGGGAAGATCGCACTGATCTATCCCCTAACCATTAGTCTAGCAACCTTCGGCCTTGGGCGCTACTCGCTTAAAGTCCAGCGGTTTTGGCCTGTTGACCCTCATCCAGCAACCGTTTTCTCCCGTAGCGCATAGCTTCCATCCCCAAAAGAGACTACACTGAATATTACGATGTATTTCAGCGCGTCAAATTTTAGGAGAACAGGCGGTGCGTGAATGCAGGGAAACTAAATAGCTTTGAAGGAGTATTAAGTCATGGCAGAACCCAAGATGAAGGATATTTCATTGGGAAAAGGCGGCGGTGGCATATGGGCCATCGGCGCGGCGGATGGAACGGTCTACCGCTTATTTGGCGATGCTGGTGTCGTGGGCTGGTTGCCGGATAAAGATGGTAAAGCAGACACCGTCGCCGCCGTTGATTGGGCAGGTTGCTGGTGCATCAACAAATCCCACGAAATCTGGCAGCTGGTCGATTCCTACAATATTGATAAGGGTGGTCAGTGGAATCGCATCCCAACCCACAGCGGCACAGCAAATGCAGCCACCATCTCGGTCGGTGCGGATGGCAGTGTCTGGTACGCCGCGACCGATGGCACATTGTTTGTCCGTGAAAACAATGGCTGGAAGCAAGACCCTGTCGGTAAGGCAGTTGTCGTGGATGCTGTGTCCAGCACCGAGGTTTGGTGTGTCAACGCCGCCCACGAAATCTGGCATTTGCAGGCCGGTACTTGGTCGAAGCTGGCAGGGCATCAGGGCAAGTCGGATGCCAAGACAATTTCTCGCGGCACAGATGGCAGCCTTTGGTACATCAGCACCGATGGAAACCTGTTCTTTTATGCCAATGATGGCGACATGTGGTTTCCGGATACAAACTGGAACCAAAGCCAGATGGGTACTGCCGACGTGATCTCCGTTAGTACACATGGAAACGTCTGGTGCATCAATAACAAAGGTGAAGTCTGGCAGTCCAACGACCGCCAGTGGTCTCTGGTTACCGAGCAAGGCCCCGAAGGTAAAAGTTGGAATTACACCGTTAAATCCGGTGAAAACCTGCTGGCAATCGTGCGTAAAGAGTTCAGCCTCAAAGAACCACAGGATACCGAGCGCATAAACTGGCTCGTCAACCTGATTGTGGCACAAAATAAACTCAATATTCCCCACCTTACAAAAGATCTGATTAAATCTGGCGATCAGTTCATCATCCGCTACTAACCACTACACAGCATCCAGTTCCCTTTCTCCAATCCTTCCGTGCAGGAGGGTTGGGGGATTAATCCTCGCCCGTCAATCCGATGGACTCTGGTGGGGATAGGCACATGGCTTTGATGGCCTATACTGGGGTATGATCTCTTAAATCTTACCGTTGAAAGGCCACAAACGATGAATTGGGACACGGTTTTTGCCGAGCGCACTTCCGAGATGAAACGTTCGACCGTCCGCGAAATCCTCAAGCTAACCGCCAAGCCGGAAGTCATTTCTTTCGCTGGCGGTTTGCCCGCGCCAGAACTGTTCCCGATTGAACGCATTCGAGAAGCCACCGACACTGTCCTCTCCGAACGTGGGCAGGAAGTATTGCAGTACAGCACCACCGAAGGCATGCCCGAACTGCGCCAGTTGATCGCCAAACGCCTTTCAAACGACACCCTCAAAGTGAGTCCCGATAACATCCTCATCACCAGCGGCTCGCAGCAGGGCGTGGATATGATCGCGCGGATTTTTCTGGATGAAGGCGACCGCGTTATCGTCGAAAACCCGACCTACGTTGGCATGTTGACCTCATGGAAACCCTATCATCTGACATTCTCGCCCGTCCCCACCGACAACGACGGTATGCAGGTTGAGGGTATCCTACCCCTTTTGAGCGAACGCCATAAGCTCATTTACTCGATCCCCACCTTCCAGAATCCGCAGGGCACATCCCTCACGCTCGAACGCCGTGCCCGGTTGGCGGAAATTCTGGTGGACAACAACCTGATCTACGTCGAAGATGATCCCTACGGCGAACTACGTTACAGCGGCGAAGCCCTGCCCACCGTCCTACAAATGGAAGCCGCCCACCGCGGCGCAACCGATGTCAACGGCAACGTCATTTACTGCGGCACATTCTCCAAAGTGCTGACCCCCGGCTTACGCATCGGCTGGATTGCCGCCGACTATCCGGTCATCGACAAGCTGGTGCAGGCCAAGCAGGCCACCGACTTGCACACCAGCACCCTCAACCAGTTCATCAGCTACGAAGTCGCCCGTGACGAAGCATTCCTCAACGACCACATCGAAACCCTGCGGAATGTTTACCGTCAACGCCGTGACCTGATGCTCCAAACGATGGACGAGCATTTCCCGCAGGAAGTCACATGGACACGCCCCGAAGGTGGCTTGTTCCTCATGGTAACCATGCCTGCCCATATGATCGCCGTTGACATCCTCCAGTTGGCACTCGCCCAGAATGTCGCCTTCGTACCCTGTGATGCCTTCTTCATCGGTGATATGGGGCATAACACCTTCCGCTTGAATTACAGCAACGCCCGACCCGAAATGATCGTCGAAGGGATCAAACGCCTCGGCGTAGTTCTCAAGGCGGCGATGAAGCCATAGCTTCATACCAATCACCTTATATTTGTTTAGTAAATCATCCGGACACGCAGTCCCAACTTAAAGATGCGAAAGCCTCTTGCCTTGGTTTCATCCCCTGTTTACGGGGGAGGATTAAGGTGGGGGTTCGTATTGTTTCTTTTAGTAAATCATCCGAGCAAGCAGTCTCAGCTTAAACATACGAAAGCCTCTTGCCTTGGTTTCCTCCCTCGTTTACGGGGGAGGATTAAGGTGGGGGTTCGTAAATCCCCCGCGAATTAGCAGCCCATTCAATGTCACGGTACAATGCCCCGCCCGACCAAAAAAATGAAAGGCTGTGCGCTAACTATGACTGACCGGCAGGAATTCAAAGCAGCTGTTATCGGGATGTTTGACCGTGCCGCTCCGATCTATGGGCAGGTGGGTACGAAACAGTTCACCTATTTTGGCAATCTGCTCGTAGAACGGTTGCCTATATCCGTCGGTGCGCGGGCACTCGATATTGCGGCGGGACGCGGTGCGCTGTTGTTCCCCTTAGCCGATAAAGTAGGCACAAGCGGGAATGTGCTAGGCATCGACCTCGCCCCTGCTATGGTCACCGAAACATCCGCTGAGATCGAACGGCGTGGACTAAAACACGCAAAAATGCGTTTGATGGATGGCGATGCGATTGACTTCGAAGCCAACACATTCGACTGCGTAACCTGTGGTTTCGCGCTGCATTTTCTGGATTATGAACAAACCTTACCCAAAGTCATGAACTGCTTAAAGCCCGGTGGCGTATTCGCCGCCATTATTCCGAATACACAGATGGATGGCGATTTGGAACGTTGGCGCTGGTTGTTCGATCTGACCAAAGCCGTCTTTCCGGCAGGGTTCGTACCGCCCGCCGCATGGATCGCACCCCGCAAACTAAGCACGCCCGAACTGGCACAGGCCGCCTTACAGCAGGCTGGATTCATAAATATTCAGGTCGAGCAGCATGTCGCCACCCTCTACTTTAAAGATGAGCATGATTGGTGGGATTGGGAATGGTCGCAGGGATCGCGCTTCTGGCTGGAAGGGATGTCCGCCGAAGGGCTGGAACGCTTCAAACGTGAGTCGTTTGAACACCTGCGAGCCATGCAAACACCGCAAGGAATTGCCATGAACAACGGCGGCCTGTTTGCAATCGGCTTCAAGCCATAACGCGTTACGTTCATTGTGTTCAATGGAGGAGGAGTTGTGCCTCCTCCCGAATGCCGGAATAAAAAAGTTTGATCCGTGTCTTACTTGGGCAGTTCATCCGCCGGAATGTCCCGCAAGAAGCGGTTTTTCTCGTCGCGTGGTGAAAGAAAGGGAGCCGCACCTTTTAATCCCCAATCGAGGTTGATGTCGGGGTCATTCCACGCCACGCCGTTTTCGTCTTTGCCACCATCATAATAATTGTTGACCATGTATGTTAGCGAAGCATCCGTCACCGCATAAAACCCGTGTGCCACCCCAACCGGAATGAACACACCAAAATTGTGCTTTTCCCCAATTTCCAGCGTATGGGTCATCATATAAGTTTTGGAACTTGGGCGCAGGTCAACCATGCCCACCCGCACCACACCACGCGGCACGTACCAGTAATCAATCTGGTGATGGTGATAATGTAACCCCCGCAGCACGCCCGCCTTACTATCCGAACGGTTCGATTGGATGCGATCCCAATTGACCTTCGGGAACCATTCGCGGCGGAAGGTTTCCATAAAACGTCCGCGCTCGTCTTCAAAAACGCGGATGTTCGCCACATAGACATCTGCAATCGTAATCGGATGTACTGGGGATAAAATTTGGGTGGTATTGTCTTGCATCGTCATCGTGGGATTACTTTCTATTTTTGCTAAACACACTTAATGCAGCTTATTCAAATCGCTTGCCCTTGCTGATACCTAAATGAGTTTGCAGTCAAACAATCAGCATCACGTATCGATTTGACCCACATCCAGTCGGATGATTTTTCCCGCTTGGATCTCAAATTTCCAGAAAGCTTTGAACTCTCCCCAAACATTGGAATGGAAAAGCGTATTGATGGTCAGGCCATCGGCTTCTTCACCGTCAATATTGAGGATGCGCCCGTTGCCTTTGCCAAACAATTCACTGGTTGACCATTGCGCCAGATTACTCGGATCACCATCGTCGGTCAAAATAGCGCCCTGACCAAACAGTGCCAACCAGCTCGCCTGATCATTGTTATTCACGGCAGTAAACGCGGCCTTTACGATCGGATTGCTGAGTTGGTCAATATTCACGCAAATGCCTCATAGGTTATGGTGTTCAGATGACTTTGCCACAGGCACGGCGGTATTGTCAAGAAAGCAGGACCAAATCCTGAAAGCAAAACAGGGCGAGTATCACACCCACCCTGTTTTGAATCTTGAAGGTCAAATTGTCAGCAGACTACGCCGGGGGCAGTAGTACCGCATCAATGACGTGGATGATGCCGTTAGCAGCATCTATATCATGGGCAACAATTTTGACGGTTCCGTTGATGACCGGGTTACCATCTTCGTCCAACGAAATGGTCAGGTCTTTGCCAGCCAAAGCGGTGGGAACGGTGATGCCGTCAGGTGAGGCATCAGTCGCGGTCAATGCAGCGGCGACATCAGCAAAGGCTACCGGCATGGCTGCTTCTTCACCCATAGCTTCTGACACATGCACATGGTACAGCAGAATGTCCGTCAGCATCTTCTGGTCAGCCAGCACCGCTGCCAGCGTATCGGCGGGTACTGCTGCGAAAGCCGCGTCAGTCGGGGCGAAAACCGTCAGCACTGCGTCAGGGTTGGAGAGGGTTTCCAGCACTGCCGGATCAGCCGCCTGAACCGCGGTCAGCAAGGTGCTGAACTGGGGTGCATCGGTCATACCAGCCGCCTCAACCACGATTTCGGCAATCGTCTTGGTTTCGGGCATAATCACGCTGTCGATCACATGAATGACACCATTCGAGGCTTCAATATCAACCATCTCAAGGTTGAGCTTGGCACCATTCACCAGAATGTCACCCATCTCATCTTTGGTAATATCAATGTGCTGACCCTGAGCGGTCTTGACCGTTACAGTCTCGCCATCAGCCGCATCCAGCAAGCCGACAACATCACTTGACATGACCGCACCCGGAACAACATGGAACAGCAGGATGCTGGTCAGCAGTTCTTGGTCAGCCAACACTGCATTCAATGTATCGGCAGGAATGGCCGCGAAGGCCGCATCGGTCGGGGCAAACACGGTTAGCTCGGCATCAGGATTGGAGAGGGCTTCCAACACTGCCGGATCAGCCGCCTGAACAGCCGCCAACAAGGTCGCAAACTCTGGCTTTTCGGCGCTGGCGGATTGCACGACGATCTCGGCAATCGTGGGCTTGGCATCCTGAGCAAACGCAGGAACAACCACCACTAGAGACATAACCACTGCGACTAACAATAGAACTAACTTACGCATCTTCTGACTCCCTTAAACTACAATACAATTTGAATATGAACTGTCGCTATGTTGTACAGCTACTGTCCATATAGTGTCATTTGTATTTGAGTGTCAGCCGAGAAATGCATGAGAGCAGGATTAAATTTTAGCGTTTGTTGTTCTCATCTTGTCGAGGTTCTGTACCTAATGCGTGGCGGCACGAATCAAATAGGGCTGAGTGATTTCAGCCCTATTTGGGTTCTCATATTGGATTAGTGTAGCAGTCGCGATATTCCCGCGAAACCTCTAGCTATTATCTTCCAACGCTTTCAATAACCGGTCACGGTAAGTCATATCGCGGTCAGGTAATTCAGGTTCCACCAGCGAGGCTTCCGTCAAGAAGTGGCGGTAATCGCGCCCCATTTCCTGCCCCCGCCGCGTATGCATGTCAAT
>JBBSBS010000252.1:0-9353 GCA_038251045.1 Aggregatilineales bacterium | reverse complement strand
GTTGGGCGTGCCGACTTCCAGCAAATCACCCCCTTCGATGATGCCAATCCGGTCTGCTAGTTCAAAGGCTTCGTCTTGATCGTGGGTAACAAGAATGGTGGTGACATTCAACGTCCGCTGGATTTCATGTAAGTTCTGCCGGAGTTGGGCACGGATTTTGACATCTAGCGCCCCAAAAGGTTCATCAAGCAGCAGGACACCGGGTTCATAGGCTAAAGCCCGAGCCAGTGCCACACGCTGCTGCTGCCCGCCGGAGAGCTGCCACGGCATCCGGTCACCAAGCCCATCCAGCCCGATCAGATGCAGCAGTTCATTGACGCGCTTATCAACCCGCGCCCGCGATTGTTTGCGAATGTCCAACCCGAAGCCAATATTCTGGGCGGTGGTCATCTGGCGGAACAACGAATAATTCTGAAAGACAAAGCCGGTATTACGCTCTTGCGGCGGCAAATCGGTTACATCACGACCATCAAGTGAGATGCGCCCGCCGTCTACAGGTAATAATCCGGCAATCATCCGCAGCAGGGTACTCTTACCACTGCCGCTTGCGCCCAGCAGTACGAACAACTCGCCGGTTTGGATTTCGAGCGAAATGGTATTGACAATCGTTTGCTTGCCGTAGGTCTTATGCACCTTATCCAGATGGATTGACATGGGCTGACTGCTCCCTCACAACACTGCGCCGCAGGAGACGCATCACAATGAGCACAATGATGGCGGTTACGCCTAATAAAAGTGACATGCTGTACGCGCCGATGTTATTGCGGTCATTCAAGGCACGGAACACGAACATGGTCGCCGTTTCAGTTTGACCCTCAATGCCCCCACCGACCACTGCTACCGCGCCGAACTCACCGAGCGCCCGCGCCAACGTCAGCACCACGCCGTACATGATCCCCGGCCAGATATTAGGCAGGACGATCCGCCGGAAGGTCAGCCATTGGCTGGCGCCCATTGTATAGGCTGCGGCCTCCGGTTCGGTATCAAGGGTTGCCAGCACCGGCCCGACCTCACGGGTAACAAACGGCAGCGAGACAAAGGTTTTTGCCAGCAGCACACCGGGCAGCGCGAACACAATCGGTATAGTAGTCGGAGTCAGCCAGCCGTTGCGCCCGAATAACACGATCAGTGTGTATCCGGCGATAACAGGTGAAAACACGAACGGAATATCCACCATAATATTCAGGATACGCCGCCCCCGAAAACGCTGACGAGTCAGCACCCATGCGATGATGATCCCGAAAACAGTATTCAGCAGCACCGCGCCCAACGTCATGATAAAGGTGACTTGCAGGGCGTGGATGACGTTCGGCTCACTCAAGGAAGCAATGACCGGTTGGAAGCCGTTCGCCAGCGCCTTTTGCACAATAGTAATGATCGGCGCGAGTAATAAGACGGCGATATACAGCAGCGCGATGCCCAGCAGCATCAGTTGAAACGGTTTACGCGGGGTAATCTCACGCATGGCGACGCGACTCCACCAGATCAACCGTCAGGGTAATGATGAAGGCGATCAACAGCAGTACGACCGATACGGCACTGGCCGCCTGCATGTTACCACCCTCAACCTGCCCATAAAGATATACCGTGGCGACCTGTGGACGGTTGGCGACGATGATGACCGCCCCAAATTCACCCAGCGCACGGGCGAAACTGAGCAGCCCTCCGGTCACGACTGCCGGACGAATCGCCGGGAATATGACACGGCGAAAGGTGTACCAATCTGACGCGCCGAGGGTTTGTGCCGCATCCTGCTGATTGGGTTCGAGCGTCAAAAGTACAGGCTGTACGGCGCGGATGACAAACGGATAACCAACGAACAAGAGTGCGATGACGATACCGGGAGGCGCGAACAACAGCTTGAAGCCCAACTGTTTCTCAAAGAAGCTGCCCACGGCTGTTTGTGGCCCATACAACAGCACCAGCATGACACCTGTCACCAGCGTGGGGATGGCAAACGGCAAATCCACCAGCGTGTTCAGGATTTCTTTGCCGGGGAAGCGGTAACTGACCAAGACGTAAGCCGTCAGCGTACCCATGACCACATTAATCACGGTCATGACAGCCGCCGTCCACAGCGTAAGGATGACCGCGTTGAAGGCAGCAGGCCGGACGAGACTCGCCCAGAATAGATCCAACCCCGAACGTAAGCCCTCGACATTGACGACCAAGACCGGAACTGCCACAAAGGCCAGCAGGTAAGTGGCAGCAGCCAAACGCAACCCCCATTTGCCCCATGCAGGGCGAACACGGCGGTTCGGCAGACCAATCGGATTACTCGGATTCAACGGATAAGATGTCATTATTGGCTTATCTGAACTCGGATTCGTTTACAAGATACAGCGAGGGACAGCCTGTTCGCTGTCCCCCATTTGTCCTAACGCATACGGTCGGCTGTTTAACCCTGAATGTCGCTAATCATGGTGGTGATGCTGCCGTCAGCGCCAAAGAATGTCTTGCGGGCATCGCTCCAGCTATTGAACTCGGCAATCGTGAACTGATCCGCAACCGGTGGATAGATCAACGTGACCGTTCCATCTGTGGTGGTGGCTGCGGGTGCTTCCACATTAACGTTATAAGTTTTGGCAACTTCGGTATTCACCGGACGGAAGCCGTGTTTAGCGAAAACGGCCTGTGCTTCCGGTGACCACAAATAGTTGATGAAGGCTTCGGCAGCTTCACGCGTACCATGCTGATCCACATAGGCATCAACCAGCGCCACCGGATTTTCGATGAGGATGGTTGAAGTTGGGTAAACAACTTGGTAATCGCCACCTTTTTGCAAACCGGCATAATATTCGTTCTCGTAGGTGATGGCGACATCACCGATCCCATGCTCGAAGGTCAAGAAGCTCTCGCGTCCATCTTTATCGAAGGCAGCGACGTTGGTGATGAGCTTGGTCATGAAGGCTGTCGCGCCGGAATCACTGGCTTCAAATCCGGCTACCTGTCCACGACGAGCCGCGCCATAAGCCGCCAGAATATTCCACTGTGCGCCGCCGCTGGTTGCGGGGTCAGGCGTGATGATCTCCACACCGTCCTGTGCCAGATCGGCCCAATCGGTGATGTTTTTGGGATTGTCGGGGCGAACCACCAGCACCACCAGCGAGTCGCTGACGAAACCCTGATAGGCGTTGGCTTGCCAGTCGTGGGTAATCAAACCCGCATCGACCAGCCGTGTCACATCCGGCTCAATCGAAAAGCCAACGATGTCGGCCTCAAAACCGCCTGCAACTGCCCGCGATTGCGAACCGGATGAGCCGTAAGATTCGAGGACTTGAATCGGCTGTCCGGTGTCTGCCAACCATTTGGCCTCGAAGGCCGGAATAATCGCGCCGTAGGCTTCACGCGGGATGGCATAACCTACAAAAGTCAGCTTCAACGGCGCGGATGTGTTGTCCTGCGCCGCTACTGAAGCGATGACGGTAAGGATTGAAAGAAGCAACAAGATCGAAGTGATGCGAACAGAATGTTTCATAGTGCATATTTCCCCTAAATCCGATTCCAGACCATGCGATTGATAGGTGAAAACGATGAATCAGCGACAGCCACAACACAATGGGCTGCGACAACTCAGCGCTTCAACAATCGATATCCGGACGGCGTAGAGATGCATTGGCCTAGACCCCTTCTTTTTCCTGCACACCGCGCATCAGCACGCGGCTCACTTCGGGACGGGTAAATTCTTCCGGCAGCAGTTCGCCGCGCGCGAGTTTTTCCCGCACCTGCGTGCCGCTGAGGACAACGTGTTGGCTTTTGTCATGGGGGCAGGTCTTGAGGCTGACGACCTGTCCGCAGGCTTTGCAATAAAAGGTGTGCTCGAAGAAAAGCGGTGTGATGCCCAGTTCATCCGGCGCGAATTCGTCAAAAATATAATGGGCATCATAGCTGCCGTAGTAGCTGCCGACTCCGGCATGGTCACGCCCGACGATGAAGTGAGTGCAGCCGTAATTCTTGCGGGCGATGGCGTGGAAGATGGCTTCACGCGGGCCAGCATAGCGCATGGCTGCCGGAAACACACCCAACAGTACGCGAGAAGCCGGATAGTACGACTCAAGGATAGTCTGGTAACTTTCGACACGGACTGCCGCCGGAATATCATCCGACTTGGTTTCACCCACCAGTGGATGCAGTAACAGACCGTCTACAATTTCGAGCGCGGTTTTCTGGATGTACTCATGGGCGCGGTGGATTGGGTTGCGCGTTTGGAAGCCGACAATCCGCCGCCAACCGCGTTCGGCAAAGATGGCGCGGGTTTGTTCAGGGGTATAGCGCAGTTCAGCAAATTCCTGCTGTGCGCGTAACGGCAAATCAATGACATCCACCGAACCCGCCAGCAGCACCTCACCCTGTTTATACAAACGGGCGACACCGGGGTGTTTTTCCTCGGTGGTGCGGTAGACGTTTTGGGCTTCAGCCTCACGGTCATAGGTGTATTTTTCGGTCACATTGAGCAGCGCCAACAGGCGTTCGCCGCTGTCGGTTTGTTCAACCAACGCCACCGATTGTCCGGCTTGAATCGACACAGCTTGTTCGCTGCTGACAGCCAATGTAACCGGTATCGTCCACGGCAGGCCATTGGCGAGCCGCATGGTGTGGACAACCGAAGTGTAATCAGCCTGCCCCATAAATCCGGTCAAGGGACTGAGGCCGCCAGTCGCGATCATTTCCAGATCCGCCAGATTGAGGTCACTCAGAATAATGCGTTGCTGACCATCGGCCTGCTGGATGGCTGCGGTACGGGCATCACCCGTCAGTTGGCGGTTAATCAGAGTGCCGCCGTGGGCGGGAATTTGCGGAAATACTTTAGTCATGAGGCGGCTTCCACTTCCAGCGCTGGAATCAGATCATGCTGTTCCAGATAATCAATAATCTTATTCACACTTTGTTGCAGGGTTTCACGGTCGGTATGCAGGACGATTTCGGGATTTTCCGGTGCTTCGTAAGGATCATTCACGCCGGTGAAGCCTTGAATTTCACCGGCGAAGGCTTTGGCGTACAACCCTTTTACATCGCGGGAAGCGCAAACTTCCAGCGGGGCATTGACGTAGACTTCGATGAAGTTTGTGGTCAATTGGCGCACTTTATCCCGCGCTTCCTGATAGGGCGAGATGAACGATGCCACCACACCCACCCGATTGCGCGACAGTAAACGAGCCACAAAACTCACGCGTTCGATATTTTTATCACGATCTTCTTTGCTGAAGCCCAGATCACGGGTCAGCCCTTCGCGGACGGTATCGCCATCCAGACGTTCGATGAGCAGGCCGCGGTCGTGCAGTTCATCTTCCAGCGCCACCGCGACGGTGGTTTTGCCCGCGCCGGAAAGTCCTGTTAGCCAGAGTGTAAAGCCTTGTTGTGTCACAGTATCAAATTCTCCCTAATTTGTTGCGATATGAATGCCACATTCAGTTTTATCATGCCCTGCCCAGCGCCCCGCACGTTTATCCTGTGCATCGGGGGCGACGGGTTGGGTGCACGGATAGCAGCCAATGGTGGGGTAATTACGGTTATGCAGATCATTGTACGGCAGCTCATGAGCATGGATATACATCCAAATCATTTCTTCCGTCCATGTTGCCAGCGGCGAGAGTTTCACTTTCTGGTGTTTGGCATCCCAACTGATGATGGGTGTTGCTTTACGTCCGGCGGATTGGTCACGGCGCAATCCAGTAATCCATGCGCTGTAACCAGCCAATGATTCATCCAGCGGCGCGGTTTTGCGAATGCCACAGCATTGATCCGGTTGGCTTGCCCACAGCTCGTCGCCATACATTTCGGCCTGCTGGGTCACGGTTAAAGCCGGACGCACCCGAACCAACCGTAAATCTAACCGCGCTTCCAGTTCATCCATCAGGGCATAGGTTTCCGGAAAAAGCAGTCCGGTATCCAGTGTCAGGACGGTTGTACGGGGTGCAACCTCGTTAAGCATGTGCAGGGTAACGATGCCAGTGGGTTGAAAGCTGGTAACGACTGCTAATTGATCACCATACGCCTCGGCTGCCCAACGCAGGACATCGGACGGGTAAGCGCTCTCGAACTGCGTATTCAAACTTGAGAAATCGGTTGTTTGCTGGCTCATATTCGTCCTGAAAAACACAATAAAAAAGCCCCGGTGTAGTCCGAGGCTTGCGTGTTGGTTTCAAACCGGCCTTACGCGCGCTGAAGCGGACTACAGAGTTGAGTCGTGTTCATACACATACATGGACAACACATCAAGCCGTTCGGGCGCATCATCAACAACTTCCTGTTTTCACAAATAAAAAACCCCAGCGTTGTAAGCCGGGGTTCTGTGTCTTCTCGTGGGTAGTTTGTACCTAGAAACACAAAGCCTTGCTACAACCAGCGGTCGTAACGGGGTTACACATACAACACATCGGACAACATGCAAATAACATTGGGCTTTGTTTTCACTTAATTTCACAAACTGGTTAGGATTATAGGCAGCATTGTCGGGAAATGTCAAGCAATTTGCTTAAATTGATTTGGATTGCAGTTCCGGAGGTAGATTTTTTTCTGACAGAAAAGCGATATCGACTTCGTTATCCGGCATGAACTGACCTGTAAGGAATTGTAAACCTTGTTTCCGGTCGTTATCGGATTGACCCGACACAAATATTTCTTCACAGTAGGCGGCAATATCTTGAATGATGCGTTCGGAGCGATAATAGGCAATGGCAACCGGATTGACTTCGGTTTCGCCATACCCTTGATAGAACAAGGCTTCTTCCTGCGGCTTTTTCCAGATGCCGCCGATACCTGCCCCCACAAACATGAGGTCACGTTCTTTAGGTGCTAAGATCGCATTATCCCAATCGACAATGAACAGCCTATCTTGCGGATCAATCAGGATATTACCGGCGTGAATATCACCATGACACAAAACGAATTTCAGCCAATCAGTTTGCAGGACAGAAGCAAGCCGTTCGGCACGCTCAATGAGTGCATGAATTTCATCGCGTTCGGATTTTAATAGAACAGCCATTTGTGCCGAAATGGGGTCATCAAAAGTGTTGTCATCGACATATTTTTGAAAGCGCTTAACGATTTCCCGCCACTCTGGAGAATAGATTTCGTGCTTCAGGCGGGTGATGAGCGATGGGGGTACGGTCACACTGTGTATAGCACCGAGGGCTGTGCCAAATTCAACCCACTGCTGATCTATCAAGTCAACCTCAAAGCCATTGACCCCCTCGATAAACGGATAGAGGCTCAGGGTGAAATCATCCACATTTGACCACAGATGATGCGTTATGGTCGCCAGCGGCGCGATGATCTGCGGGATGCCACGCTCACCCAAGAAATTTGGAACGGTGACGGCGGTTTCATTAAAATCCCCACTTCGTAGTTTGAGAAAGTAGGGTGTTTCATCACCGGTGACAACTCTGTAGACCGCCGACTGCATATCAGCACCGAGGGGGAGAAAGTTTATATCGGCCGCGTGCAGCCGATAATGATCGAGCAAACAGGCTTTGATTCTTTCATCGGAAACGTCGGGTTTTTTGAGCATGGTTATTACCCCTTAAGTTACTTCAACCAATCTAATCCTGCTGCGCGCAGACTAACTACCTCCCCGATGACCGTGAGCGCAGGCGCTTGTACACCAGCCTCTCGTACACGTTCGGCAAGGGTCGCCAATGTGCCTTCGACGGTTCGTTGTTGGGGTGTCGTTCCCCATTCGATGCAGATGGCAGGTGTGTCAGCAGCGATGCCGTGTGCCAGCAAGCGCGCCGTGATTTCCGGTAGGTGGCTGATACCCATCAACAGCACCAGCGTACCCAATCGAGCTGCTGCCGCCAACGCTGCGTAATCAATACTCGATTCAGGTTTGGCGGGGTCTTCGTGACCGGTGAAAACGGTGAAGGCGCTGGCAATCTGACGGTGAGTGACCGGCACACCGGCATAAGCGGGTACAGCGATGGCGCTGCTGACCCCCGGCACGACCTCAAACGGTATACCCGCCGCGTGGCAGGCCAACCCTTCCTCGCCACCGCGCCCAAAGACAAAGGGATCGCCACCCTTCAGCCGCACGACCAGCTTATCCTGACGGGCATGTTCGACCAGCAGGCGGTTAATATCATCCTGCGACAGCCGATGTTTTGTTGGCAGCTTTCCCACGTCGATGCGTTTAGCATCCGTCCGTACTTCATCCAGCAGCACCAGCGGAATCAGGCGGTCATATAGAACGACATCCGCTTGCTGCAAGGCTTTTAATCCCTTGACGGTGATTAAACCGGGATCACCCGGACCTGCCCCGACCAGAATCACTTTACCAGTCATGCCTCCGCACCATCCTTCAACGTTTTTAGCGCGGCAGACAGCCAGAAATCGCAAGGTTCAGGGCAATCGAGCAGCGTATCTTTTGAGTGAATCGTATTCCCCCACACGGGCTGGCGCACACAAGTGCCACAGACCTGTTTCACAACATCAGCGCGTTGATTATCGTCCAATTGTGCCACGTCGCGGTAACGTCCGCTTTGTCGGGCGATCAGTGATTGTAATGAGCCTGTGTTGGCTAATGTGTTCCCCAACGCAGCGGGATAAACCGTCTCGATGATGGCCTGCACGCACCGCGCATCACCCTGCGTAGGCACGCGCCAGCCACGCGGCAAATCGGTGCTGGTCGCCAGCGGGCGAAAGGGATTTTCGCGAATCTTACGCCGCAGGGCATCCAGTTCGGTGAGGGTTTCGGTTGGGCGGTCGTCATCCACATGACGGACATCATCACGGGTCACACGCAGTTGTCCGATGACAAACGTGTCGTTGTTGCTCATCCACGCTTCAACGTGGTTTAGCCCGACCGATGGGAAACAATCCCAACATGAACCTTTGCGTAATGGCTTTAATGGTGCGCCTATTTCTTGCGCGAGTTCAATAATTGCGCCGCGCAAATCATCCTCTACCCCCACAGGCTGCGTGTAATAGACATTGCGCCCGTTGATGACTGCCTGCTGCTGTCCATCCAAACCCAACTCACGCGGCACATCAATCGTCGTGTGCGAGCCGTTCGCTAGAAAATAGGGCACGACAATGAGTGTTGGCAAATGGGTCATGTGGTAAACATCCGCTATCGCGGGGGTGTCATCCAGATAAACCGCCACCACTTCACCCGCCAAGCCTGTTTGCCGGATAGCTGCGGCTTGCGCTTCGGTGGCTTTGCGGCTTTCAGGATTGCGGCGGGTGCTGTGCCCGACGATGGCGACTGCTGTTTGTTCGGGTATTATGTTCAGTAAACGCATGGCATCCTCGATGCGCTGCCGTACCATCTGACCGAGATAAGGATGTTCGCTCAAAGTACGAGCATAGCGAATAGTGCGTCCGTTACGGCGAGTAATTGTGCCTGTCAGTCCCAT
>JBBSBS010000251.1:0-9390 GCA_038251045.1 Aggregatilineales bacterium | reverse complement strand
GGTGAAGATTATGCCTATGAAGCGTGGACGGTGCTGACATGGTTAGCCGCCCGTTGGCCCCAGTTCGATGTCGGCCCGATGGTTTTTGGTCAGGGATATCGTAATCCGGCTCTGCTGGCGAAGATGTCCGCCACGTTGCAGCAGTTCAGCGGTGGACGCTTCGTTATGGGCATCGGCGCGGGATGGAAGGAAGACGAGTATCGCGGGTATGGCTACCAACTGCCGCCTGCTAAAGTGCGGCTGGAACAACTCGACGATACGCTCGAAATTTTTAAGCGCCTGTGGACTCAATCTGGAAAAGTGACGTATCACGGCAAGCACTATCAGATTGAGGATGCCATCCTCGAACCCAAGCCGCTGCCGGTGCCGCCGATTTGTGTGGGCGTTGCCGGAGATCGTGCGCTGGCGATTGCCGCTAAACATGCCGATTGGTGGAATATCTCGGATGTGAACATCACCAAATTCAAGGAGCGTGCCGCCGTTCTGGATCAGCACTGTGCCACCATCGGGCGTGACCCGCAAAGCATCCGCCGTACATGGTTCGGGCGGGTGGTGACCGGACGTACCGATGCCGAAATAACGGCGCGTGCTAATTCGTGGAAGATGCCGTTCACCACCGATAACGCTTTCGTTGGTACGCCTGCCCAAATAGTCGAGCAAATGTCGGAGTTCGTCGCGGCAGGTTGTGACTATTTCATGATCGACATCCTCGGACTGCCCGATCAAGCCATCCTCGATATGGTGGTTCACGAGATTGTACCCGCTGTGCAAAAGGCCGGTTAGCGTGGTCAGGGCAGCGCCTAAAGAAATCCGCCTGCCGATAGCGGTGGTTATCGTGTGTTTGTCGGTTGGCTTGTTTGCATCGGTGCTGCTGGTGGTGGGTATGGCGCGGCTGCTGCTGCACGAGCGCAGCGATTTAGCGTATCACAGTGCGCGCGGTAACAACGACGAAATTTATCTACTGGATTTCAATCGCGGGTTGGAACGCAACTTGACGCGTAATGCCGCATGGGACGCAGCACCTGCCCGTTCGCCAGATGGCAGCCACGTGGCTTTTGCCTCGCTGCGGGATGGCAATCAGGAAATCTATGTGCTGAATGTGGCTGATGGTCAGGTGCAGCGTTTGACGACCAACGACCAGCGCGATACTAATCCAGCTTGGTCACCGGATGGCAGGCAGATTGCCTTCGCCAGTGATCGCACTGGCAATTGGGATATTTACGTCATGGATGCCAATGGCAGTAACGTCCGTCAGCTTACGGATGATCCGTCCAATGATGATGAACCGGCGTGGTCGCCGGATGGGAGTAAACTGGCGTTCGTGTCTTATCGCTACAGAAATTGGGCGGTGTACCTGATGAACCCCGACGGTAGCGATGTGCAGATCATTAGCGATTGGCGCGTGCGCAATCTTGAACCGGCATGGTCACCGGATGGCACAAGCCTGATCGTCACTTCCGACCCGTACACCAAGAATTTTGAGCTGTATTCGATCAATTTGACCGACGACAATCAAACGCGTTTGACCAGCAATTCGACATGGGACGCGGGCGCAATCTGGGTCGATGACCGGCACATCATTTTTCATTCCACGCGTGACGATAACGTTAACCCCGAACTGTATATGATGGATGCCAATGGCGAGCATGTGCGCCGTTTGACCTTCAACAATGCCCGTGATAGCGATCCATCATAACTTGGTCATAAATATGTTAAAGGCTTCGGTTATACTGATATTGTAACTTCTCGTACGGGTCATATTCCGGCTTCCTACAACCTATTTAAAGAGCAATTCTCCGTGAACCAACCCTTTGTCCGTGACCGTTTCACCTGGCTCGCTTACTTTATGTTGGCCTATTACGCCTATATGCTGGCGGTCGTTGGCCCCGCTGTTCCGTTTATTCGCAGCGAACTGCACCTTAATTTCACGATTTCCGCGCTGTACATCGGTGCTTTCGCGGCAGGTATGGTGATTGCAGGCTTTACGGGTGCGCGTATGGCACGCCGCTTTGGTCGTCCATTGTTGTTCTGGGGTGGCGGGTTGGGGATGGCGCTCGGCGCAGTCGCCCTCACCGTGAGCCGTTCGGCGGAAATGGGTATCCTGAGCGCCTTCGTGTCGTCGTTGATGGGTTCTTATTTGCTGGTCATGATTCAATCAACGCTGTCGGATCAACATGGCGGGAACCGCGCCTTCGCCCTGACGGAAGCCAATGTGTTCGCCGTGCTGGCGGCTTCGGCAGCTCCGCTGGCGGTGGGTTTTGGCGAGTCGCAGGGGTGGAGCTGGCGAGTGGCGATAGTGGCGGGTATAGCCGTTTGGGGTGTGATATTCATCTGGACACGGCGCAGTATCACACTGCCGCTGTCGCGCCAACTCATCACGACGGCAAGCGCCGATGCGACCCCCATAACAGGAAAACTGCCGCGTGTGTTCTGGACTTATTTAATCGTGGTGTTCTTCTCGGTGGCGGTTGAATGGTGCATGGTCTTTTGGGCATCGACCTATATGGAGACTGTCGTTGGCTTGACTAAAGAGACCGCCGCCAGCAGTGTCGCGCTGTTTTCTCTGGCGCAGTTTGTGGGCCGCGCCGCCGGAAGCTGGTTGACACGCCGCTTTTCCAGCAGCGGTTTGCTGTTGATTGCCGGTGCAATTGTACTGGTGGGTTTCCCTATGTTCTGGTTAGGGCGGACACCTATCATCAATGCGCTGGGGTTATTCGTGTGCGGGTTGGGTGTGGCTAATTTATTCCCGCTGACGTTGTCGTTGACTTCAGCGGTTGGTGTTGCTAATCCGGATGCTGCCAGCGGACTTACGTCTATGGCTTCCGGCTTGGCGATTCTCTTTACGCCCCAAATTCTAGGTATCGCCGCTGACCGTATCGGTATTCAATCAGCCTATGGGATCGTCGCGCCGCTGGGCATCGCCATCATCGTGGTGACGCTGTATGCCAACCACTTAACCCATCGTCGCCAAGTGCTTCCGCAACAATTGGGCTAGCGATCATGTGCTAAACGAAAAGGGCGAACCCACTGGCTCGCCCTTTTACTTGTTGATGACTTACTAAGTCTTCTTGGCTTCTTCTACATAACCAAGAATACTGTTGACCAGCGGCTTCACAGGATCGCCACCGGAAACAGTGTTGTAGCGCGGAATGGCAATCCGAACCACGATTGTATCCAGCAGGAAGATGCCCGCCGTCCCATAGGTTCCGCTGCCGAATTGGTTAGGAGTCGAGTATTCAGGTAATTCCGATGTCTTGGATTGCGATTTCAGTGATCCGACGATGGTGTCGTAAAAACCCTGTGCGCCCTCCGCCGTGGGGAATATACCGTATGTCAACTCCAATAGACTGCCACCGGCTTCAATGTAACTGACGCGTACCGTATTGCCACCGCGTGGGGCAGCATAGACCGGCGGGGTATTCGGGTCACGCCGCCATTGGATAGCGCCGCCCGGCATATTTTCCGGGGTTAGTCCAACTAGTCTATCCAAATACGCCTTGGGCGCGTTAGCATCGGCAGTTGGTGCGAGGGTAGGGGTTGGTGCCGCCGCGATGGCATCACCGATTGTTGGAACATGAACTTGCGTGCCATCGGTCAGCAGGCGTGCCAAGTTCACTTGCTCCAAATCGGCGGTATCCAGTGCGCCACCGACTGCGTCTATGGCATCCTGCGCCCGACTGCCCATCGGTAATTCAACCGTTGTGCCGGGTTCTTTCACCGCACCGGTTACATAAACTTTGATGATCGGAACTGCCGTTGGAACCGGCGTTGGTGTAATATCGAGATTCTCCGGCGCGCAGGCTGCCATTAACATCCCAATCAGCAGTAACGCGATTTTGAATGCGCTTCGATAAGTCATAATGTTGATTCTGCCCCTTATAAAAAAGCTCGAAAACAAGTTATTTTAATCTTCCCCGGCACCTTCGGGAATCAATCGCAGCCGTTCCGGCACTTCGCCAGTCATGACCATGTTCGCCACTTCTAACTCGCTGACTTCTTCTTTGCGGAAATCGCCTACCTTTTGACCGTGACTGATAATCGTAAAGCGATCAGCAACTTTGTGGACGTGGCCTATGTTGTGCGAAATGAAAATCACGGACATGCCGCGTTCCTTCGCCGCCCGTGTATATTCCAACACTTTCGCTGTTTCACCTACCGACAGCGCTGAAGTTGGCTCGTCGAGGATCAATAACTTTTTGCCAAAATGCACCGCTCGACCAATAGCAATCGACTGTCGTTCACCGCCCGAAAGCGATCCCACTGGTTCATCTACGTTACGAATGTGAATGCCGATGTCCAACAGGGCTTGACGGGTGCGTGCGCCCATCTCTTCTTTATCCAGTACATTCAGCGGGCCAATGCGACGGGTGATTTCTTGCCCCAGCCAAAAATTACGGGCAATACTCATCAGCGGAACCAGCGCCAAATCCTGATAAACTGTCTCAATCCCTAGATGCCGCGCATCTTGAGGTGAGTTAATGGTGACTGGTTTTCCCTCGAAATAGATTTGACCACCCGTTGGTGTATAAACACCCGTCAGAATTTTGATGAGGGTGGACTTTCCCGCGCCGTTGTCACCTAGCAGTCCTACAATTTCATCCCGGTTGACTTGGAAATCGAGACCCCGCAACACATTGATTGTTCCGAATGTTTTGATGATGTCCCGCATGTCCACCAACGGGGTATCATTATTGTGGTCTTCACTCATGTTTTGATCCTCCGTGACCAGTTGTTAATGATAACCGCAATCAGAATGATACCGCCGATGATCGCATCGAATAAGCGTGCATCAACACCCACCAGCACAAGTCCGGTTTGCATCATTCCAAAAATGAACACACCCAGCAGCGCCCCGATGATGCTGCCATACCCGCCAGCCAGCAGCGCCCCGCCGATTACAGTGGCGGCAATCACTTCAAGCTCCAAACCTTGCCCGCGCAAAGCGTCAATACTCTGAAGGCGTGAAGCATCAAATATTGAGGCAATCCCGACTAGAAATGCCAGAATGATGTAGTTCATGATTTTGACGCGGTTGACGTTAATACCCTGCGCCCGCGCCGCGCCCGGATTACCACCCGCCGCGAAGGTCGCGTTACCATAACGCGTCTGGTTCAAAATGAACTGGAACAGGATAACCATCACCAGCCACCAGAACACACCCATGCGCAGGTTAATATCGCGCGGGATGTCCCCGATTAGCGGCAGAGTGCCGATGCGTCCATTCATCAGGTCAAAGAAACTGATGTGTAGGAAAGGGCTGCCTTGCGACAGTAGGCTTATTTGATCCAGCGCCCCACCGACAAGGCCAATCAGCAGACCGCCAATTAGGATTGCGTTCACTGCAAAAAGTATTCCGGATGTGATGAGACCTAACGTGCGGAAGTCGTTGTCGGTGTCCGTACGGTAATTCGCCCAGCGTTCGCGGAAACGATTGTAGCTGCTGCCTACGATGGCGCGACCTATAAACCCGAAAGCAACCAATAAGGTTATTGCAACGATAAGAATGAAGATGCGGCTGATGTCAACAAATGGCTGCTCACTAAAGTAATCTACGTAGCGCAGGGTCTTCCCACCCACGATGAACACCAGCGGAATCCCTCGATACATCAATAATGTTGCCAGCGTGACAATAAAAGATGGTATCTGCGTTCGAACGAGTATGTAGCCGTTCAGGAAACCGAGGAAGCATACAAATCCGGTCGAAATGATTGCTGCTAAGAATGGGTGCAGCGGTTGTATCCCCGGTGGGAATTGACCGGTCAATAAGCCCATGAACATCAGCCCGCCCACACCCAGAAGTGAGCCGACCGAAAGATCAAATTCACCGGAAATCATCAACATGGTAGTACCGATGGCGACCATGCCACGGGTGACGTTATTACTCAGTGCGCTGGCGAGAGATGTCGGCTGGAGGAACAGGTCTGTCGCGACCGAGAAGAAAATGAACAGACCAATAAAACCGATGATCGCCCCTGCACCCGGCGATTTTGCCAGACGGGCACGAATGGTTTGTCCAGCGGATAGGCGTACACCGCTAATATCACGCGCTCTAGCACGCTCCGCCAGCGTTCCAGTGATGACTTTCTGCGGTCCTGAATCACCGTATTCAGTCGATAAGAAGCGATATGCGAGCAAACAGGCCAATACCGCAATCAGCCCCGGTGCGACCAATTGGAGAGTTGTCGAGAGGTTATCAATCACACTTTGACCGCGACCCAGCGTCGAGGTAATGTCGAATGCGCCGGAGAAAAATATGATCGCGCCGGCCATAATCAGCACGAATAATGCCCACTGTCCCCATGACCATGCTGGACGTTCACGCCGCCATAGACCGAGCGCGGTTCGCAGGCACAGCCCCCCGCATAGCACGCCGACGAACACCGTTCCCCATTCAATATAGTTAATATCAATGCGGCTGATGTTGACGCGATCTCCTAGCGCCAGCCAGCCGGTGAGAATTTGAATGGTGACCAATACACTAACAGCCCCGATGAGACCAATGGTCACAGTCGTAAAGACCAGACCGGGTGGCATGGGCTGGTTGTCATCAAAATAAGCACGTACCGATTGTTGTTTTCGGGTCAGGAATGAGAAAGCTGTCCACAAGGCCAATAGGCCGATGAGAACGCCCCCAACAATGACAACAATCTCGGTAGTGTTGAAATCGCGTCGGCTGATGTTCAGGCGTTCGCCAAACACGATCCAGCCCGCAGCGACCTGCTCCGCCATCAGTAGGCTGACAAGCCCTGTCGCCAAAGCAAGAATAAAATTGAGCCCTGACCTCTGCGGCGCGGCAGGGGCGGCGGATTTCCCATAAGTAAGACTGGTCATCGTAAACCTTTTGCAGCAAGTTTAATAATTTCAAAAGAGCCTATCAGACGCCAAAAATTGGATGGCGGATAAGTCTTTTTTGACACTATCAGCGATGTAAAGATCTAATTGTTTATAGAATGAGGGAGCAATTGCTCCCTCATTCGAGTCACTATTCTATCCAGCGGGTCGGACTAGCGGTAGCCAGCCTTCACCAATTCTGAAATGACTGCAACGTTGCTACCATCAATGATGCCGGGGCCGGTGAAGATGTCGCCACCGGGAGCCAGCTTATATTGACTGTTCAGGAACAGCCAGTTGATGGTCTCATAACCTTGCAGGTACGGCTGTTGGTCAATCGCCTGTAGCAGGTAACCATCCGCGATCATTTGGAAGATTTCTGCACTGGTGTCATGAGTTGTAGCATACAAGTCACCGGGCTTGAGGCCAGATTCCTTGATGTACAGGTTCAACGCCGCTGCCGGGTTCGGCCCAAGCATGAAGATTGCGCTGGTGTCCGCATTCGCTGCGAAGTAATCCTTGATCTTACCGGCGCTTTCGATTGGGTCATTGTTGATGTCCAGAACATCGAGGGTAATACCATTTTCCTCGAATACATCACGCACACCGGCGCAACGTGCTTCTAGACCGCTGTGTCCCTGCTCCTGAATGGTGCAGACACCCTTCGTAATAGTCTTGCCATCGGCTGCTGCCTGAGCCAGCACGCGGCGGGCATTGCTCTGACCACCGGTACGCTCGTTAGCGCCGATGTAGAACAACACGCCCAATGCTTGGTCAGTGCCAGCGCCCTTGTCGGCGGTGTTGAAAATAATGACCGGGATGTCTTGGCTGTTCGCGGTCGCTACGCCTGCACGTACAGCATCTGCATCTGGTGCAGAGGTACCGATACCGGTGGGCTTGGCAGCCAACGCGTCTTCCCAATAGGCCGACATTGCTTCGGCGCTGTAGTTCGGGTCACCGAGCCAGCTGCATTCCGCATCCAGCAAAGCGCAAGCATCAACCATACCTTTTTCTACGGTTGACCAGAAGGGGTTACCTGCCGGGCTACCGTGGGCAATCATGATGAACTTGAGTTTGGCACCCTGTGCGCCAACTACGCCCATAGACACCATCAAAACACCGACAATCAACAGACACACAAATACAATACGTTTAACCATATACAGAACTCCTTGATCCATAAATTTTGTTTGATACTCAGGATATTAAGAATTTAGCTGAGCGTCTTTCATGATACCCTCACTTATAGAACTTGGCAAGAAGGTTGCGCATTAACTCGGAGCGTCGCGTGGAATTTGTCAATATCCATTCGCTTTTACTTGGCTCTCTCACGATATTCTTGCTTGCTAGGGCATGGTGTCTCACATACAATTACCACTTGATGAATATTTGTTGTGGGTTAGATTACGCTACCGAGGATTTTTGAAACGATGCGCCAACTATTGACTTATGAAAAATTGAAACCTGTGTTTTATGCCATCATCCTAATCGGTTTAGGGTTATTAATATTTGGCTTTTACCGTTTTGTCAGCGCGTCACAGGCCATCCCTGATAATTTCGCATACCGCTTTCATGAGCAGAACACATCGGTTCAGCAGCTTGATGAAGCTACGGGGCGCGTTTTGATGAGTGCGGACTTGGCACTGCGTAAATTAGAACGGGAACGCAGCGAGTCGGTCATCATCATTGGCGCAGGTGTTGTCCTGACGGCAATCGGTTGGCTGCTCAATGATTTCGCACGCGCCCGCCATCGCAAAATGGTGGCAGCTAATGCTGAAAGTTTTGCCTTATAGCACTTCGTCGCCATCATCGGTGATTCGTATAATTTGATGAGTTTCATTTCCTTTCGGTTGGCTGATTGATTACAAATATACGCATCATTATTAATGAGACGCTAGAACTGGCTATATAATCAAAATATTTAAGATTGTGGTTTAGCCAAGGGGGGTATATATGACTGTCCCTACTAATCAAGATTTTGCTACGGAAGTCCGTGCCGACCGCTTGACGATTATATGGCAGTTGACCTTTGTTGGCTGCCTTGTGTTATTTTGGAGCGTGGCAGTCGCAGGAGCGCTTTCCCGTGCCTATGTGACCGGTTGGCTGCTCGCACCTACGTCATGGGCTGTCGCTTGTTTGGTCGCCCGTTGGTTCTTGGGACGCAAATTATTTGCGGTGGCGGTCTGGTCATATGGTTTAGGGGCTGTACTGGGTATCGCCATTTTGCTGTTTACTGGTGATCGCCTGAGTACCGAATTAATCGCTTTCGTTTTCCCCTTGATCGTGGTTATCGTCGGTTTGATGTTGTCGCCCCGCGAATCATTGATTGTGATTTTGCTATCCGGTGCGCTCATTACACTTTCTTCTTTTGTGAACCCTAATGCCCACAGCTTTGGTGTCTATCAGGTTTTCCCAATCGCGCTGACCTTTGTAAGCTGGGTATTAGCCGCGCAGGTGACGGGCGAACTCTACCAGATTACCCAATGGGCGCTTGCAAACTACAACCGCGAGCGTAAGACGACCAACGACTTGTTTGAAAATCGGCAGGCTTTGGAGCGT
>JBBSBS010000250.1:0-9437 GCA_038251045.1 Aggregatilineales bacterium | reverse complement strand
CGCCGCATTCGAAGCCGGTGGCGAATCGCTGATCTGTGTGCAGGCCGCATTGAATTATTTCAACGCCAAAGAAAATTACCTGACGCGTATGTTCACGCTGGAATACACTTACTGGTTCGACTCGCTGCTGCCCGGTCTTGACCGGCTCAAGCTGCCGATTCCGCTGGGTGGTACGAGCAACCACTTCCGGCTGGATAAACTGCGCGAACTCGGCGCGTGGGATCCGTACAATGTGACCGAAGATGCTGATCTGGGCATCCGCGCCTCCTGCAATAATTACACAGTGGGTGTGATCCGTTCCACCACCTACGAAGAAGCCAACAAAGAATATCGCAACTGGCTGCGCCAACGCAGCCGCTGGATTAAGGGTTACATGCAAACGTGGCTGGTGCATAATCGCAACCCGCTGGTTTTGCTACGGAGCATCGGCCTGAAAGACTGGTTAAGCTACAACCTGTTCATCGGCGGCACAGTGGCTATTTTCCTCATCAACCCGCTGATGTGGGCATTCTTTGCTGTATGGTTATTATTCCAACCGGCCTGGATGAATGAAATCTTCGCAGGCTGGGTATGGTACGTGGCTTTCTTCAGCCTGATTGTGGGTAACGGCACCGCTATCCTGCTCAACATGATCGGCATCATGAAGCGCAATAATCGCCATTTGCTGTTGTATGCGCTGACCAATCCGTTGTACTGGTGTATGCACTCGATTGCCGCTTATATTGGTCTATGGCAGCTCATCACCAATCCGTTCTATTGGGAGAAAACCAATCATGGCCTGACGACCATGAGTACCGATGACTTATTCGACGAACCACAAGCTGCGCCAGTCTCGGCTATAATCAATTCCAGTACCTAGGAAATGATTTAGCGTTAATTGGGCAGGGATAATGAAACTACAACTGATACGGAATGCTACCTTACGACTAGAATATGCGGGTCACCTGATTCTAATTGACCCCTACTTGGCCCCGATCTACAGCCTCCCCTCTTATGCCGGTAAGTCGCCAAACCCGCTGGTGGAATTACCAATGCCTATTGAAGACATCCTCAAGGGTGTTGAGATGGTGATTGTCTCTCATCTGCACAGTGACCATTTCGACTCGGTGGCCTATAAACAAGTGCCCAAGACACTGCCGTTGTACTGCCAGCCGGAGAATGCAGAGTTCATCAGCACCAAGGGTTTCCAACAGGTTCTACCGATTGAGACTGAAACCGATTGGGAGAACATTCACATCACCCGAACGGCGGGGCATCACGGCATGGATTATGTTGAAACACAGATGAAGACCGTATCCGGTTTTGTGTTTCAAGCAGCCAATGAGCCTACACTTTATTGGGCGGGTGATACGGTCGTTTGCAGCGAGGTTGAGCAGGTACTCGCCCGCTTCCAACCGGACGTGATGGTGACTCATTCGGGCGGCGCGGTGTGGCCTGATGAACAGGAACAACCACAGTTGATTTTGATGGATGCCGCCCAAACGATAAGCGTTTGCAAGTCTGTCCCCAAGACAACTGTTATAGCGACCCACATGGAAGCAGTCGATCATGCTACTGTTTCGCGCGCCGAACTGCGGGCGAAGGCACTTGAAGCGGGAGTCAGCGAGGCTCAACTGCGCATCCCGGCTGACGGCGAAACCATCGAAATTCCGAGCCGGTGATATACTCCATTTTTATGCGCCGACTAACCAAGTTTGATGGTTCCCTACTATGAAATCATTTGGTCGTGGTTTTCTATTCGTACTGATTATTCTACTCTTCACCCATACTCTGAGCGCTCAAGCGCCGACAGCTACAGCGATTCCTGATTACCCGACGGTCTCGGCACTGGAACAAGCCGAAGTGCCAGCAGCGGATGGGGTTGATCTGGCGAGGCGTTTTCGGGATGTGGGGGCAATCCCCACCCCTGCCGCCAGTGTTAAGCCGCGTCAAGTGGGTGAGGAACAAGCCTTCTGGGTGATGGATACCGATGCCAACCGCGAGTTCCAGATTTCGGCAACGCTGCGGGTGGTCGGTGAGCATATCTACCTGTGGGTAGAGACTGCTGTAAACATAAACACCCAAGAATTACAAACGCTGGCGACAGCCTTCGACAAACGGGTTTACCCGAATGTGCGGGCGCTGTGGGGTAACGAGAATAACCCCGGCATTGATGGCGATCCCCGCCTGTATGGGTTACTGGCACACGGATTGGGTGGGAGTGTCGCGGCTTATTTTTCCAGCCGGAACACCTTCCCGAAACAGGTTTGGCGTACCAGCAACGAGCATGAAATGTTCCTGTTTAATCTGGATGCGCTGGGTACAGAGAATCTAGCCAACATCGTCATTGAAGGGATCATCGCCCACGAGTTCCAGCACATGATTCGCGACAACATCCAGCACAATGAGGACTCGTGGTTAAACGAAGGGTTCTCGACCTTCACCCAACTGCTGCTGTATGGGGATACCAGTTTCATTCCGTCTTTCCTGAATAAACCCGCAACCCAATTAAACGACTGGCCGCCGGATGTTGATACATCGGTACATTACGGCGCGGCAGATTTATTCGTGGCTTACTACTACGAACGGTACGGGCAGGAGGCGCTGCAACGCTTGAGCAATGAACCGGGGCGCGGTTTGGATGCCTTTGACCGGGCGCTGAAGGCGATGGGAGAGCCGGGGGTCAATGAATTTTTTGCGGATTGGGTACTGGCAAACGCTTTCCTTAATTTGCAAGTTACTGATGATCAATATGGATACAAGCTGTTTTCTGCCGCTTATGGGCCGACAGCGATTGCGGTGGTGAACACGTATCCCTATGCTTACACGGGCACACTCAACCAGTACGCGACAGATTATCATGTACTGAGCAAATTAGATGGCAAACATACGCTGGATATTCATGTCGATGCGCCGACAACTGCCCTGTTGATACCGTCTAATGCGCCCAGTGGAAATTGGATGTGGTATAGCAATCGCGGTGACCAGAGTGATATGACGCTGACGCAGCCTTTCGACCTGACGGGTGTGAAAACAGCAACGCTCCAGTACAAAGTGTGGTACGACACCGAAGAATTCTACGATTATGGTTATGTGACCGCCAGCAGCGATGGTGGTAAAAACTGGCAAATTTTGACGACTCCGAGCAGCGACAGCAGCGATCCGGTCAACAGTGCTTACGGCGCGGGTTACACGGGTGACAGCGGCGGTTGGCATGACGAGCAGGTATCGCTGGATGCGTATGCCGGACAAGATATTCTGCTGCGTTTCGAGTTCATCGCGGATGACAGCACCCTGAGTAAAGGGATGGCAATTGACACGGTGAGCATCGCGGAAATCGGTTACGAAAGCGACTTCGAGCAGGACAGTGGCGGTTGGCAAGCGGCGGGTTGGGTGCGTACTGATAACCGTTTGCCGCAGCAGGTTTGGGTACAGGCCGTGCAGAAATTCGGGCAGCGGGTTCAGGTGAGCCGCTGGCTTGCCCCGGCGGAAAGCGATTGGCAGTTAGCGCTGGTTCAAGGTGTGGATCAAGTCATCATCGCAATTTCGCCGTTCGCGCCGGTCACTAACACGCCGACAACCTATACATTGGATGTGGCGGCAAGTTAATCGCCAGCCCATACTAATGAACTGAGGGGTGTGAAAGCACCTCTCTTTGTTTTGTGTCGTCGTCGTCGTCGGAACCGACACAAAATGCTGCAAATGCTGCAAAAACTACAAATACAAATTGGTTTTCTCTCTCAAATGATGTTGTTGATGTTGTTGTTACAACGGTTATTGTCGGAAAATGTCGTCACAGTCGCCAGTGTCGGGATGACATTTGGCAAAATTAGCAGCAATGGCGGCAATGGCAAAGGTAGATTTTGTGCCAAGTTCACACATCGGGTGTTAAGGTGCGGTGGGCGGGATGGGCGGCGAGGTTTGGCAGCGCCAAAGCCGTACACCATGCCATACAATAAGTCCGATGAAAAGCATAGCAGATGTGAGGGTGTTAAGGGTGACCAAATGGTAGAACATTTGGTAACTGTTAAGCGCGGTTGGTACTAACTTTGCAGGCGAGGATTGGGGGCGAGTTGTTTAAGGCAGGTTGGAAAACGGTTTGCCGACAAACCAAATACAAACTTTATAAACGCCAGTTCGATACTGTTGGCAAACTATGAAGCGGACGGCATGTATACCGTCCGCCGAATTTGATGATTATTTGACCCGATAGTGAATCATGATGTTGCCCGTTTTGAAGGTACGGGTTTCGAGCACTTCAAGATCAACTTTGGCGTTTTGTTTGAACTGGGGCTTGCCCTGTCCCAATACAGTGGGTGTGAGGATAAACACATAGTCGTCAATCAGGCCAGCATCGGTTAGCTGCTGGATAATTGAACCGCTGCCGAGGATGAGGATGCCAGCGCCCTGTCCCTGCTTGAGCTTCTTCACTTCGGTGACGAGATCACCCGTCATCAGCTGCGCGTTTTCCCACGTCAGTTTCTTAAGTGTCCTTGAGAAAACCAGCTTGGGCATGTGGTTGACTTCATCGGCCTGCGTCCGCACTTCTGGTGGAAAGTTTTCGTTGACGGTGGGCCAGAAATTTTCAAGATGTTGGTAGCTGACCCGACCGAGCAGCAGGGTATCGGCATTCGGAACCATCTCGTGCGAAGCTTTGTTTTCTTCATCGCCGGGGATAAACCAATCATTCTCGCCGTTGGGACCATCAAAAAAGCCATCTACTGTTATGCGGTTGAGCACAATTATTTTTCGCATGTTGATCTCCTAATTGCTGTCAATAAACGCAGTATAGAGGATCGACCGATGTCAATAATTGGAAAAAACCGTCGAAATCATCAAAAAGCATAAACCCGCTGGTCAAAGAGCACATCACCAACCTTTTGATAGAGATTTTTAGGGGTGATACCCGAAAAAGCTTTGATGTCGCGGATAAAGTGCGATTGGTCATAGAAGTTGAGGGTGTGGGCGATATCGGTTAATTTATCAAAGCGTCTGGTTTTCATGAGGCTGAGGGCTTGATTGAAGCGTTTGACGCGAATGTAAAATTGGGGCGGAAGGCCGACGGTTTGGCTGAAGCGCTTTTCAAACTGGCGCTCGGATAAGCTCAAGTGTTCAAGCAGGGTTTTGACCGTCACCGAAGCACTGTTGTGGTGGATTAGGCGTAGGCTTTCTTCGACCAGACCATCTTGTGTTTGGGTCTGTGTGCGCTTCGCCACTAAAAAGTTAATCAGTAAGCTCAACCGCTGCTGCGCATTATGTGCTTCAAGCATCTGCATATTCAGATGACCGCCTGCAAATTCATGCAGGTCTACGATGTTATTGGTCAATAGCGCGGCGTTGAGGCCAAGCAGGGTTTGCAAGGCGTGAGGCTTTAAAACCACCTGTGTGGTCGTGAAGGGCTTCGGATTGTAGTTCATGACACCCGGATCGGTCATTTGCCCATAGACATATAAGGTGGGGGTGCAGGTCACACTGCCGAAACGGGTGCTGATATTCTTAATCGGGGAATGCCCGTTGTGATGCTGAAAGACGATACCGGGTAAACCGTTCAGACATACATTGATGGCTAACGGTTGGCGGCTGTCATATTCAGCAGTGCGAATGCACTCAACGTCATTTTTGAGGATTTCAGGAATCGGGATGATGGTAAATTTCATGGGGGTTTCCCAATAATTATCTCTAGATTATATGAAGCAGTGTACCTTTTCTCGCATCTAAATACCAGAACATATGTACTTCCTTATTGATAGTGACACTTGTGGCGATTATTTTAGAAGCGCCTACAGTAAAGTAGAGAGAAACAGAGCGCGCAATTTCTCGCTCGATGCCAAACTCAATTCTGAAATATTGTTTATAAGATTACAATGAATTAAAAATACTTTTGAATCAAGGATTAATTACAGAGGCTGGTATTTTATTATGACACTCGTTGAAATGTTAGCCCTCCTGTTACAGATATTGTTTGTTGTATTGGGGTTTTTGACGGTAAAAGATTACATCCTATATAAGAATGGAACACGCCGGGACATCGCCTTGATGTTCAGCGCGTTGGCGCTGACTTACGTCATTCCCATTTTGGCGAGCGTAGTAGGCATACCCGCCACCTTTTCAGGCCCGCTCAGTTCAATTGCACTGACCTCGCAGCCCTACCTCTTATTGCGACTCGTCCGCTATTTTCATCCGGTTTCAAAAAGAACCAATCAAATTGGGCTTATCGGCCTGTTTGTGTCGTGGTTCTCGGTCACAATTTCACCGTTGTTATCAACTGATGTGCGAACCATTTTGGGTGTGGTCGTTATTGGTTACTTCGCCGCCTATAATATTTATGGGATGATCACGCTCATCCGCCATGCCATTAGCGCTTCGGGGGTAGTTAAACAACGCCTGCGCTTCGCGGCGATTGGCTCCGGCTTGTTGGGAACCGCACTGATCGGCCTTGCGTTTGCGGTTCTTGTCCCGCTATTGAGCGAATTCTTTACGGTGATGGTCGGGGTTCTGGCGATTGGCGCAGGACTATGTTATTACATCGGCTTTTCACCGCCACGCGCATTGCGGCGGGTATGGCAGCTCACCGAGTTTCGGGATTTCTTACTCCGCTTGAGCAGTAAGCCAATTGGTGATCGCCTGAATATCGACGAAACGGTTACTGAATTATGTCGTACTGCAAATCTGGGGGTTGGCGGGTTTGTGGCGGCGGTCGTACAGCGGGATGAAACCCGGTCGGGATGGCTGCTGCGCCATGTGAGTGATCCTTCAATATCGTTAGCCATTCCATCCGATAACGCCATTTTTATGCAGGTATGGAATGACCGGAAACCACGTTTCATCCGTGCTTCCGACCAAATGGATAAAAATTTGCATTTGCTTCTCGTAAACAGTGGGGCAGATACACTGCTGGTAAGCCCGATTGCCACAACACAGCACAATTGGGGCTTACTTTTCGTTTTTCTGAAACACAGCTCGCTTTTTGTTCAGGATGATCTTGATTTGATTAGGCTGCTGGCGCAAGAAAGCGCCATGTTCCTAGAAAACGGTGCGCTGGTTGACGAACTGCATCAGTATTCTGACCAACTAGAGCAGCGGGTATCCGAACGGACGTTAGCCCTTGAGGAGAGCCAGAAAGAATACCGTCGCATTATTGAAATCGCTCAAGAAGGCATCTGGACAGTCGATGCAGCTAACAAGACCACTTTTGTAAATGCGAAGATGGCCGAGATGCTGGGTTATACGGTAGCCGAACTGATGACATTACCCCGCTCGGAACTTATGGATCAAGACGGCGAAAATATGGTCACAACTAAGAGTGAAGAGCGGCGGCAGGGAATCACTGACCAATATGAGTTTAGATTACGGCGCAAAGATGGCCGTGCATTAGATGTGTTGGTATCCAGCACACCGTTGTTGGACGAGCAAGGCCAATACATCGGTGCGCTGGCTATGATTGCGGATATTACAGTACGCAAACAGGCTGAGGCAGAAGTACAAAAGCTCAATGCGGAGTTGGAACAGCGGGTGGCGGAACGTACAGCACAGCTAACGGCTGTTAATGGTGAATTGGAAGCCTTCAGCTATTCGGTTTCACATGATCTACGCGCCCCATTACGCGCATTAAACGGGTTTAGCCAAGCGCTTCAAGAAGATTATGCCCAAGTTTTAGACGAGGATGGTCAGGACTTTTTGAAGCGTATTCAGGCGGGAAGTCAGCGGATGGGACAGCTCATTGATGACCTGCTGACATTATCTCAATTGACGCGCAGCGAAATGCGAAACGAACAACTCGATCTTAGTGAAATCGTTCAGCAAGTCATGGTAGAACTTTGTGAGAGACAACCTGATCATCCGGTGGAATATGTTGTTCAACCGGATCTGATGGTGCAAGGCGATAGTCGTCTACTGCGTTTAGTGTGCGTCAACTTGTTGAGCAATGCCATGAAGTTTAGCTCGAAAATACCTAACCCGCGGATTGAATTTGGTATGGTGTTACAAAAAGGAACGCCGGTATACTTCATTCGGGACAACGGGGCGGGGTTCGACATGGCTTATGCAAACAAATTATTTGGTGCTTTCCAACGACTCCATAAAGCGACAGAATTTGACGGTACAGGTATCGGGCTGGCGACTGTGCAGCGGGTCATTCACCGCCACGGAGGTAGAGTCTGGGCTGAAGGAGCACTGAATGAAGGGGCGACTTTTTATTTCAGTTTGCTGGCCAATGCAGCAGTAAGGGAGTCATGATGGAAGTAGATACGAGTGTAATTCTTTTGGTTGAAGACAACGCGGATGATGAAGCATTGACGCTGCGAGCCTTCAAAAAAAGCAACCTCCGAAACGAAGTGATCGTGGCACGGGATGGAGTCGAGGCGCTTGATTATCTTTTTGGGACAGGCGAGTATGAAGGCCGCGACACGAACGTTATGCCGCATCTCGTACTCCTCGATTTAAAACTCCCTAAAATAGATGGATTAGAAGTACTTCAGCGCTTACGGGCAGACCCGCGTACCCAATTACTTCCAGTGGTCATCCTGACTTCCTCAAGAGAACAGGAAGACATGATTAAGGGGTACAGCCTCGGAGCCAACAGCTATGTTCGTAAGCCGGTTGATTTCTCACAATTTATGGATGCGATACAGCAGCTTGGGTTGTATTGGTTGGTGCTGAATGAACGGCCTGCTCATAAGAGTTAAAGGATGCCGGTTACGAAAATAGGCTTTAGAACTTCGCTTTCCCCTGCCGCGCCAAAGGACTGAGGAGAGGATGGATGGTGTGGAAATGAACCCACCATCTAGATCAATTGGAACGCGCACGACCTCCTTTGCATCAAAACGTATCGCGAACCTCCGATGTGATCCACGCATCAATCCCATAATTTACGAATAATGCGTAAATGAATTGAAATAATTGCCAAAATAGTGATAGAATTGGGGCACATTAGAACAATGGAAAAGCCTCAATGAAATACGCACCTCTTACCTTTTTGCTGCTCATACTGCTGGTAGGCGCTCCCGTAATGGCGGCGGCTGATTGTCCGGCACTGGTGCGGCAAGCGTTGCGAGCAACCGACAGCATGTGCCTGACGACAGGTGAAAACCAAGCCTGCTACGGCAACATACGCTTACAAGCAAAGCCATTTACGAACACGACCGATTTTACATTTGACAAACCGGGCGACCAGATCCCTCTGCGCGAAATTAAATCGCTGCAATTATCACCGATGGCACTTGATACTGGCGAATGGGGTGTGGCCTTGATGCACATACAAGCCAATTTGCCAGCAATGACCAACCAGAATGTGATGCTGCTGGCGTTTGGTGATGTGTCGATAGAGAATACCGCGCCGATGCCGACAGCGACTGATTTACGGGTCATCGGGCAAGACGCGGTTAATGTGCGCTGGATGCCAAACCTAAACGCGCGGGCGGTAGCGGTGGTGCAACCGGGGCAAGAGATCACTGCGGTTG
>JBBSBS010000249.1:0-9462 GCA_038251045.1 Aggregatilineales bacterium | reverse complement strand
GGTCATCCACAAACTTTTGAAGTGCCCGCTGAGATGCGGCAAGATCACATCCAGATTATCCATCCACTGGGTATACGTCGTCTTCGGGTGGCTTTCGAGCAGCGCGAGTCCAAAATCAACCGGCATCAGAATTTGCTCCTGTACTCAATAAATTTGTATCCACATCAACTGGTGAAGCGTACCGATGTCACGATTTGCTGTAACAGTTCGGCCTCCGCCGCCGGAACAGCAGCCATCGTGCGGTCAATCGGCTGCACATCATCGCGCTTGAGTTCGTAGGCGATGAACTGATAATACAGGTTATTGTGGGCGATGACGAACGAATCATAGCGCTGCGGCGTATTGCCACCGACTGCCCCAATGTAGCCGCCTAAATAGCGGGCGGTATTGGTACCGATCATGGTATCCTGCGCGATGTCTATAACTGGGCCATCACCCATCGGCTTTTCGGGATCAACCTCATTGACAACTATGTATATCTGGCGGTCTAGCCACACAAATTGACTATCGGCACTGCCTTCCAATTCCAGCCCTACCGGATATTGAATGGTGTAGCCATAAGCAGTATTGGTGTAGGTCGTCAGGTTGAGTTCGGCAGCCGGTGTATCAACCGGTGCTGGCGCAGCAGTTGATGTGACAGTCGCATCGGTTTGTTGGCTGAGGTTGCAAGCCGCGCACATCAGCACGATCAGGAAGCTTAGTCGTTTGAATATGTTCATCTGTGCCTCGCGATTAATTAATTATCAGGATAGCGTACAGAGAATGATGTCGCTAGACTATTCCGGCCTCCATGACATCGCATAGGCATTCGCGGGAACACCCTCCAACACGCGCACATCTCCGGTAGCCAGAGTCATAACACTGATGTGATCTGAACCACCTACAGGATCGCGTCCGGTGGCATAAGCAATCTGTTTGCCATCCGGTGATACTGTCACATTCCACGCACCCGACTCCACCAGATTAGTCAGGTTACGAACATCACCAGTCGTCACATCCAGACTGAACACATTATAACCGTTCTGATCGGATGCGAAGATGATGTGCTGACCATCCGGCAGCCAATGTGGACCGCCATCATTACCGGGGCGGTGTGTCAGGCGGCGCGAACTGCTGCCATCGGCGTTCATCACATAGATCTCCCGCTGCTTATCTTGATTAGTCGTGTAGGCAATTTGCGTACCATCCGGTGACCATGCCGGTGCATTGTGGTTGGCGCGGTTGTCCGTCAGCTTATCCACCTGTCCTGTTGATAATGTCATGACATACAGTTGTAAATACGTGCCGCCATCCGGCTCGTCATAAGCGAAAACGATGCGATTACCATCCGGTGATAAAACAGGATTTAGCCCCGACACATTGCAATCGGTATGCGGCTTTCGGAGCACTTCACGCGGTTCGCCGCCATCCATATTGACCACCTTAAGCACACAATCGCCGCCTTTTTCTGCACTGCTGCTGCCATAGAGGATTGCTGCGCCATCGTCAATCCACACCGGCTGACTGCGCCAAACCAGATCAACCACCAGTTGTTGGCTGTGGCTGCCATCCGCATCCATCACGTACAAGCCGTAGTAACCGTAGAAATCGCTGCCGAGGGTCGCTCGATAAGCGATTCGTGTGCCATCCGGTGACCAGACGGGATCAGACGCAGCGCCATCAATATCGACCAATCGGGTCACGAGGCCGCTGTCAACATCAACCGTATAAATATCACCATCCGTAAAAGCGATAACGTGCGGGTGTTCATCCTGTGCCGACGCTGCCAGCGGATAAAGTCCGCAGGCGCACAACACGACCATCAACCAACCTATAAATAACTTCATGCAGCAGCTCCCAAATAAAATACGTGCCAATCAATATAGCATTGACTGGCACGGTACAGCCTCCATCGAAAGGCGTATTTCGGGAGTCGAGAAGCCTAGTTCGGCAGCAGGATAATCTTCGCGTCCTGTCGGCTTTCCAACCGCTTGAAAGCACTCGGCGCATCATCCAGCGCCATCCGCGCACTGACCATTGGGCGCATATCCAGCTTGCCGGAAGCCATCATGCGGATGACGTTCATGAATGTGCCATGACCGGAATGACCGAGCGAACCCGCCAACTGCACACCCTTCACCTGATAGTATTCCAGTTCCAACGGCGTAGGCCGTTCGGAACGCCCAATGTGGCAAATCGTCGCATTGACCGCCAGCCCTTTCGTCAGTGGCGCGAGGGTATAGTTGGGTGCGCCTGCCGCCTCCACCACGAAGTCCACGCCGCGTCCGTAGGTTGCGTCCAAAATAATGCCGTTCAAATCCGCACCCACCGGATCATGCACCGCAGTCGCGCCCAACTTGAGCGCGAACTCCCGGCGGCTGGGTGAGGTGTCGAATACGATCACCTGCGACGCACCGGCAGCACTGGCTAAGGCGATGGCTGCCAAACCAATCGGCCCTGCGCCGAACACCACCACATACGCCCCCGGCTGCCATGTGTGGATGCGGTTGAACATGGCATGATACGACACGCCGGTTGGCTCGACCATCGCCCCCATAACCATCGCCTCGCTCTCGCTTCCCACGCGGTCAGCAATCTCCTGAATACTCCAGCAGTAGCGGGCGCGTACCGGAATATACTGCGCCATCGCGCCGGGGGTGGTGAAGCCCAATTCTTCCAAGTTATCACAGTGGTTGACGAAGCCACGCCGGCAGGAAATACACTCGCCGCACCACTGGATTTCCTCCGCTGCCACCATGTCACCGACCTTCAGATCGCGCACATTCTTGCCGACCTCGACGATCTTGCCCGCGAACTCGTGACCGAGGATATTCGGGAAGCGCGTCAAACCCGGATACAGAATGTAGCCATCTTGTCCCGGTTCATACATATGCATATCTGAACCGCAAATCCCCACCGCCTCTACCTTGATGATGACCTCATCAACATTGGGTGTAGGGTCAGCCGTTTGCCCGATGTTGATGTGCGGGTTCTTCCACACCTGCGATCCCGCTTGAATGCGGTGGGTAGTGCGTTCGCGTTCGTTCAGTTGGTAACTGGGCTTAGGTGCGAAATCAGCCGTTAAAGTCAGCGCTTTCATAATTGTTGTTCTCCATAAATATAAATTACGGGCGGCGTATGTGCCGCCCCAAAAATCGAATTATTTTACCCGCAATTTTCTCCGCAGGGTAATGCCACAGTCAGCCGCAGCAATAAGTCATTATTCTCGGTTCCTGCAGCCGAAACTGTCAACTGCTGTGCCACGTAAGGCAGCAGTTGCAGCACTGGATTTCCCGGATCAGACTGCGTGAATTTTGTCCATTCTGGCGATTGTGGCGGTGGCACATTCAGATAGAGTGCCGCGCCCGCATTGGGGAGCAGATCACCTGCCGTCCCATTAAAGCCCAACCCATCACCACTGATTACTTGATTAACGGCGCGGGCGCTGCCAACCACCAATAAATTGTCGTGGCTGCCAGCAATGAATTGGTCGAACGGCTGCCCGGTCTCACCATATATCGTCAGGCTGACGCCCTGCACCCCCCCCGCCAGCGTAACTTCCTGAATACGGGCGGCAAAGTGATCACCGCTGGAGTACAGACTTATCGCCAACTCGCGCGATAGTTTGGTGATGAAATGCTGCGCGGCTTCCGGATCGCTCACTTCAAACACGAGTGCGCCATCAAACGGTTCCCGATTTACATATATGGCGCTGGTGGGGTTATATAAAGGATTCAAACTCAAGAATAGGGAGCTGTTTTCGCTCAACAGCGGACGAATTTCACTTGTGTAATCATAGCCACTCAGGTTGGCAAAGAATACATTAGCCCATTCGCTATTGGTAACCGAGGTAAAGCCACCGGAAACCAGCCCCGCAGTACTGTATGACGAACTATACGCGAGTCCGGTGATGATATTCGGTAGGACGGCCTGAAACTTTTTAGCGGCGGCTTGAGCACTGCTGCCGACAAAATCAAGCATTGAAGCGGCATCCGCACCCTGCATCACAAGGAATGCATTACGCGGGATATTTTGCAAAATATCGGGCTTCAATACCGCGCCCTGCCCCGTGAAATGAACATCCAGCGAATCCAGCCCCACCGTATTACCGGCCGTCTGCACCATATCGAGCGTTAACGTCTGGTCATTACCAACATGCCCACCAAAGGCGGTCGAACCAATCATCCGGTACACTGCCGCCGAAATGATCCATTCTCCTTCATCCTGATAACCACTGCGCTGGTTGTAGGCCAACATCAGCGGGGTATCCACAAACGCAAGCATGTCATAGTTGGCTTCCGGCAGCCGTGAAAGCGCCGTGTTGTAGTAGGTGTTGGCTGTTACATTCGGGCTGAGGATCGGTACTTGTTGCAGGTTAGTCTCGTCCGACCAGCTGTATAAGAGCATTACATTTGGATAAATGGCTATCCGGTTATGGTCATCACTACGAATCGGCGTGACCAGCGTGTAGCCATTTTCCGCACGGCTCGTCCAATCCGGCAGTGCTTTTAAGGTGGCATCCAGCGCAGCTTTGGCATCGGTAATCTGGATGGCCACCCGCCCACCGGGGCTGCGAAGTGCCGGATAAATCCCTACAGCCATCGTATCGCCCAACCACGGACGCAGCGTTTTGTCGAAGCTGCCTCCAACTGCCTGTGCAGCAACCAGATCCAACGCCGCCGTCAAATTTGCAGGTAAACCCTGTGGCAGCAAAGCGGGCGGTAACTGGTTCATAACCGTTTCTGCCAGCCCATCCAATGCAGTTACAAAACGCTCGTCAATGCGTGTCGCCGCATAAAGTATCGTATCTTTGGGAAAGTAGACGCTCAATGACTCAAGCGTTTCATAGCGGCCTTGAGCAGCAGGGGCAGCAAATACAACCGAAGCCCCCACCACATGCAGCAATATGGATAAGGTAATGAGTCGGGTAAAGAATCGACGCATAATGGACTCCTTGCAATCATGTGATGCTTAACCGTCATTACCAGTCTACACCGGAACCCCATCCGCGACTGCCAGATGATGATCGACCTGCAAAACAAGCACCACTCACCTTATCGGTTTCACTATGACGATTTTTCCAGCCATGCCACTGCACCCGATGTTTCTTCTTTACTCAACCACCCTATTTGGTGGCGATACTGTTTTGATGATGCTCATCAAAACAGTCCTGATGACGATCACTGCCAGCCATAAAAAGCACAGGGGAAGAAACACAGCCAGTGAGATGATGGGAAAGGTTATACCGTCTATACCGGAAACATCAAACTGATAGTTTACCGCTGCACGCGTATGCAAGCCATCACTCCCTACATCAAAGAGGAATTCGTGATACGCGTAGTGATCATTGCCGCCGGTTGAGGTTGCGATGTTGGCGAGCACCAGCGGCAGTCCATTACGGTCGGTGCCTTGTATAACGAAACCCGCTGGCATCAATTGACCGAAGTAAAACCATCCCTCGTTGGGTGTGATGCTAGCGGTCGTAGTTTCCGCCGAGGGTATCGAGTCATTGTTCCATACGGGCATAATTGTGCGTATAGTACCGTCGGCTTGCAGTTCGTATCCATAAATAACTGAATAGTGTTGATCGGGTTGAAGCAGCGCCACATCCTCAAAGCAGGTATCGGTGCGGGCAAGACAATACAGCGGCTGCGGTGAAAATCCCCGGATATTATTGAGGGGGATTTCGGCTTCGCGCATTGCATCGGCAATCTGGTTGATTAATTCTGACGCAGGCGATGCCGATTCAAATACGGATGAATCGAAGCGGTTGGAGAGCACAGGTAACACGCGCGTCGGTGGGAAATCTGCTACAGATGTCGCTGACAACCCGCTGATGGGTATGACACTGGCCTGATAATCCGCATCATATCGGACAAGATGTATGCTGTGGATTTCCTGAAATGCAGAGGTCACTGCATCAGCCGATACGGGCGCAAACATATACCCCCAATAGCTGCGGCTCAATACAGCACCAATGACCATACTCACAACCGCGAAAATCAAAACAAGCAGACGTGAGTTCACCATAAATTTAGTCATAGTAAACCGGATATTCAAAATGCTTTTTAGGAGTCCCCGATACTCCCGAAAGCAAAAGCGGACGATGACTAGCCATCCGGCAGGCTGGATCTTAAACCATGCCTGATCAAAAACGTACTGCATTTCTACACTAAATCGCTCTCGAAATGCCGCCGGATAGAGTCGAAGTAACCACGCATAGAAGTTCGGAATCAACCGTTTCATAAGCTGCCTGCTTTCAATTGACGATGGGCAATCGCCGCCAATGCAACCAATCGTCGCATTTCTGACTCCAGCACGGTCCGTCCGGTTGGGGTCAGCCGATAATCCCTTCGTCCTCGCGGTGCATCAGCCGGGGTAACATCTTCGATCCACTCTGCCTCCAACAGCCGTTTAAGCGCGGTGTACAACGTCCCCGTACTCAGTTTGAGTCGCCCGTCACTGAGCTGCTCAACTTCCTGCATGATGGCGTATCCATGAGTTGGGCCGGGTGCAAGCGCCGACAAAATAAAGAGCGTGGGTTCATTTAAAGGAAATTGGGTCATTATTTCACCTGCCAATATGTCGATTGTCGACCTGTCATCCATCGACATATTATTCGATTTCGCTGTCCTTGTCAACATAGATCAGCATCCTGTCATAAAGTTGCAATTTATTACGGAAGATATATCATATATCACAATTGTTAGCGTCATTTAAGGTGCGCAATGGCACGTCCTTCGCTACCCAACTGCCCGTCAAATAGCTGGGTATTTGAAAACCGCAGCCACCGCGAATGGCAAGCACGCTAATCCATCCCTGAGGCGCTGGAAGCCAACGACAGCGAATCGGCTGCCAACCGTTTGCGCCAGCATATTCTGCGCTTCTCACAAATTGTTACCGTACCTTCTTGTCCGAAACGGCTGTGCCGTTATAACAGCGGGAGAACCCCTTATGCCCACATTGAACGGAATCATCCCGATTCTGATTACCCCTTTTGATGCCGATGGTCGCATAGACGAAGACAGTCTGCGGCGGGTGGTGCGCTTCGAGCTTGACGGCGGGGTACATGGGCTGGGGGTGGGCGGGTTCGCCAGTGAGGGGTATAAGCTGACCGATCAAGAACGCATCCGCTGTGCCGAAATCGTCGCCGCCGAGGTTAACGGGCAAATACCGCTGATTATCGGCATGGCTCCCGGCAGCACCGAAGCCGCCATCGAGCAAGCCCACGTCTACAGCAACCTGCATCCCGCTGCATTGATGGTGCTGCCCCCCAACACCATGAACAATGATGATATGAGCCTGATGGAACATTACATCGCGCTGGGCAACAGCTCTGATGTGCCGATTATGGTGCAGCAGTCGCCCCAGATTCAGGCTTACGCCCACTGTCAACTTTCGACCGAGCATCTGGCACAAATCGCCAAACATGCCCCCAGCATCCGCTACTTCAAAATCGAAGGCCCCGGTTCTGCCCGCCGCATCAATGCCCTGCGTGGGCGCGTCAACGAGGATGTGCGACTTTTCGGTGGCATCGGTGGCATCGCCCTGCGCGAAGAATTGGAAGTCGGCGCAGCCGGATTATTACCGGGTGTCGGCTTCAACGAATTCTTTGTAGATATCTGGGCGGGATGGACAGCCGACAACAAGGTACACGTAGACGAAGTGCTGCTGCGGGCGCAGCCGTTGGTAGATGCGGTATCCGGCTTCGGTCACGAGTTTTCCCTGCACGCCCGTAAATATCTGCTGAAACGGGCGGGGATCATCGCCCACGACACCGTGCGCCGCCCGACCGTGCGCCCCGAATTCGTCGCGTTGGAAAACATCGGCAGGCTGGTGGATGAGATGGGGCTGCGGATCGCGCGTCACGATTAGCAGTTGATTGATATTACTTTCTTTCAAAGTGCAGGCGCGATATGCTATTGGCTACCAGCCGCACGTCATATGTACTGACTATCCGCCTAAGGACAATCCAATGGACGACATCAACACCCAAACCGTCACCCTCCCCAATGGCACACCGAACCTCAGCGGCTATCTGGCACTGCCACCCGGCGAGGGCAAGTTCCCCGGCGTGGTCGTCATCCACGAAGCCTACGGGCTGAACGATAATATTATGGACATTACACGCCGCTTTGCCGAAGCCGGTTATGCGGCATTGGCAGTTGACCTGTTCGCCGGACGTAACAAAATGGTGTGCATGGCGCGCTTTTTCACCAACATGCTGCTGCTTAATCCACTGAATCATGATGGCATTCGTGATCTGAAAGTCTCGCTGGATTGGCTGGAGGAGCACTGGAAAGTCGATAGCAGCAAACTCGGCGCGATTGGTTTCTGCATGGGCGGCAGCTTCGCCATCTCGTGGGCATGCGGCGACAGCCGCTTGAACGTGATCGCCCCTTTCTACTCGATGAATCCCCGTCCACTAGAAGCGATTGCCCGTTCCTGTCCAGTGGTCGGTTCATTTCCTGAAAACGACTTCAGTAAAAATATGGGCATCAAGCTAGAAGCTGAACTCACCAAAAACAACATCGCCCACGACATCAAAGTTTACCCCGACACCAAGCATTCGTTTTTCAACAGCCCGCGTGATGTGAAGGAACAAGCCGCCGCCGATGATTCATGGTTGCGCATTATGACCTTCTTCCGCGAGCAAATGGGCAGCTAGGATATGCTCGAACCGCTTTCGATGCCCGATGCCGAAGTCTATCTTGACCGCGCCTGCTTCACGCCTGCCGAAAGTGACCGCCTGTTAGCGGATTTGACCGCCAACATCGCGTGGGAACACAAGGCGATTCAGTTCATGGGTAAGCAGGTCATGCAGCCGCGCTTGATGGCATGGTATGGCGACGCGGGTAAGTCTTACAGCTACTCCGGTCTGACCGTCCATCCCCTGCCGTGGATACCCACGCTGCTCACCATGAAAAAGCGGCTGGAAGCACTGGCAGGCGTAACCTTCAACAGCGTCTTGCTCAACCAGTACCGCGATGGTCAGGACAGTGTTGGCTGGCACAGCGATGACGAACCGGACCTCGGCACCAATCCGGTGATCGCTTCGGTCAGCTTAGGCGCGACTCGTAACTTCCAGTTCAAGCATAAGCACAACCCCGACCTCAAGCGGGCGGTGGAACTCACACACGGCAGCCTGCTCCTCATGCGCGGCACAACCCAGCACTTTTGGAAGCATCAAATCCCCAAGACGAAAAAACCTCTCGGTGCGCGGATTAATCTAACTTTTCGGGTGATTTATTAGCTCACACTCGCGGCGACTTACCCGTCAGCTTTGTAAACACCTGATAGCCCAACCAGCGAAACGGTTCCGGCGGAATCGATCCATAGGTCGCATGATAAAACGGCAGCCCGCGCCAATGGTTATCATCACCCGAATACATATCCGTCAGTACTTGCCCTGAGATATTTGCCAGCGTCACACCATGCCCGCAGTAGCCAATCGCGTAAAAGATATTGCGATTGTCGCCGCGC
>JBBSBS010000248.1:0-9496 GCA_038251045.1 Aggregatilineales bacterium | reverse complement strand
TTCAACCGTCCGCTGCATTTGAATGGTTAGGCTGCTATTGCTGTAGTGGCTGGAAGTGATCAAGAGTGGGAGTGTAAGAAGTTGTTGAGTTTCCTCAGCGTCAACCCGCTCCTGTGTCTTGAGCACTAGGCAGCCCGTCCCAACATAAGTAGAAAATACTGCTTCACAGCATGAGTTTCTGTCTCTTTAAAAAGAGCATGGAGAATAAGCTAATCCGGGTGTTTGACACCGTTTGGTGGCCGCCAGAACTACGCTTTTAACCTAAATAATACAAGCTTGAACAATTGCTACACGATTCGTGATTGCCCCGACCCATTTGTTTTCTCAACCTAAGATGGCAAGTACATATCAGCTATCTTAGGTTGAGAAACGGTTATTTCACCAGATATACCATCGTCGCACCACCCACTGTCGTACCCTGGGCATTTTGCTGCGCCACCTGGATGAAGAACTGCTCACCCATTTCAACAGTTGCTGGGATTGTCGTTCGCAGTGACAGCGGATAAATGCTGTTCGGTGGCTTCTCCATCTGCACCGTGACAACTGACTCCTTCACCTCCACATAGCGTTTGTCACCGCGTAGGATAACATCGCCCCCCTTAACTGTTACCTTGCCCAGTTTGTTCACTTTCAAGCAGTCGAAGCGCGAGCCTTTTTCCAGCGTTAGCACACCCATGCAGCAGCCAAGCCGTGTATTGATACGGGTACGCTCCAGGAAAACCAGCCCATCATCGCTGCAATCATTCGTATTCTGATTCTCACTGGACGACTGCGTCTCGAAGTTTACCAACGGGAAGGCGCTGCCGTCGTCATCCAGCGCCAGCAGCAGTGGCATGGCTTTGGGTAGGCGACTGCGGTCGATCATGATTGACATGGTACGCTCGGCATTGTACAAACTGCCAGCAATGAACGGAAAGCTGGCACTGGCACTCGCCAGTACATCAATGACCGACAGGTTGCGCTGTGCCAAATTGTTGCGCCGAGCGCTGATCGGGTCACCGGCCAGCGGTGCAGTGGCAAAAGCATAGTCGTTGTCAGCATTGACCATTGCTAGGAGACATGGATGCCAGCCGGTTCCATTTACCCAGCCGTAAAGTGTTTCAGTCTGGGCTGCTTCGATGCGGAATTTCGCTATCACCGTGCCACCAGATGGAATGCTGGCAAAATTGGTAGTAATGGGTGCTGGGCTGACGTGCATCCCATCCACCAGCGTCCAATCTTGAGGATAGACAAACTGTAAGCCGACATATGGCGTGATGCGTGTGCTGACGGTGACGTTGCGGGCGTCACGCGGGCCGTTATTAGTCACTCGTACGTAGATGTAGTTAGCCTGACCGCGCTCGACATTCTTGGATTGTGCTGGGTTGCTGGGGACGAAAACGTTATCGTCGAAGATACGCACCACTATGTCCGAGAAATCCCAGAAATTCCCACCAGTGAATGGCTCCAAACCGGTATCGCCAGGGGCATCTTTAATCATCACATCAGCAGCATCCAGCCCTCGGAAAACGTTGATGCGTCCATAACCCATCTCCTGATTCCAGCTACCGTTTGGATAGCCAGGAACATCGGCATAAGCGACCACGCCGACTTTCTCTGCCGTGCGTTCGATTATGGTACGCACCTGAACGTTGCTCAATGTTGGATAGGTGCTACGAATGAGCGCCGCCATGCCAGCGACATGCGGGGTGGCTGCGGATGTACCGCCAAATGATAGTGTATAGTCACCGGCTGTGCCTGCGGCAGTATTGTAACCCGCCGTACCCTGCCGGTCAGTGGTTGGAATTTGAACACCTGGAGCAACCACTGAAATCTCCGCCCCGAAGTCCGAGAACGATGCGCGGTTGTCGATCTGATCGGATGCACCCACGGCAATCACTAGGGGATTGGTAGCTGGATATGTGATCGGGCCATTGAAGTTGTGGGTAGCAACGCACATCACCACATTGTTGTTGAAAGCGTTCTGGATAGCTGGATCGATAATGGCCTGGCTCCAGCCGTTGTAGCCGAAACTCATGCTGATAATCTGCGCGCCGTTTGCCGTCGCCCAGTTGATTCCGGCAGCTACTTCAGTATCAGTCCAATTTTGAAAAGCGACGGGCATAATGCGACTATTTCCAGCAACACCAGACACGCCGATTGCATTGTTAAAAGTGGCGGCGACGATACCTGCACAGGCAGTGCCGTGATTGCCCGTAGGCGAACCATCGGGCATCATCGTACCCAGGTTAATGCCCAGTGTCGAGAACTGCAAATCGGGGTGAGTCAGGTCGCAGCCCTCATCCAACACGCATACCACAACCGTCGCTATGCCGGTGGATATGTCCCAACCGGTTGTCCCCACGCCCCCTGCCTGAATGCGGGCCATGTCCCACTGCTGGGCAAATAGGGTGTCATTGGGTGAAACGGCTGTTGGCACGATCAGCGGCATAGTCTCGAATTGGACATCAGCTACAACTTTGTTGTTGGATTCCAGTAAGCGTTGTCTAATCTGGTAAGCATTGACTTCACGCGGATTGGTGATGATGAAGTAGCGATAGTCGTTGAGGTACCTGGATTTCTCCATCACCTCTTGCAGTGCTGGGGCAGAGCCGTTGGTCGCCGCCGCAATTATCGCATTGGCAATACCAGGCGTTTCGTCTTCGGGCTGGCGCTGCTCGCGCAGTTTGACGACGACCACATTGGGAAGCGGTGCAAGCAATCCTTTTCGACCGTCCTCACCTGACAGCCGATACACTGGACCAATCCAATCCAGCCCCAACTGCATGGCAGATTCTTCGATAATCTGGTAGCGGTCATCGTCGATGGGACGACGCGACTGCACCCAGAATCGCTGATCGGTATGGTTAACGCGCTCACCCAGAACTGTCTCACTCTGGACATCACCTTCTAAGACTAGGTCAAGTTCTCTGACGACGCGCTCAATTTCTTCACGGGAGATGGGACTTTGGAACGCCAACAAGAGGCGATTTGGATCCAGCACCAGAGGCGCGCCGGAATTGTGTGTAATTTGCTGGGGAAAGTTTTTCATGATCGATTCTTCCTAAACGTATGAATAAACTGATCGGGAGTTTTCCGTAGCGACTAGGGATATTTGACAAGGCATTTGACCACAGCGCATTCGGTGATTGGTCTAACATCTAGCAGCAGCAACAGCACTACAAAACATCCTGGTAGACTCCTACTCTAAGGCATGAGATAAAGACTCAGTATTACCCTCAAGGGTACTTTAGGACTAGTTTGACAAACCCATTAACAATCTTCTGACTTATGCATATTCAAAGACCAGAGCTTGCTTGAGTACTATCACTCACAGATATGCCTTCAACTGTGCCCTAACAGAGGAGTAAGCAGCCTAACGTTCGCGCTCACCGGACGCAGATAACCTGTGATACTTAATCAACCATCTTGAGACGTTCCGGTGCAGCGCGGTTGTTAGGCTGCGATCGCACTACCATTCACCCGATCTATAGACGTTGATGTTGTCTATACTCCGACAGGCGGCATTGCCCTGAATTCTGCGTCTACGCCTGCGGTGCCTCTCACAACGCAAACCCAACCCATGCTTTCGCCCTTATTTACGTTGTTGTTCAAGATGAGGTCGCCTTGATTGAACGAACCGCTTGTGGGTGCTGATGCTCCACCGTACTTAATGCGTTGTCTCCCAAGATTGATCTCGTCGCCAATCGCGCTGATGCCGCCGCTGAACGGGAAGTTGTTGTTATGGTCGGTTGCGTCGAAGGGAATGATACCCTTGTTGTTAGGGGAAATAAAGCGATCGTTACGAACCAGTATGGGGTACTTAGGATATTCAGAAAAGTCGGTGTGGTAATAGACGCCTAAGTAGTGCGTGTCATCACCAGCGTAGTCAGTTTCCCAGACGTTGTTCTCTGCTAGCGACGCGGCCACCGTAGAACAGACTTTAAACCCGACTGTCTTCTGCGGTTCCTCCTTACTGTACGATGCCGAAGGAATGAAAGTGTAGTTATTACGGAACGTCAGCATTAACATGTCGCGGCCAGTTTCTACGACAGGGAAGCCTGTGTCCGTAGGGCTTGTGGCTTCGCAAATAAAGCGGCAGTTGGCGATCAGTGCTTGTGCGATGAATCCTTGCTGGGGGATGATCGCCAAGCCTTGGCCAGAACTAGCCCGGATGAGGCAGCGCTCCATCGTAAACACGTTGCCTCCTGGCAGTGTTCCGGTGAGCGCTACATCGATACGACCAGTGCTTGTATCGATTTCGCTGTCTTGAATAGAACAGTGCGGAACCGAGAAGATGCACGGGAAATCACTGTTACTTGAATTATTAAAGAAGCAACCGCGCACCACAAAATGACTGAAGCGTACATTGATTACGACGTTGACTCCTTTGCTGTCTACGAACTCGCAGTTCTCTAAGATGACAAACCGTAGTCCTGATGGCGTACCTGTTTCAGCGCTCCAGTCAGCAGGCGAAAGATCCGTCATGACAGGATCGGGTTCAATGTCAATGTTGCAAGCAGGCGAATAGGTAAGCACCCCTCCGGTCAGTCCACCATGATGCAAGCGGCAATCCGAGATCCGCATGTGCCTAAGCTCATGCCCAGCAATGTTACAGCGAGCGTTCGCATACACTTCACAGTTTTCGATTACGACCTGTTGGCATCCAATGCCCATAGTGGAAGGTGCGACAGGATAGGTGCGGCGGACGCTGATTCCATCGGTCCAGGCGTGGTGGATGCGCATGTTCCGGATGGTGACATTACGGCTGCCGCAGACAGAGAGAATATCGTCTCCACCTTCAGCAAAAGGGTGATCATCGTCGCTGTCCTGTTTAACCAGATTTGCATTGCCATTAATGTCAAATCCTTCGATACAGACGTTGTCGCAGTTCTGTATGACGAAGCCAACCATTCTCAAATAACTGTAGTAGAGGATGGTGCCATCCTCTAAGGTCAAGTGGTGTTCCTGAGTCTTGAGAATATTGTCGCCCTTTAGGTTGATCGTTGCACCGAACCCAACCAGATGCAGACCATTGCACTGATCAAAAACGAAGTTTCTGATGTAAGAGTTATAGATATCGCCGCCGTCCCAGTCAAGGACTTGGTCAATCTTGTATATGCCTGGTGGAACAAGGCCTGTGCCCCCACCTTTAGCAGTGATAGCATGTGCCCAATCCTGAAATGCCTGGTAAGAGTCGGCATTACCCGATGGGTCAGCGCCGTAATCTAGCACATTGAAGTTCTCAAAAGACATTTTCTCCTCCATGGAGATCAAGTTGTGTAGTCACCACCAGCACTCGCCACGATCAGTCGAGACGGCGGGATGGCTGAGTCAAATCCGATCGAGGCGACAAATAAGAAAGACACCCCGATACCAAAGAGCGACCCATGTGGTTTTGCCAAGTTGAACGTATTCACCCCGTCGATCGCGCCCCGGTGCTCACCTGTGAGATTCAAGTCATTAAACTCCTGCACTTTGGACGAACCATCGTACACGTGAACGTTGCGGATGCTCCCTTGCTCGGACTCGAACATCAAGAAGACACGAACCAAGCTCGACTGGGTACCGTTCGGGATGACTGGTGTTGGGAGCGGAATGTGGAACCAGCATTCTTTCCCTGGTGAGATCTGCATGTCAGCGCCCCAGCCAAAATGCCCGATGCGTTTCAAGTTCTCCGGATTCTCCACGGTTAAAGCATTCCCGTGAACCCAGCTAGCGTGAAATCCCATATTTTTCTCCTCTTTAATGTCAATACTCGTTTTGTGTGGACTGTGCCGACTAGTAGCTGCCCAACACACTTCTCCTCTTCAACGTATGAGACTTAACCTGGTCTGCGAATTACCCTCAAGGGTACTATTGGACAACTTTGAGATCATTTCCTGACAGATAACCTCAAAACATGCCCTAACCAATAACTTGAGCAGCCTAACGGTTGCGTTCAGCGGCGGCAAATAACTTTTGCAACACCACTGAGATTGGTAACCCGTCCGTTGCAACGCGCTTGTTAGACTGCTTACCCCGCAATAGCAGAAGTTGCATGGATACTGAGAAGAAGAGCAGAAGTAGAATTTGGACTTCTTCGCGTCGAGTCAACCCATAGCAATAGGCAGTTACACTATCAAACCCAAGCATTATCTTTACTGTACGTTGGAATCTGGAGGAGCTAGTTGATAGCTTCGTTCAGTTTCTATGTGCTGTACTCCTTCAATCTGGTAAAGGCGATTAACTTGATCTGAGGCAATTGAACCGCTGATAACACCGACACTTGGTAAAGTTTGCTCAACATCCATGCCCACTGACTGCAAACCCTCGGCAACTTTTGGAATTTCATTGACATGGGCATCATCAACAGATACAGATACTTTAACTTTGGGCATATTAGTTCCTCGAAGAAAGTATGTGTTCTCAGTAAGAAGAACATTTAATGAGTAAATAGACACCACTAAACACAATATCCCACTGAGCAAGCCACCGACAAGTTTGCGCCAATTAGAATTAAATTTACGCAAGCTGGAAAAGGACATCTTCAGCTTTCCATGTTTTTTGATGTCTATCTATCATGCTATGGCAATCACGTCTAATACGTGAGAACTCTTTTTGCTGTACAAATAAGTTCCCAGGGGCTTTTCATCTTACGACTCATCTGTGATTGCCGTAGCAAGGGATTTAAAGACAACTAGAGGGCACCTGGAAAAATTGCGCGATTGTAAATAGAACAGTTGCAAAAGCACAGGTTTCAATTTGACTATTCTCAATAAGCTCGTTTAAAAGGGTGCCCTGCATTTGAAGGCTAGTTTTTACAGAGGTGCTTGGACTAAACCAACCCCAACATCAACAGAGGGCAAGAGCAATCGCTAGGCATCCCGCATCAAAAGCCCCCAGAGAGCTTGTCCGGTTTGTCCGGTTGCCTCGGAATAGAGGGCTGCGATACCTGCTACATGAGGAGTTGCCATACTGGTACCGCTAATGCTGCGATAACGGGTTGGCATAGGCCAAGTAGAATAAATCTGGGGCAGGGGAGCGCTTCCTCCATTACCGCCAGGTCCCGCAATATCAACCTGTCCACCGTTCGGATTAATCGAACGATTGGAAAAGAAAGAGACTTGCAACTCAGCGTCTAGAGCAGCTACAGCCATAAGCGACGGAGCGTTGGCAGGATAACATACGGGATTAAATTCTCCACTGCTGCGAGAACTTTCATTCCCAGCAGCAGCAACAATCAGAGTTCCCTGTCGGAGCGCTCGTTGTCCAACCTGTTCGTAAACCTGGGAGTAGGTATCTCCTGGACGAGTTGCTGCTCCTAGAGACATGGAGACAATTTTGCAGCCACTGGTAATTGCCCACTCAATGCCAGCTAAAATGCCCCCATCAACACCAGACCCTCTGTTGCTCAACACCTTGCCAGCAAAAATTTCTGCGTTGTAAGCGATTCCATAACGCGGTAGAGTGGACGGTGTTTTAGGTCCACAAGCGGTTCCGATACAGTGGGTACCATGTCCATTTTGGTCTTGAACAGCCTCACCACTGATAAATGACTGACTAGTAATCCTGCGACCAGCGAAATCAGGATGGTTTAGGTCTAGACCTGTATCTAGCACTGCCACTTTAATCCCAAGACCACTGTAGGGAGTATTGACGACTTTAGTTGCTTGGAGTCCCCAGGTAGCAGAGCCATCCGCAAATGCAGCAGCGGCGGCAAGCTGACTTTCCGATGGAATCGTTTGATCGACCAGATGGTTGATGGCATCTCGGTATCCCTTTAGGTAATCACTGGAAAGACCCATGTTGGAGCTTATCCCGATTGCATAGACAACTCGCTCGGGTTCTATTGCCAATATTGCTCCTCCTGAAGCTATAGCGGATCTGATCGACTGAACCTGATTGGGGTCTAGTGAAACAACAGCAACCCCCAAGTTGTCAAAGACAGAAGCACCAGTACTCTCTAGCTGTTCAGCGGTAAATGTATGACCTTCAAAATCGGCTGCTCTGGCAATAGAACTAATTCCTGTAGAGTCTGTCAAAGCTCTGATGCCAGAGCCACCGTCTTCTTCAGGTAAAAGAACTAGATAGCGACCTGTTGTTTCCATTGGTGTCATTGAGTTAGTCATAAAAAATATTCTCAGATTGTTTTCACAATTATTACTATTACGAGCGCTCTGGCGGCTGGTAACGCAACTGTTGGATTCTATGCCGTATGGCGCGCTGTTGAAAAAATCGGCTAGGGTCGCCAGCTATCGAGTCCGAACCGCACGAGATCGACTATGCCCCTGCCACCGCCAAAAACCGCAAATCGCGGGTCGAACTCATCCTTCTCCGTGCCGCTAAGTACACCTACAACAGTAGGACCCTCGCTGGGCAACCAAAGTGGTCCCCCAGACCATCCAGGTCCGAAGTCACGATTTGCTCGTGAGAATTCTAGCTCTATGCCTGGGCTGTCGTTATCGATATCGCGGAGGCCCATGTCAAGCTCCACAGCGGGTCTAGTTCCGAACGAGCCGGGATATCCCGAGGAAACGTAACGTCGTCTGTAGTACTCGTCCTCATTGCCAAATGATTGTGTGCCCATCCAGCCAAGCCCTTGACCGAGCGGATTGTATAGCTTGCATATAATGTAGTCATGACCGCTCACCTCAGGCCCGGTGTTATAACCCCGGTACGCTTCAACGAACGAACTGCCAAAGGGCCGATCCCCCTGCCGGTAGGCTGGCACAAACTCCATACTCCAGGGATTCATCCCCCAAGGCGCTACGTGCCCCGCAGTCAACATTAAATTAGGACCAACGAGCACACCGCTTCCTTGAGATCCATTGCTGTTGAAAACAATACCAACAGTACGAAAAGGGTAGGCGAGTCTGTTTCCCTCCTCTACTGCCCTCGGTTCGAGGAATTGTTGGTTACCTACCCGAAACGGCGCAAGTCGGGGTAGATATTCCAGGGGCACCCACGGCGGCCGGTAACCCTCCGTGCTAGAGACATCTTCTTTTGCCGCTGCCGTGTCTTCGGCTTTAAGTTCGATCTGCTGCTGTCCTGGAATGGTCGTCAGAAGTTCCTCATCGTGCGAGCTACAGAGTACTCGCCATATACCATGCACTCCTGGTATCTCCTCTACCTTCTCAGTCGTGAAGTTCAGCTTCGGTTTTGACTCCGAACGTACATATACCCCCGCATCCCGACTTAATATCGCTTGCATTTCGGCGGGTATGTCCTGCGTGGCAGGGATCGGTGCCGCGTTCGCTAATTCGTCCAACGTCATGTAAGCGCGTAGCGTCCTCGATGTCACTATTGAGTTTGCCATTTGAAATTCTCCATTAAGATTAATGAATTAAGGCTGAGTTGGAACTTACTTTGACATTCCCAGTAGAGGTGACGCAGCCTAACGTTCCTGGTCAGCGGCGGACGATCACTTTTGCATCACTACCAAGATCTCGCAACCGTCCGCTGCACCAGGGTTGTTATGCGGCTTCTTTACTCGACTGAGAATCCTTGACAGCTTAGAAAGTATCATGATAATAGG
>JBBSBS010000247.1:0-9543 GCA_038251045.1 Aggregatilineales bacterium | reverse complement strand
CCATTTCACCAGAATCTTTTGCTTAACGAGTGCTGTTGCATCCTATAATCAGGCTATGTCAGATCACTTTCTCATCCTCATTCCAACCGAACCACGCTATGTTCCCCATGCAGATCATGCACAGGCTGCTAACGATTATCTACTGTCCGTGCTGCCGGAAGCCGATGACATCATCTGGGTATCGTCGGAGAATAGCGAGTTTGTTGACCCCGGTGATCATTTTGCGCGGGTAATCTGCCCGGCTTGTGGCACAGAACTGCCGATGCCCAATTGGCAGCAGATGATGGATGCCGCCTACGAAACGCAATTCGTTAATCTTGATGTGACCATGCCTTGCTGCGGCGCGACGGGTTCGCTGAATGATCTGCATTATGAATGGCCCGCTGGATTCGCCCAATTTTCACTGGAAGCGCTTAACCCCAATGCCGACCTTGATGAGCAGCAAATGCTGAAGGTTGAAGACTTGTTGGGTTGTACAGTCCGCAAAATCTGGCGATCACTTTAATCACTACGATTCGATTTCACTATCTAGCATCCTGATGATCCTTTGCGCCGCGACGCGCACAAGCTGATTCAATTCGGTCGGTTGCACGATGACAAACGGGCAGGAGATTCGCAGTATATACTGCACCAGCCAATCCAATTGGTTGCTGTAGCAGCGCATCATTACCCCGTCGTTATTAGCTTCCAGCAGCGCCATATCAGCCGGGAAAACTTTGCGTGCTTCTGCCATTGTGGTGTTCATCCAGACCTCTATCGTCCAACTGCCGGGTTGCTGGGCAATAGCATCCAGCACATAGCGCAGCACATCAAAATCGGCAGGTCGCTCGAACAGGTCGTTAGTCGGCTGTATGCTGCGAATGCGATCGAGGCGGAAGGTTCGCAAATCGCGGCGCAGGTGGCAGTATCCAGCGGCGTACCAGATGCCGGTGTGTACTGCCATGCCGTAAGGATCAATCACCCGTTGGCTGACTTCATGGGTATACGACTCGTATTCGATGAAAACACTTTTGCGCTGGTGGGTCGCCATACTCAAGGCGTTAATGATGTCACTTGGTGGTGATGAATCACGAAAGTCGAGATTAAACACCAACGTTTTTTGGAGCGCCCAGACTTGTTCGCGCAGTTCCAAGGGCAGCACTCGTTCGATTTTGGCGGCGGCGCTTTCTACCCCGATGCTGCCGGTAATGGCAGTTTTACGGGCGATCATCAGCCCCAGAAAGACCGCCATAATTTCATCGTTGCTGAACATCAGCGGTGGCAAACGGAAACCCGGTTGCAGATAGTAACTGCCATAGCGCCCTGTCTCGCTTTCCACGGGAATGCCCATATCACGCAGCATGGTGATGTAGCGGCGGACACTGCGAACCTCGACTTCCAGCTTGCGGGCGAGTTCCGGCCCACTGACGGCGGGTTTCGACTGCAAGACTTCCAAAACGGTCAATAATCGGGTGGTTGGACTATACATCGCTGCTTTCCAGATGAGTTTCATGAAGCGCGTTTTAATGAGGACTGATTATAACCTCATTCGGTGACATGATTGAATTATCGAACTCAAATACACGGTAAGGGAATAATCTACATGTCTGAAATTGTGCAAAAACGGGATGGTTCGCGAGACTTTGACTTTTATGTGGGCAGTTGGCAGGTACATCACCGCCGACTGCGCGAGCGGCTGGTCGGCTCAACCGAGTGGGAGGAATTTGAAGGCACAAGTACGGCTTTCAATATTTTGGGTGACACGGCAAATTTTGATGAAAGCACTATGGAACGCGAAACCGGTTCAATGCATGGCATGACGCTGCGCCTGTACGATCAAAAGTCACACGAGTGGAGTCTTTACTGGGCAGCAACCGGCAGCGGTACTTTGGACATCCCGATGGTCGGTTCTTTCGATGAGAAAAATGGTGTCGGTGAGTTCTACGCACACGAAACTCATAAAGGGCAGCATGTGTACAGCCGTTTCATCTGGTCGAAAATCACGCCGACTTCGGTTCGGTGGGAACAGGCGCTCTCGGCTGATGGCGGCAAAACGTGGGAAACCAACTGGATTATGGAAAGTACCCGCGTGTAGTAGGCCATCACTTGTCGCAATGGCAAGGGGTTTAAACCCCTTGTTCTCCCCTAATCGTTATAGGAAAAGTATTATGTCGATCAACATCCTCGAAATTCGCAATTACCTGCTGCAACCTAACCTGCGTGAACATTTCATTGATTACTTTGAAGCCAACTTCATCACTACCCAGCAGGCGGTGAATATGCACGTCCTCGGTCAATTTCGTTTGATTGGTGCGCCGGATCATTTCGTCTGGCTGCGCGGTTACAGCGACATGCAATCCCGCGCAGATAGCCTTCAGTCATTTTACGATGGTCCGGTTTGGAAAAAACATCGTACCGTGACTAACAGCATGATGATCGACTCGGATCATGTGCATCTGCTGCGTCCGCTGCCGAACACTGGTGACCTGACTGGTGGACAAACGGCGGATACCGTCGCGGCGGCATTGGCTTCGTCCAGCATTTCGGTGAACACAGACATGATTGCGATTGATTTTTATCAAGCGGCATCCGGTCAGCGGCAAGCCGTCATTGACCCATTTCAGGCACAAGTGATACCAGCCTATGAGGCTGAAGGTATCCAACTGCGGGGCTGCTTCGTCGCCGAGATGGGTGAGAACACCTTTCCGCGCCATCCTGCAATTCAGAATCCGGATGAGTTGGTGGTTATTACAGGCTATGAAAGTGAAGCCGTAGGGCGTGAAAAACACGCGAAGATGGCAGGCCGTATCCAGCAATCCATCGGCGGGTTGCTCCGTGAGCGGGTTGAAACACTGTTCCTCAGCCCGACTTTGCGTTCACCAATGCGTTATGGGCCAGAATAAACTTTGTTGCTTACTCTGTGGACAACTTGAGTTCAAGAAAATGAATATGCTGCTTCAAGGATGGCGATATATCACGGTAGGCCACAATATCATAAAAGCCAAGTGCGTGATAAAGCTTAAGCGCACTATTCATGAACTCAAGTGTGTCCAAACGTACGGTGCTGTAGCCGAACTCCCGCGCTGCTTGGAGCGACGCATCTACTAATTTTTTGCCGACACCCATGCCGCGACAGTTGGGACGCAAATATAAGGTGCGCATCTCGCAAATTCCCTCTGCCAATTTACCCAGCGCAATGCAACCGCATACCGTGTCATCATTCATGGCGATGAACAGGCAGCCATCCGGTGGAACATGGTCGCCCGGAAATTTCTTGCGAACATCATCATAGTCGTGTTCCGAAGTGAATTCATCGAGGTCAAATTCGGGATATCGATTCTGAATTTCAGCGATAAACCAATTCACATATTCGTTAGATAACGAGATGACGTGTTCTAACGCTTCGCCGGATTGTACAGGGATAATTTTGATCATGAGTAGAAGCTTTCATCGGCTATCTGAGTTGATCTATTGTAAAACCTATGTACGAGGTGGCAACCTTTTTAAGGTATCCTAAAGATAACTTCAACAGTGAAGTGCATCGAGTCTTGTCTATAGATGACGTTATTAAAGGAATTTTCAATGCATCGTTTACGCATCGTACTTTTCTTGATGATCGGGTTGATGGTTGCGCCGGTACTGGCGCAGGACACTCTCCCTCGTGTTGAACCGGCATCATGCTGGATGGACATGCCGGATGGTATGGTCGAAGGTGAGAATGTCGAATGTGGTTACCTGATTGTGCCAGAAGACCGCAGCGACGCATCCAGCCCGACGATTGAACTGGCCTATGCCGTTTTACACGCGCCGGCTGATGTCGTGCAGCCTGATCCGCTGATATATCTGGCAGGCGGCCCCGGCGGCAACGCCGTCGGTGACTTGGATGGTTGGCTGGATATTCCGTATCTGGATGATCGTGATCTCATCCTGTTCGACCAGCGCGGTACGGGTTTTTCGATGCCGAGTCTGAATTGCCCAGAAGCGGAGGAAAACGCAGAGGACGCGACACAAGCCTGCCATGATCGTCTGATTAGCGAAGGCGTTAATCTGCAAGCCTATAACAGTCTTGAAAACGCGGCTGATGTGGCGGATTTACGGGTCGCGCTGGGGTACGACGAATGGAATCTATTCGGCATTTCCTATGGCACACGGTTGGCGCTGACCGTCATGCGTGACCATCCTGAAGGTGTTCGCAGTGTAGTAATCGACTCGGTTTACCCGCCGGAAGTGAGTTCATGGGAGGAATACGGGCAAAATACGGTGGATGTATTCAATAAACTGTTTGCGGGCTGTGCGGCTGATTCTGAGTGCGACAGCGCCTATCCCAATTTGGAGCAGGATTTCAACAACACCGTCGAACAGTTAAATCTTGAACCAGCTCAGTACACCGGCACGGATTCGGCATCTGGCGAAAGTATCGACCGCGAGATGAGCGGCGATGAATTCATTGACCGTGTCTTTCAGTTGCTGTATTCCAGTGCGAGTATTCCTTATCTGCCGAGTGTGATTACCGAAGTTGCCAATGGCAATTATGCTGCACTTGACGATCTCGAATCCGGTGCAACGCTCGAATCCGGTTATCGCCAAGCGCCGGATGAGGATGTTTCTGACAGCGAAGGCATGAATCTATCGGTTGAATGTCAGGAAGAGGTCGCATTTCTGGATCAGGATGTGGCGCTGGACAATGTTCCCGACGCAGGTACACCGCTGCATAACAACAGCATTCTCTCCATCCAGAGTACCTTTAATGACTGCCAGATATGGAATGTCGAGGCGGCTGACCAGATTGAATCTCAGCCCGTGGTGAGTGATATTCCCACGCTGGTAGCTGCCGGCGAATTTGACCCGATTACGCCTGCTAAATGGGCGGAAAGTGCCGCCAGCCACTTATCAAACAGTTTCTATTATCTGTTCCCCGGTGGTGGGCATGGAGTGATTGATTTGAATGAGTGTTCGCAGGGTATCATGCAGGATTTCCTGAATGATCCTACGCAGGAACCGGATAGCAGCTGTATTGCTGATATAGGCGAACCCCAATGGGTGCTGCCTACCAGCTAGTGACGTAACCGGACTATCAGTAACAAAAAAGAGGTGTGACCGTTACCTAGTGTCACACCTCTTTTTATTGGATATTAGTTATCCATCTGCCATTCTTTGAGCATACCGGCTAGCAGGGTTGCTCGGCGTGCCAAGCTTGCTACCACGACTTGCTCATGCAACGCGTGCAAGCCGTCGCCCTGTGGCCCCAGACCGTCGAGCGTCGGGATGCCCATCATAGCGGTGAAGTTGCCGTCGGAGCCGCCGCCGCTGCCGTCTTCGCGGATGGTCAGGCCGTAGCGTTCACCAATGGCTTTACACTGGGCGAATGACCGCACCATCTGCTCGTTGTGTTCCATCGGCCCGCGCACATGACCGGGTGTTACGCTGACCTTCGCGCCGGGGATGAAGGGAGTCACATCCATGATCTTGGTTTGAATGTTATTCCAGTCACGCTCGGTCAAGGTACGGACATCCACCTCGGCTGTGGCTTTCGCCGGAATGACGATGGTGGCTGATCCACCATGAATGACCGTCACCGAAACCGAAGTCCCGTTCTTGAGGTCGTTCAGTTCGTTAATTTTGAGCGCCTGCTGTGCTATCTCGATGACAGCGTTGATACCCTGTTCCGGTGCATTACCGGCATGTGAAGGGCGACCTTCGACAGTTAGAGTGTAGTTGCCGACACCTTTGCGCCATGTCTTGAGCGCTTCTTCTTTGGTGGCAGGTTCCATGACCATCACCAAGCCGGTTTTGGCGGCGACTTCGCGGATGATGTTTTCGGAATAGATGCTGCCAACTTCTTCATCACTGGTCATTAATATCCAGATGGGGCGGTTGGGCAGTTCGCCGCGTTCGACCAACCCGCGAATTGACCATAGGGCGAGGGTGATGCCGCCCTTCATATCAACCGCGCCGGGGCCAAACAGCACCCCATTTTCATCAATCGTCACCGGACGCTCGGCAAGCGTTCCCAGCGGCCAAACGGTATCAATGTGGATCAAGAACATCATCGGCTTGCCGGGTGCGTCCTCATTCCATTTCGCCAGCAGAATATCACCGACTTTTTCTTGCGGATAGCGGGTGACGGATGATGCGCCTGTCGAGCGAAACTGGTCTTCCAGAAACGCGCCAAGTTTGTCCACATGAACTTTGTCCAGCGTAGGGGTTTCAAAATTCACCAGTGTGGTCAAAAAATCAACCATTTCCTGCTTGCGGGACTGGTAATACTTTAACAACTCAGACATGAATATCCTCTAAAAATAGTTAGTGAACAGCATCAATTGGCAGTTGGATTTCCGGGGCACTCGCTGCGGCGTTGGACTCGAAGACTGACAACTGATGACTGACGACTAAAACGGACACAAATCCTGGGCGCTCATCACCGGGCTGCGACTGCCGTAACGGTTCAGTAAACCCACTGCGTCAGGACGTGCGCTGATTATAGCTTGAACTTCCAGACAGGCGCTATGGAGATTGTTCGTGACTTGAAAGCCGTTCCAGAAGCTGTTAATCATCGCCACATAAACCGGCGCGATATTGGGATCGGGATAAGCCGCCAACGCGGTTTGGAAAGTCGTTAGCAGTCCTTTGTCATCACTGTAGGCCTGCGCCAGCAGCAGCCGATAGTAAATATAACTTTTGATGTAACCGGGTTCGTCATTCAACCAGTAACGCAGGTTTGTGCTGGAAAGCGCCTGTTGATACAGTGGAATCGCTTTATCCATTTGCTGGCGGGCAAAGTTATTATCGGCTTCCTGCACCACCTGTATCAAGAATTGGGGTGGATCAAGCTGCACAATCGACAGGACATAACCTGTGCCGTTCCAGTCGTAGATATTTACGCCTGTTCGCTGCGGGCCGGTGCTGGCATTGCCGTTATCGGTCAGTTTCGCCACGATTTCTTGAATGCGGTCATTATCCACATCACTGATGGTCGGGGGATTGCTGCCGATTATCGGCCCGTTGAGCAGGCTGATGAAGCGTCCATCTTCGGGCTGCCAGCTAATTAACTGGGTGCGATAGGTACAGTTCTTTTTGTCTTCGTTACTGCATCCGTAACTGTCAAACAAGATGTCGGGTTGTTCGTCGGCATTCATATCACCAATGGTGATGATTTGGGGTGCATCTCCACCGGTAATCGATTGGTAGAGGGCTGTGTATTGACCGGCGATGCAGCTTAATATAGCCAGTGTTCCGCCATCATCCGGCGCGATATAGGTCATCAAGATATCGGGTGTGCCTTCGCCCGTGAAATCAACATCGGTTCTGACCACACCGTCTGTACCCAGTAAATCCCAGTTGGTCAACGCATTACCGAGGGTGGCAGGTATGCCGCCATTCGTCAGATAGGTGACAACCGCTGCCAGCGTCGTCCGTCCATTGGTAGGACGGTCGGGCAGGGTTGCGTTGCCAGAACCGGGGCAGGTACTGTAATCCGGTGTGGCGGTTGGTTGATTCGCCAGCGCTACTGCCGTTGCCGGATTGGCTAAACCCACACCGTTTAGAAGGATGCCATCTGAGTCGGGCAGCAGACCCTCTATGCGCTGACCGGGTGTAACTGTCGGGAAGGGGATTGCGGTCGGCAGCAAATTTTGCCCATTAGTCGCGTCCGGCTGGCAGCCCATCAACATGAGAGCAGCCATCACCAGCAGCGCCACACCGCAGGCTGCCTTGCTTATCGCTCCAACCAATAGAATTCTCGATTTGATGATGATTCTGGTTATCATAGGAGAAAGTATATATCGGGGAAAGGTAAACGCAATGTCTGATGTTGGGATTCGCCCCGCTGTCAGCACCGATCAAGCTATCATCAGGCAAATGGTCAGAGGCGAACGGCTTGACCCGTCAGAACTGGATTGGTCACATTTTGTGGTCGCCGAAGTGGATGGCGAAATCATCGGCATAGGTCAGATCCGCCCGTACCCGAACTGCCGCGAGTTGGGGAGTTTAGTCGTCAAGCGGGAGCATCGGCGTTTTGGCATCGGGGAAAAGCTTATTACTGCGCTGCTGGCGGGTGAAACAGGCGATGTATACCTTGAGACACACATTAAAAATGAGGCGTATTATGGTCGTTTCGGTTTCCGGCGGATTTCATTCCGGCAAGCACCACGTCCGCTTAATATCAAGATCGCGGTTGCCAGTGTGTTGCGCCTGTTTGGCATCCGTATCATCGCCATGAAGCGCGACAAAACACACTAAAAATCAAAGCGCGGCATAGTTTAATGCCGCGCTAAGTTAACTTATTCTGAAGGTTGTCGTGCAGTATGCGCTTATTCGTCGCGCAATTGCTCGATGACCTGCAAATCTTTTTGAAGATTGCGGTAACGGGCGACCATACTTCCTATAAAGCCCACTGCAATTACTGTGACTACTGCTAGTCCCAAATAGAGATAAGAGACGGTATCGGGGGTTGTTCCGTTCATGTTATCGCTCCTGTCCTGCTAATACTTGCATTTTGATTGCGCGCACGCGCTCGGCATAGTTCTCCAACCGGATGCGCCACCAGATGAGTGTGAGGGGTACAAATATGCTCCAAATGGTTGAATTAATGCCGATGGTTGAACCGATGCGGGCTGTCATTTCAAAGCCACCTTCGGTGTTTTGCGGGCTGGGGCCAATCACCACTGGGTGAATGGTGTCTGGTCGGATGCGGGTGATGAGCAGTACCGCGATTACAGTCGTCATTGCCAGTATGCCGTAAACCGAGGCAAAACGCCGTCGCTGGTCAGGGTTTTCAACACCGTTACGCAGCATCAGATAGGCGGCATAGGTTAGAATCATAATGGCTTCCGATGTCAAACGTGGATCCCATGTCCACCATGTATTCCAGATGGGACGTGCCCAGATCATGCCGGTGATCAGATTAATAAGCGCCAGTGCCATGCCGACTTCCACACCCGCCAGTGCCAGCGTGTCCCACTTGACCTTGCGCGTTCGCAGATAGAGAACGGCACCCACGACGGTCGTGCTAAAGGCGATGAACGCGCCTGCAAACGCCGAAAGGTGAATATAGAAAATACGCTGCACTTCACCTTGATCTACTTCGGTTGGTGCGTAACCCAGCGCCATCGCAATTCCCAGCGCCACTAGCACCACAGTGACGATGGTCAGCCCTATCAGTATCCGCGTCCGCGTGACGTTGGCGGGAACAATTGTCTCCGTCCGCAGCGGCATATTCTGTACCGCACTCATAGCATGTTGCTCCTTATCCTAAAGTGTACAAATTCTAACAATTTGCTTTGAAATCTGCAAAAATCTACATATTTTTGTATGTCTCACTCTTCAATCACATACTCAAACAGCAAGAAACTGGCTGCCAGATAGACAACATCCAAAACGATCAGGATTTGAGGCCATGTCACCCCGTCGTCCTGTGGCGTGCCACTCAGGATACCGGTGGTTGCCCGCACCGCTGCCAGCATCATCGGCAGGGTAATGGGCAGCATGACAATCGGCAGCAGACTTTCACGGGCACGGGTTTGTACGGTCATGGTTGCCAGCAGTGTGCCTACTGTCGAAAAACCT
>JBBSBS010000246.1:0-9567 GCA_038251045.1 Aggregatilineales bacterium | reverse complement strand
TCCATCATGCCTTCCCAGCTTTTGTCGCGGTAATGAACGGGATTCGCTAGCAAGCGACCGTCGCGGTCAAGGAAGGCGAAATCGACACCCCACGTATCAATCCCCATCGAGGCAGCGTTGGGGGCAGCCATTTTTACACCTACAAGAATGTCATGAAACAAGCGCAGCGCATCCCAATAGAGAGTGCCGTTGGCTGTAACCGGTGTGTTGGCAAAGCGATGGAGTTCTTCAATATGAAGGGTTGTGCCATCGTAAGCGACTTGCATAACCCGCCCCGATTCGGCGCCGAAATCAATAGCAATAACACGTTTAGCAGTCATCAAAAACTCGTATCAATAAAAAGGACACATTATTTCTAAATTTGAGACAAAGATACCGATAAAAATCGTATCTTCTTTGATTGTAACGCGTTTTAAGCAAGAGGGGTCTACCGAGGGCAAACCCCTACTAATCTTTCTGGTTAGCGCACGTAAGCTACAGGCACACCACCATCGACGGTCAATACTGCGCCGGTTGTCTTGGCAGCACGCGGGCCACCGAGGAAGGCAATCGACTCGGCAATATCTTCTGGCAGTATTTCGACCTTGAGTGTGTTACGCTGCTTATAGAAATCATTCAGATCATCGGCCTTGACACCATACTGCTTGGCGCGGGCTTCTTTCCACTGGCTGTCCCAAATGCCGCTGCCACGAATAACACCATCGGGCAGCACGGAGTTGACGCGGATGCTGTATGCGCCACCCTCTTCTGCCAATGAACGTGCCATATGCAGTTCGGCTGCTTTCGCTGCACTGTAGGCAATCGCACCTTTACCGGGGGCAATGCTGTTCTTGCTGCACACGAAAACTAGAGAGCCACCTACGCCCTGCTGTTTCAGCAGTTTGAAGGCTTCGCGAGCCACGAGGAAGTATCCGGTCGCAAGAATGCTCATGTTCTTGTCCCACATCGCCAAGGTGGTATCTTCAATGTTCGCGCCACCTGCGATACCGGCGTTATTGACGACGATGTCGATGCCGCCATAAGCCAACACAGCCTGCTTAAAGCTGTCAATGACTGCATCTTCGCTGGTCACATCCGTTTTGACAAAAACGGCACGTTTGAAGCCATATTTTTTATTGATCTCAGTAACGGTTTCGGCACCACCGGCTTCATTAATATCACTGACAATGATGTGTGCGCCATCAGCAGCCAAGCGATACGCGGTTGCGCGACCAATACCACTGGCAGCTCCTGTAATGAGTACCACCTTACCGGCATAATCACGCGGGGATGGTGCAAGTTTCAGTTTATAGAGTTCCAAGGGCCAGTATTCGATGTCGTAGGCTTCTTTTTCGGTCAAGCTGACGAAACCGCCTAGTGCTTCGCTGCCGCCGATGACATTAATAGCGCGGTGATACAACTGGCGACTGACATCCGCGTTCATGGCATCTTTGCCCGTATTGACCATTCCCAAACCGGGGATGAGAATAACACGCGGCGCAGGATTGCCGAGTTCATCACCCGACTCTTTGCAGCGTTCAAAATACTCGACATAGCGTTCCTGATACGCCGTTACGTCATCAGCAATACGACTCTTGAGCGCATCCAAGCCATCCGCAGGCTTCCAATCAACGAACAAGGGTTGACGTTTGACATGTACCAGATGATCGGGGCAGGCTGCACCCATCTGGCTGACTTCGGGTGACTTGCTGCTTCCCACCATATCGAGCACTACATCGCTGTCGTCATAGCTGAGGATGTTGGATGTACGGGTGTTGACCGCGCCGCGAATAATCGGCAGGACTTCTGCCATCATCGCTTTGCGTTCGACTGCATCCAGCGGCTTGACTACTAAATCACCAAAAACCTTCTTGCCTTTGCGCTTGTCGGCAACATAGTCTTCAGCAACCTGTATCATTTCAATAGTCTTATCATAGCAAGTTTTGGAGTCATCTGCCCATGTGACCAACCCGTGCTTGCCCATGACAACGCACTCGATACCGGGGTTGTCTATAACCTGCTGGCCGATCCATTTACTAAGGGTGAAACCCGGTTTGATGTAGGGAACCCACGCCATACGCTTGCCATAGACATCACGAGCCGCCTGTTCACCATCCGGTGCGCACGCCACACTAATCACAACATCGGGGTGGGTGTGGTCAACATGCTTGAAGGGCACGAAAGCATGTAATAGAGTTTCGATGCTCTGGCGCGGACGACCTTGCTCGAAAACGGTACGGTTGAGATACTCGACCATTTCCTCGTCGGTCATTTTCTCGCGCTGGAATGTAGGCATCACCTCATCCATTTTAAGGAGAGCAAAGCCTTTTTCTTTGATGTCGAAAATGTCGGAGCCGGAGGCTTTCACCGCTAGTACTTCTACCTGCCGACCGACATGATCGGTCAGCATCAGTTTAGCGCTGGTGTTACCACCGTAAATATTCACAACCGCACGGTCACGCCCAAGTAAGTTGCTGCGGTATACCAATCCGTCGAGGTCAGGTAGGCGGCTGGCTTCGTCAGGTTTCCATAGATTTTGTGGCATATTTTTTCGCTTTACATTTGAGTATGAAAAATTTATTCGGCGTTATTTTTGAGGGGGAGGATTTGCATCCTCCCCTCACGAAAGCAAACGCAGGCGACAATGTATGAGTAGCATGTTGTACTGCAAAGTATGTGTAGGCATCAACGTAAGCAAGTGTGTGTTATGTGACAGCGATGCGATTTCGTTTGCTTTCGTTCTCTATTTATTTATATCGCAACAAAAGTAATATGTCAACGCCAATGGGGATGGTTTTTACGTCGTTCACACTTATTCAGGAGCTACTCATCTTTAAAATCCCGCTATATATATGAAGCTATGAACCCTTTAACAATAAGGCTCGTAAATAATACGGGACCATGTTGTTCATCTCCCACTGCACTTGCATCTGCGGCAGGATGTGGTGATGGTAAATGAGGGCGTGATGCAGCGGGGCAATCTGCATGGCGAGATCATAGGCTTCGATCAATTTTTCCATCGGCTCATAAGCGCGCCACGGTTGCAAATAGGCATCACGCAGCCGTTCACGAACATTGGGGACAGCCGGCAAGCGAACGTCAGGGTCAATAAGGAAGTACAGGCTAAAAAAGGGATGACTGACCGAGCTATCCGACCAGTCAATAAACACACTTTTGTCGTTGTTCAGTACCACCTGCCCCGCCCAAAAATCACCATGTTCCAACGAAGCGGGAATACTGTAAGCAGATAGCTTAGTACAAACTTGTTTGAAGTGCGGGATACGCAGACGGAGTTGTGCTAGCTCATCTTCGGAAATCTTCTGAGTGCTGCCTGAAAGCAACTCCGCACTAGTCATCAACAACGGTTCGATTGCAGCAACCAGCGTATACAAGCGGCGATCCGGGCAGCCAAGACCGATTAAATCATTCAGATGTACGGACAGGTTCATCTGCAATTCAGCGAACTGTCGTAAGACAGCCTCCCAACGCTCAATGTCTTGTGTCTCATCCAGTGTTTGATTACCATAGTCCGGCATCAACAACCAGCGCCGCCAACCATCCACTAGCAAAGGTTTGGGAAAGTCATCGGGATAGCTATAGGCCAACCATTTCACCAGCGGCGACTCATGCTTGAACATGACTGGCAGCGCCTTGAAATAGAACTGCCCGAAGGTGGTTTGCGCCCGTAGAATAGCCGACCGTTCCCACGACCTCACCTGCTCGATAGGGGCGGTCATCAAAATGCCGCGATCATCGAACTGCTCTTCCATCCAAGCGACTGCCCGTTCAAACCAGCCCGGTCGATACCATTCGGTTTGGATCAGGCTGACATCACTCCTCCACACAAACCATTCATCAACAACCATTTTTTGCTCAGCGGTGAGATCGTCCAAAGAGTCTTTTGCTGCCCAGATTACGCCTTCAGGCTGTGCCCAATCGGCAGCGATACGACTACCATCCATTGCATAAAACATGGTGATCGTTTCATTACTCGATTCAAATTTCATACAGCGGAGTGTGGTTAATTTTAATCCTAGATGCTGTTGAGTTAGCTGGTTCACGGGAGCGACCGTTTGCCAGTAATGTGGCTCGGTTGTTTCATAGCGGGGCAGATGATGACCCGTATCATCCGAAAGCAGTAATAGCTGCGGCTGTGTGGGATGAGGGATAAGCAAGAAATGGATATAGGTCGGTGGCATGGGCATCCTTAGCCAGAGTTCGTTACAATTACAATCAGCGTTTCCGCAATATTACTGGCAAATGACTTAACGTAACAGGTTTTACTTTTGTTATTTCTGCTTCATGACAGGAGACTGAACAATGACCCAAATTGGAATAATGCTCGAAGGACAGGCAGGGTTAACATGGGCGCGCTGGCAAAGCATACTCAAGGCCGCAGAAGATTACGGCTTCCAGTGTGTGTTTCGATCCGACCATTTCACCATTGGTCCACCGGATGAAGAATCGCTCGAAACATGGGTGTCGCTGACATACGCCGCCAGCCATACCTCACGCATCGAGTTCGGAACGTGTGTTTCGCCTGTGACCTTTCGTCACCCTGCACTTCTCACCCGAATGGCAGCATCCGTAGATGACTTGAGTGGTGGGCGGTTGGTGCTGGGGTTAGGTGTCGGCTGGCACGAACGCGAGCATAAGCAGTTCGGTATTCCTTTCTATGACAAGTCCACACGGATTGAGATGTTTGAGGATGCACTGGAGGTCACAACCAAGTTACTCAAAAGTGATACACCTGTCAGCTATACAGGCAAACACTTCTCATTAGATGAAGCGATTCTGCTACCACGTCCACAGCGAGCAGGTGGCCCACGTTTATTGATTGGCGGGAATGGCCCCAAGAAAACATTACCATTGGTCGCTCAATTTGCCGACGAATGGAATGCGGTGGGTATCGCGGCTTCGCAGGTGAAAGAGCGTAATGATTTGCTTGACAACTTACTGACCGAAGGCGGACGCAAGCCCACAGATGTCAAGCGCTCGTTTATGAGTCGAATCCTATTCGGCACCTCGGATGCCGAAGTTCAAGCCAAGCTGGTAAAAGAACCGGGCAAAGAGCAAACCGATGCTGACCCGATCCGTTTCGTTGGCACAGGTTCACGGGTGGTTGACCAGATTGGCAAATTTGTGGACGCGGGGGTCGAACGCTTCATGCTGCAATGGATGGAGCTTGACGACATCAAGGGTCTAGAGGCGCTGGCAAAAGATGTACTGCCCCACTTCCATAAGTAACGGTGAACTTAGGGGCGATTAACTCGCCCCATTGTCTCATGTTATTGGCTGGTGTTGATGCGCAGCGGATCAATTTTGTACGTGACACGCTGCTCTTTGCCGCGTTTAGCCTCGTTGCGAGCATAGTAATCCGGTTGGTTGTTATATTTGGCGCTGAGAGCGTTGATGTGTTCAACTGCACCGACTTCGGTTTCTTCGGCAATCACACCGCGAATTTCCATCCAGCGTCCGCTATCTTTAGGATCAATCCACAAGATGGTTACTTTTGCGCCGGGTTTCATATTCTTGTCTTTTTGGCGACCACGGGCGGTGTTGACGCGGATATAGGTGGCATCGTAATCCACCCACACAGGGGTGGCCTGCGGCTGACCATCGGGCATAACGGTTACAAGACTGACCACAATCGGCCTATCTAGCAAATCTTTAAAGTTGTCAGGAATAAGTTCTAGCAATTTATCCTCCATATCCGATATGAACTGTTACTTAACAATTTATCATGATGGGCGTTTATGGGCTTCTTCGATAATATGCTTGTTTAGAATCCGCACCTCTTTGACCATCAACAAGCGCATGTCGCGGACGATATAGGCCGCGAGTTCGGCATCGCTGATGTCATCCCCTTCAATATCAAGACGGAACTTCTGACCTTGGATGCCACCCTCATTGGAAAAATCAACTTCAAAGTCAAATACGACTCGCTTCTCGGTCATAGACGATACCCTCATATAATGAAGTTAGCAGCACATTGTAGGGGTAATGAGCCGTTCTGTAAAATACCACGATGGGCTTTGGCGGGAACTTTTGTACCGACCTATCCGTCATGCTGAGTATCATCATGAAGTTGGGAGGGGATGATGCGCATGAACAACAGAGGGCGAAATCTATTATTGATTGGACTGTTTATCACTATCCTTGCTGGAATATTCTTCTTTGGACGATTCTTAAGACCATCTGACCTCAATACTGAACAGCCTCCGATTAGAAAAACAATTACGGCTATCGTTGGACTCAATCAAACTACTGAAGCACAACTTCATCAAACCGAGACTTATGCATTGATAGGCGGTTTTCAAGGCACGATAACCCCAACACCCACGCTATGTCCACCCTCAGATGTGATTTGCCCCGGTGGCAACGCGACCATGAGTCCGGCAGATAAAGTGATGGTGTTGATGGCGAGTGCCAGCGCACCGGAGTTCGGGCGGCTTGCGCAGACAGCGACTGCTTTAGCCATACGTCCCTCACCTACGCCTACGCCGAGTGTCCGTAACAGCAATTGTGCTTTCATGTGGGCGCATCAGGATTTACCGGACATCGCGACCGCCGTGCAAACGGTACTCAACGAGGCGGGGTTGAAGGCTGTAAATGTTAACCGCGCTGATGCGTACGGCGAAAACTGTGTTAATTCGGATAACAGCGTCAGTTATTTCGCAGCCATGACCACTGACTTCTATCTGAGCGCGACGGTAAGTGATTTAAATGATGCGGATGAGCTGGCAGAGGTTGTGAGTCAGAGTTACCAATTGCTGACCACCCTAAAGATTACTTTACCTGCCAACGTGGGCTACCTCGACATCATGTTTATAAAGGGTAGTGATACTAAGCACTTTCGGGCAATGATCAGCCAACTGCGCCCGCTGATAGAAGCCGGAAAAAGTGGGGCAGATATGATCGAGGCAGGTGGCGGGTGATGCGTTGCAAAAGAGCAATCGTTTGTGAAACCGGTTTCTAGTGAAAGCGACAACCTTACGCTTATGGCTTTCGAGACTATATTCTCCATCAAAATGGTATTCCACCACGCCATTCGAGGTCAATTCAACATTTATCCGGTTTCAATCCGTACTCTGCTCAGGTGGTTCAAGCACTACTATTTTTACGCCTGCTCGTGCGTCCATTTTAGCATATGACTACTTTAGCCTTGAGGAGATTGAGCGTCAACCAGCTTTTTCGTTATTATCAGGAATTGAATGCCCTTTCTAAATATTTAGGCTAATGATAGGCAGTCTATAGAAAATAAAAATATTAATTCTATTGTCAATGTTATTGATCCAAATTAAGAGTTTAGTACCTCACTCTCTATACTAATGAGGGTGTTTTACAAAACACATTTGGCAGCAACGGCTTCATTCTAAGTTTAAATTGGTTATAGCGGGGTCACCAAAGTGGATTTCAGCAAAATTCTGGAAGTATTAATCGTAGTTGCACTAACTTCAACTGGTCAATTGCTGTTGCGTACAGCGATGCGCAGTGTGAATGAGAGTGCTCAAAATGTATCTGGCCTCATACAATATGCCCTTCACACACCGGTGTTGTGGTTAGCTATCGGCTTTTATGGCGTGTCCACATTGCTATGGATGCGTGTACTCTCACGCTACCCTGTTGGTTCAGTTTATCCGATGGTAGCGATAGGCTATGTATTTGTTACACTAGGGGGGCTTATTTTCTTAGGTGAAAAAGTGCCTGTGCAAGGATGGGTTGCTCTCGCAATCATCTGCTTTGGGACGCTTCTACTAGCTATGACACCTTGGCAAAAAGTGTAGAAAGCATTACTGCTATCCCAGATAGTCATTTCAGCAATCACAGAATAGCAATGACATTCTATTGGATTGTCCAAAATTGTTCTTGTTTGGTGCCGGACATGAATAATTCATGGTCGGTTTTAACCACCCATTGATAACCACATTCTTGTTTAAGATCTTTATATCGAAACACATACTAAGCCTGACATTTATCAGGGATGTTTCGATTAATGAGCCGCCTGATTGGTCAACGAGGGAAATATGGAAACTGTATCGTCCCCTTTACCTGAAACCCCGACCCAACCTTCATCACATAACGTTTTGTTCCAACTCGTAATGAAGATAGTTGTTATCTCTCTCGTGGGATTCTTTCTGTTTGCCAATCTGGCGAATTATCCCACCATCAGTGGCTGGGACGAAGGTATGTATCTTCAATTCGCGCATAATTTAGCTGAAAACGGCGAGTATGCTACACGAAATGGGGACGGTTTTGATCGACTAATCCCACCGGGTGGCACTGGCCTGACGCTAATTGCCCCAGTAGCATTGGCACTAAACCTCAGCAATAACAGCTTGCTGGCCGCGCGGTTGATAATTTCTATATTTTTCGTGGGTGCGTTATTCGGGATTTACCTACTGATACGCAACATTCGAAACACAACGGCGGCACTTATTGCCGTTCCATTACTGTTGATTGCAGGCTACCAAATATATGATGCGCTTTGGGCCGGGCGGCAAGTACTTGCTGAGCTTCCTGCACTTGCGTTCTTATCCTTCGGACTTTACACATGGCAGAGAAGTATGGTAGACCGCAGCCTACGTTGGATTTTGTTTTCTGCCGTATTGTTAGGACTGACAGTCATCACAAAAAACCAGCTTATCTGGGTAGTGACCGGAAGCTTTTTCATTGTAGCTGCTGCCGATTTCTTTTACTACAAAAAGCTGACATGGATACAACGACTAGCCCCACTGGCAGGATTGGTTCTTGGTTACGGTTTATGGTTTGTGGTTTCACTGCTGATGATCGAACCGGAAAAGCGGGCTGCATATCTACAGATGCAGTCTGCACTAGCTGATGCCAGCTTTTTTCATCCTTCGCTGGGACGTATTTCGCAAAATATACGCTTTTTTCTGAAAAGTGGTCAATGGCTGGTCTCAAGCATCGCTGTCATTTACGGTCTATTTCGCAGTCGAACCCGATCAATAGATGGGTTGCAGCGTTTCATACTTCCATTGATTACCAGTGTCTTGTTCTTGAATTTTTTCGTACTGAGCATCACTTGGGCACGATATCTGCTTTTTCCGCTGATATTCAGTTCGTTGTGCAGCGCCATCATGATCGAGGAAGCTATTAGCTGGGCGAGCAAGCGATGGAAACTCACGGCCATAATTCAATCAATTCTTTTGGTGCTGATTGTCGTCGTTCTAGCTGGCCCCCGCCTCGTTGAGAATGCGCAGCGGATTACCACAACACAAAATTATGATGCTGAAATATTTGCGACCATGGTTGACGAGCAATTTTCGCCCGATGTCAAAATCCTCAACTGGGAGTGGGAGGTCGACTTTTACAGTACACATAAATTTGTTCGACCATCGGCGCTGATTTTTGCGGCAAAAATCAACCAAGTGTATAACCAGATTAGCAATCCGCTTTTGGAACAACCGCAAATATCCGATGATATTCAGTATGTCATCGTCGGTCCGTTTACCGAGTCAATTACGCTCTTTGACAATGATTTGCAACGACTGCCACATCAATTAGTCTTCGAGAAAGGCCCATACAAATTATACAAACTGGAATGATATCCCAGAACTCATCAGG
>JBBSBS010000245.1:0-9594 GCA_038251045.1 Aggregatilineales bacterium | reverse complement strand
TGGTGCTGCTGCTGGCACTGCGCCCATTGGATGCGGATGAGTTGGAACGGTTAGCACCACTGATGCCGGGGCGTATACGGCGGGTGTTTAGCCCAGCGTATAGGGCTGCAAGTTGACGATTTTGTATTCGTACATATCAATTGCATTTACTGCATAATTTCCGCTGAAATGACAGGCGGGAGGCAGGCGAGGACCCGCTGAAATCATGCATTACCGACGCGGTTTGCTCGGCTAGAAGCGCGGAGCGACGCAATTGTCTCCCGTGTGTCCGCCGCTTTTGCAGTTTTGTGCCAATTCAGCGGTTGTGAGGGAGAGAAGCGCGGCGTTTGCAGTACGAAATGTCACTTTGTGATTCGATTTGTCAATTGTGTTTGGAGATGGTGCGTAAGTGGCACGGAAGCATCCAAAATTCACTTGAACGCTGCTTCATTTTAGAACAAATGTTATAATTTGTCAAGCAATTTAAGTGGTTTGAGGTATAATCAATAAGTAAATTTCATTCCTTTATTCACAGCCTACGCAGGGTGAATACGGCGCGTTAAAGAAGTTCAATGCTATTGATGTGGTGATGTTTGCCTGCTTGCCAACAATTTCGCTATTGGTCGGGCAGTTGTTCTCTGGTTCGCCAGATGAGACGTTGTAGGAGAAGGTATGACCCTAACAGTTGAAAAGTTCCTTTCGATGTATCCGGCAGAAGTGCAAATGCTGGCGGAAAAGACACGGGAACTTGTAAAGGAAATTGTGCCGGGTGTGCAAGAGCGTGTGTACGAGGCGTATAAGACGATCGGTTACGGCAGCGCAACCAAGATGAACGCCATGTTTTGTTACATCGCGCCGATGAAAGACCGCATCAACCTCGGATTTTATCGCGGTACGGTGCTGCCGGATGCGGAAGGTTTGCTAGAAGGAACCGGCAAGCTGCTGCGGCACGTGAAGCTGCGTTCGGTCAGTGAACTGGAGCGACCAGCCGTGCGGCAGTTGATCGTGGACGCGGTGGCGGAACTGGAACGAATCTCAGGTACAGGAAGCCCCGTCCCGACCGTTGATGAGGAAGATTAGATCGTTATTGTGATCTATCCGGCCTTCCCTGCGCCTTACTCGCAGCATGTCTAACACCGCGCCAGAAATTTTGGAATTCGTAAAAGATAGGTAGAATACTGCTTCGCCTATTTTTTATGAAAGCGATGGTCATATGTCAACGCAGCTTATTATTGACACTGATATGGCTTTTGATGACTGGCTGGCACTGGCATACCTGATTCAGTGCAGCGATGTTGAGATCAAGGCTGTGACCATTGCGGCGACAGGCGAAGCCCATCCCTCGGCAGGCGTACAGAGCGCCCTGCGGATACTCAGCCTCAAAAATGTAGATGTGCCAGTGACACACGGGCAAACGAAACCGCTGCGGGGTAATCACAGCTTCCCCATTTTCGTGCGCTGGGTGATGGATGTGCGGATTGGTATTTCTTTCCCAAAGGCCAAAACAGTGCGTTCCAACCTCAGCAGTAAAGATCTGCTGATTAACCAGATCGAGGGCGCGGGCGAAAAAATAACGCTGTTAGCCCTCGGCCCGCTAACCAATATCGCGGAAGTTCTGCTTGAGCGGCCTGCGCTGATTGACAAGATTGAGATGATTTATGTGATGGGCGGCGCGTTGAAGACTGCCGGAAATTTGCGCGAAATGCTGCCGCGTACCGAGAACACCTATGCCGAGTGGAACATTTATATTGATCCACATGCTGCCGGAGTCGTGGTGGATTCAGGTGTGCCGATCACCCTGATCCCATTGGATGTGACCAACACAATTCCGTTGACGGAGGCGCTGCTGACGCAACTGGCGGGGCTGCGCTCATCGGCTGTAGGTGATTTTGTGTATCGGGTTGTCCGGCGTGTCAAGCGATTGGGTGGCAAGCGACCGATTTTTTGCTGGGATGTGGTGGCGGCTGTGGTTGCGGCACACCCCGAAACCGCCGTTTTTGAGACACTCAAGCTGCGCGTGGTTCAAGAAGAGGGATCGGAAATCGGGCGTGTGAAGGAAGACGAATCTGGTCATGCCGTGCGGATCTGTATCAGTGTCGATCAAGCGGCATTTGAAACCGAATTTTTGACGGCGATGCGTGCCTAAGTCATCTGTGTTGGAGATGAAATGACATCCCTGTTTGAAACGGATCGGCTGGTCGTGCGGCAGTTAAGACCCGATGATATTGACCGCCTGTTTGCGATTACCGGTGATGCTGAACTGATGCGCTACATGGGTGATGGGCAGCCGCTTTCACGCGAACTGACCGCAAAATGGATTGAGGTTTCGATTAATAATTACGCCACCAAAGGCTTTGGCTGCTCGGCGGTGATTGATACGCGAGATGGCGCGTTTATTGGATTTTGCGGGTTAGTGCAATCTGAAGATGCGGAACCACCGGAAGCATCCGAACTCATTTATGCGCTGCTCAGGTCCTATTGGGGGCAGGGATTGGCAACCGAGCTGGCAGCAGAGATGGTGGCCTATGGATGGCGGGCATGTGGGTTGAAACGTATTATCGCCACCATTTATCCAAAAAATCTTGGTTCTAAGCGAATCTTGGAAAAAATTGGGATGACTTATCTTAAGCATGAACTTGATGAGGATGGTTCACCGACAGATTTTTATGGCATAAATGCTTCGTGAAAGGATGCTCATGCAACCGTGGAAGACTCTGAATAAGCGGACGGTGCTGGAAAACAGCAAAATTAGAGAGACAGTATCATTATATTAAATATATACTGTCTCACCTGCGATTGCTTATGGACTAGTCACACTGTATAAAAATGTTGTAGTCGCCTTTGGTTTCAAATTCCCATGCGAGTTTGCGTGTGATCTTATCCAGAGTTAGCTCTAGTTCATAGCGACCATTCAAAGGCCAACTTACATTATATGAGTAATATTGTAAGATGTAAGGTTCGTTTGTATCGCTAAACATTTTATCAAGTTGTGCTTCCACTTTTAATGGTCTTGACTCTTTGGGACGATAAATATCTACCAAAATATCATTTCTGTTTATACCGGATAAGATCAAATTAACATCCATATCGCCTCTTTTGGCATCAAAAACGATAAAGCATCCGGTTGGGGCATCGAAATATGGTTCGTCTACCTTGATTATATCGTCTGGCCCACGAGTAGTTAATTTGGACGAGATAAATGCCGTTCCATCGTCAAGTTTAACCTCGTACCAATCACCATCTATAGCAATTACGGTGAGTATCGAGCTATCCTTTGCGGTTTGAACAATAGTACATTGAGTACCTGCACAAGACCGAAGATTGACATTGCCTTTAACAATCACATTGAATTCATCAACCGGATTAGAAGTATTGGCAACTGCTACTTCAGGGGTTTTGTTACATACCGCTGACGCTGCCGAGAAGATATCATTAGTCGTAATTGCTATCTGTGATTTTTGTGACAACAAAATCATAACTGCCGTGCTAATATAGCTGCCGGTAGAGATTTCTGTGCCGTCTTTAAGGCGGGCAATTTTCAAATTTCCGATTCCAGAAAAAGATTTCGTATCACTTTTCTCGATTGCTGAGATTACAATCGGCAACGTTTCGCAATTGTATTCCATAGAACCGTCAACATCACTTTGCCAATCGCTATCTTGGGCGGCAACCAAACTAACAGTGAACATACAAATCACAACTAGTAATACTATCCTTATCATTTTTATATGCCTCTCAAAATTAAAAATGCCCTATGGCTTATTTATATTACTCTAGGGCATTTTTATGGTTGTTTAGCTTAAGGTTATTTCTAAACATTGACCAATCACATAATTCACTTCATGTCTGTGCTAGACTATCTGGGAAAGGTCAGTTTTAGGAACGCTGAATCATAGTTGAATAAAGTTCAAAAGTATTTTCGAACGAGGATGCTCATGCAACCGTGGAAGACTCTGAATAAGCGGACGGTGCTGGAAAACGGCAAATGGGTGACGGTGGAAAACCGGACGATAGAACTGCCAAATGGGCAGACGATTGATGATTGGGCGTGGATTATTCTGCCAGACTACGTGAATGTGGTGGCGGTGACACAGACCGGACAATTTCTGTGCTTCCAACAGGTGAAATACGCGGTGGATGGGGTAACGCTGGCTCCGGTTGGCGGTTATATCGAGCCGGGTGAAGCACCGCTGGCAGCAGCCCAACGCGAACTGCTGGAGGAAACAGGTTATACGGCAGACGAGTGGATTAACCTCGGTCAATATGCGGTGGATGGTAATCGCGGGGCGGGCGTGGCGCATCTATTTTTGGCGAAGGGTGCTGTGAAGACGCAGGACATCAACGCCGACGATCTGGAAGAACAACAAATGGTGATCTTCGACCGTGCAGAAATTGAGTCGGCGCTGCGGGCGGGTGCATTCAAAGTGCTGGCATGGGCGACAATTATGGCTTTGGCACTGCTGCATTTGCGGATCGATAGCGAGGTGTAATGGTGAACCGCTTGATTGAAGTGGGGCATATTGCAGGATTACGAATCACGGCACGCGCCTCGATATGGATGACGATGCTTGCGCTGTGGATTGTGCTGACCATTGTGGCGAGCCTGCTGGGTCTGCCGATTACCGAGGCAGTAGTGGGTGCGTTGGTGGCGGTCGTCATCCATTACCTGTCGGAACTGGTGCATCAGATCGGTCACAGCATCGCCGCCCGCCAAACCGGTTATCCGATGAGCGGTGTCATATTCTTTGGGCCAATCGGGCTTTCGGTGTATCCGAAAGATGAGCCGGAGCTATCGGGACGTGTGCATATTAAACGGGCGTTGGGTGGGCCGGTTATCAGCCTGTTGCTGACGCTGGCGGCTGGATTACTGTATCTGTTTTTAACGGGCACATTTACTACCGGTCAAGACGAACCGCATCTGGCAAAAGTTATCATATTGGTCGGGCTTTTCTTCTTCCTCGACAATTTGCTGGTATTTACGCTGGGAGCGCTGCTGCCGTTAGGCTTTACCGATGGTAGTACGATACTTCGGTGGTGGGGTAAATAAAAAGGTGTGACTCAACAGCCACACCTTTCTTGGTGGTCACGGAAATAGAAAACGCAGCCTAAACTGAAACTTTTTCGTGTGCAGGTGCTACTGCTTGTAGTAAGAATTGTTTCGGTTCTTCAGAAACAATGACAGGCAGTTCCATTTGCTGGATGAGGCGATCCATATACGGATTGCCCAACACCGGCATATGCATCCGTTCGTCATCGCGCACAAGGTCGCAGTGGTAGACATTCACCTGACGCGCACCGGCGCACCAGTAGACATCCATGACGATCGGCACTTTTAAGACCCATCCCAGCATCAGTGCTGTCGCGAGGCAATCGCCCGCCGCAAAACGTTCGGATTTCGGATGCCAATGGCGGTAAAAATCAACATCTTCAAGAACTAGGGGATTGGATGTAACCATTTTACACTCCTCGTACTGCTTATTTTACTGACTGCCGCCGATAGCCATTTGTAGGTATCTAAGTGCTTGTTCAAGTGTTACAAAAAGGCACTATACCAATTGCGTACACCCTCGTATTCATAATATACGGCAGAATCTAGTGCATTTGCATTAACCGTGCCTGTGAAATGTGTACGAAGTTTGGCCTAAAACTGTATTCAATTTGACGAATAGCTACTTTTGAACACCTGTTATGCAGATTATCGTGCATAAATCAGATTTTGAGATCATTATTGATTTCCATTTACAATGGTAACTCACGCTGACAGCCACCCCATCCGACAAGTGGTTAGTTTGCGTCTAGGATGAATAGTCAAGCTGATGGGTGTTCGCTTCATCCATCAACCTGAATGGGACTTAGACGAACATGACGCGGGTTTCGTAGAGCGTCTTTGATATATGCTTGCGAGGTTGGGTTTGTCTGGCTACAGTTATGCGCCGTTAGGATAAAATGGGAAAGGTATTCGCGATAACATGAAATGTGAAAGATATGAGATTCAGGCAAAAAATCATTCAAAGGATATTAATAATGTTTAAGCGCTATTATCCGTATTACGCGGCTGCTTTTGTAGCAGCACTCATGATGATTGTAATGAGCGTTGATATCCGTTCGGCGGTGGCTAATCCTTCTGCTCAAGCAACCACTCAAACCATACGTGAACTCGCGGATAAAAACAACTTTCATTTTGGGGCGGCGGTTTACACCACTCATTTAGATCATCCTGAACATGTCGAAACCCTCAGCCGGGAATTTAATATGTTGACACCGGAGAATGAGGCTAAGTTTTGTGAAATTCAACCTAAACGCGGACAATTCTATTTTGGGAAGTTAGATCGGTTGGTTGATTTTGCAACCCAACATGATATGGTGGTTCATGGGCATACGCTGGTGTGGCATCAGTGTATGCCGAATTGGTTGGCTACGGCAAAATTTGATCGTGAAGAAGCCATCAAAGTACTGCGTCAGCATATCTATACACTCGTGGGGCGCTACAAAGGTATTATTCCGATTTGGGATGTGGTCAACGAAGCCATTGCGGATGACAACTCCGGTCTGCGAGACACCCCGTGGAAACAAATGATTGGTGATGATTATATTGAAATGGCGTTTCGTTTTGCCCATGAGGCTGATCCCGATGCCTTGCTTTTTTATAATGATTACAGCGCGGAAGGCATAAACGCCAAGTCTGACACCATCTATGATATGGTCAAAGATTTTGTGGATCGTGGTGTACCGATTAACGGGGTTGGTCTTCAGTCGCACTTTACCGTTGGCAGCATCAACACCGAGAGTATTGCCAAGAATATTGCGCGCCTTGGTGAACTCGGTTTGCAAGTGCAGATCACCGAAATGGATGATCGCTACCCCGGTGACGGCACCGATAAGATTTATCAAAAACAAGCCGGTGATTACCGCCGCGTCTTGGAGACCTGCCTTGATTACAGCAACTGTACCGCTTTCATCACATGGGGCGTAAGTGACAAATATACGTGGCTGCGTGATGCTAATCTAGGCTTTTTCGAGAATCCCAAAGTGAATCCGTTGCTGTTTGATGACAAGTATCAGCCGAAACCTGCGTATTACGCGGTCTTGGATATACTCTCGCGCCGTGCGGGCGAAGCACCTGTCTTAACGGATGAGGAAGTGAAGGCCATGAGAGGTGCGCGTCCAGTGACATCAGGCGGTTGATCTGCCGTTGAGATCTGTTCCTATAGAGGGTGTGTTAGCTGTTCAAATGCTGACATTTTCCGGTCAATAAGTAAAAGAAAGAATTTCGTGATGACGACACCGCGGCTGCTGTTAGAACGCTTGGATGCAATTGGGGAATCACTCCGAGGGCGGGATGGCGCACTCGCACTGCTAGGGTTGGGATCAGTCGGGACGGAAACGACGCGGCTGGATGCCTATTCCGATCTCGATTTTTTTGTGATTGTGCGTGAGGGGGTTAAGGAGGAATACCTGCGCAATCTTGATTGGTTGGCAGATGTTCGACCACTTGCCTATGCCTTCCAAAACACGGACGATGGCTATAAAGCGCTATTTGATGACGGCATATTCTGCGAGTTCGCCGTGTTTGAATCACAGGAGATGGCGACTATCCCCTACAGTGCCGGACGAATCGTCTGGAAGACAGCCGATTTTGACGAGTCGATAGCCATACCCCACAGTGCATCCGCACCCAGCCGGAAAACCGTCGAATGGCGGCTGGGTGAAGCACTGACAAATCTTTACGTGGGCTTAGGTCGCTATCATCGCGCCGAGAAGTTGTCGGCAGCGCGTTTTATCCAGAGCTACGCGGTCGATCAAATTTTGCAGTTGGCTCTAGAGGTTGAAAAAGCCCAGCCTATCCTGCTGGATCAATTCAACATCGAACGCCGCTTTGAGGATCAATTCCCCGACGTGGCGGCGCATCTGCCGGAATTCATTCAAGGCTATGACCATAGCCGCGAGTCGGCGTTGGCGATATTGACGTTCTTGGAAGAACATTTTGAGGTGAACGCGGCGATAGCCCAACAAATTCGAGGCTTGTGTCATTAACCACTGAAGGGGGTTGGGGTAGGGTTTCGTAAGGACATGGCACACGGCGGTTCCATGTCCTTATTTTAATTAGCTGGCTTTGGCAAGCGGGACGAGCTTGAGCTGCATCATCAACACGAGCCGGTCAACATAGGGGTTACCCACAACGGGCATCGTCACAGCTTCATTGTTACGCTTCAACTCAAAATGAAAGATAACCGTACCCCGCGCGCCCATGTGGTGAACTTCTTGAAAACCCACAACATCATTAATAATCCAGCCTTCGTCGAGCGCAGTATTGAGGGCATCACCACCGGTATAACGCTCGGAATCGGCGTGCCAGTGACGGTAAATATCCTGATATACATAATGGAAATCGGTGAGGTTTTGAAACAAATTCATTGACCGTGTGCCCCCTTTTAGCTCATATTTATACTAACACCATATGGTAGAGTTCACAAAAATACTATTAGGTGAGCATTAAGGGTACATGCGATCTTGTTGAAATTTTGGTTAATTATACTAATCTCCGCACGTCCCGTTTCGTCAGCTTTGACGAATATTGGCGGTCGATTTGTGACGTAATGCACAAGTCTCAGGCGTGGTATAATCTGCCACTAAATGCACAGCAGGACGCAGTATGATGTGTCTCTAGAGCAGTTGTCGAAAAAGGATTATTCAAAGTGGCAACCAATATCAGTATCCAGAATATTGCACAATATGATGGGCAAGAAGTTAAGCTGCGGGGATGGGTTTATAACCGCACCGACAAGGGTAAGCTGCAATTTATTCAACTGCGCGATGGCACCGGCATTACGCAGTGTGTGGCCTTCAAGAAAGATATGGATGAAGCACAGTTCGAGGTCGCCGGAAAACTGACCCAAGAATCGTCGGTGATTATCACTGGCAGCGTCCGCAAGGATGACCGCGCACCCGGCATCCCCGGTGGTTATGAAGTCGGTATCAAGTCGCTGGAACTGGTGCAGATGGCGGATGAATATCCGATTACGCCCAAAGATCACGGTGTCGAGTTCTTGATGGATAACCGCCATCTGTGGCTGCGTTCGTCTCGCCAGTGGGCCATCATGCGTATTCGGGCGACCATCGTCAGTGCCATGCGCAACTTCTTGGATAATGACGGCTACACCCTGATTGATACACCGATCATTACCCCATCGGCAGGTGAGGACTCGACCAGTTTGTTCGAGCTGGATTATTACGGCGAGAAGGCCTTTCTGGCGCAAACCGGACAGCTTTACAACGAAGCCGATATGGCAGCCTTTGGTAAGGTCTATAGCTTCGGGCCGACCTTCCGTGCCGAAAAATCCAAGACGCGGCGGCATCTGATGGAGTTCTGGATGTTAGAGCCGGAAATGGCCTTCTTTAACCTCGAAGACCTGATGGACATGGAGCAGAACTTCATTAGCCATGTGGTGCAGACGGTCTTGGCAAAGCACAAAGAGGAGCTGAAAATTTTAGAGCGCGACACCACCAAATTACAGGATGTGGTAGCACCATTCCCGCGCATCAGCTATGACGAATGTGTGGAAAGGCTGAACAAGTTGTCGGATGCGACCGATGATCCCGAACAGAAGCAGCTTC
>JBBSBS010000244.1:0-9619 GCA_038251045.1 Aggregatilineales bacterium | reverse complement strand
GCCATTCGTGGCGAATCGGAATTGACATCGCTGCCTTGTGTCGCCATGACCGCCTTCCATACGCCTGAATTAAAGCAGCTTGCCATCACCGATGGCTTCAACGCCTACTTCTCCAAGCCGCTGGATCGTACCCGCTTTCTGGGTGAGCTGGATCGTATCATTGCGGAATAGGTGGTCATCTTTAATCCGTTCAAAACGCGGTACAATGGTCAGCATTGATCCGTTTTACCTGAGGATAAAGTGATGACCAAACAAGTAGTTGCAACTGATAAAGCGCCCGGTGCGGCTGGCCCCTATTCACAGGGCATTGTCGCCAACGGTTTTGTATTCGTCGCCGGTCAGATTGCTGTCGTGCCCGGAAGCAAGGATTTTGTGGCCGGTGGCATCAAAGAACAAACCGCGCAGGTCTTGAACAATGTCAAAGCCATTCTAGAGGCCGGTGGCAGCAGTATGGATAAAATCGTCAAGACCACCGTTTTCCTGAGTGATGTCAACGCTTTTGCCGAGATGAACGGGGTTTACGCCACCTTCTTCGGTGACAAGCCACCCGCCCGTTCCACCGTGCAGGCCGTCCTGCCGCGTGCTGGTGCGCTGGTCGAAATCGAGTGCATCGCCCTCGCCTAATTTCGCCGCAAAATCACCCCAAAACATAAACTCGTTTTAGAGGTACATGGCATCCCATGTGCCTCTATTTTGTGCCGCCAAAGATAATAGCGTTTCTGTGATCTAACTCACTGCCCCGCACTCCTCAACTGCTGGATAATAGGCTCAGGGTAATCATCAATAAGTTGCGGTACTGATTTCCGCATGGAGAAGGTGCCAAATGGCATTTCGAATCTTGGTAGCATATGCCAGCAAACATGGGGCAACAACCGAAATTGCTAGGAAAATCGCTAAGGTTTTAACCGACGGAGGTCTGACTGTCAGTCTACTCGCTGCTGAAAAAGTGACCGACGTGACACCATTCGATGCAGTGGTCTTGGGCAGTGCTGTCTATGCAGGCAATTGGCAGCAGGAAGCCGTGACTTTTCTTGACGATTATAAGGCGTTATTGACAAAGATTCCGATATGGTTGTTCTCCAGTGGCCCGATGGGTGAGGACGATCCGGCTGCCTTGACTCACCGATGGCATTTACCCGGTGCTCAGCAATCCATCGCTGATCGTATCCATGCCCGCGATATTGCCTTGTTCCACGGTGCTATCGATCTAGAAAAGCTCAATTTTGCCGAAAAGCATATGGTAAGAGAATTTAACATGTCCGTGGGTGATTACCGCGACTGGGACGCTATTAGCAACTGGGCTGTAAGCATTGTCGCTTCGCTGCGACCCGAAGTTGCCGAATAATCGGAATCTTTAGTCGCGTACATTATGTTCGCCTAATTTCGCCACAGAATCTTCCGCGAACATGATCACGTTGTATAGGCACATGCCATCCCATGAGCCTCTTATTTATTTCGCAAAAGATAACAGTCTTTCGGTGACCTAACTCACTGTCCCTCATACCTCTATTGCTGGATAATATGCTCAGAGAGATTATCAATAAGTTGCGGTACGGACTGCCGCATGGAGAGGTATCTAGATGGCATCTCGAATCTTAGTAGCATATGCCAGCAAATATGGGGCATCAACCGAAATTGCCGAGAAAATCGGTTCGGTCTTATATGACGCGGGTCTCAAAGTAAATGTATTGCCTGTCGAAAAAGTCGACGACCTCACGCCCTTTGCAGCGGTCGTGTTAGGCAGCGCCGTTTATATGGGCAGTTGGCGTAAAGAAGCGGTGACATTCTTGGAAGAATATGCATCTTCATTAGCAAGAATTCCGGTCTGGTTTTTCTCCAGCGGCCCGACGGGCGAGGGCGATCCCGTGACCTTAATGAAAGGCTGGCGCTTCCCCACAGCCCAGCAGTCACTCGCTAATCGTATCCAACCCCGCGACATCGCTGTTTTTCACGGCGACTTGGATATGGATAAACTTAATATTGGCGAAAAGCTGATTATCAAAGGCGTTAGGTCACCTACCGGTGATTTCCGCGATTGGGATGCCATCACCGAATGGGCAACCACCATCGCCGCCGCCATGCAGCCCGAACCCACGCGTTAACCCCCGTAAACAAAAACGCCCCGACTACTCACAGTCGGGGCGTTTTTGTTTGTGAGATTCAGTGAATCCTACGGGCTAATCACGTTCGTCGCTGCGCCGTCATCCGCCTGATACGCCGTCCGCGCATACTTGTTCATGACACCACTGGCATAGTTGGGCTTCGGCGGTGTCCATGCCGCTGCCCGCTTTTCCAGCTCGGCATCACTCAATTCAACCTTGATCGAACGTGCATCAACATCAATCGTAATCATGTCGCCTTCTTGCAGCAGACCAATCGGGCCGCCCAGCATGGCTTCCGGCGCGACATGACCAATGCACATGCCGCGTGTCGCACCGCTGAAGCGTCCGTCGGTAATCAGCATCACATCGCGACCCAATCCCTGTCCGGTGATTGCCGCCGTCACACCCAGCATTTCACGCATACCGGGGCCACCCACCGGCCCTTCGTAGCGGATAATGACCACATCACCGGCGACGATCTTTTGCGCTTGTACCGCATGCATCGCGTCTTCTTCGCGGTTGAAGATACGTGCTGGCCCTGTATGCAAGCGTGGTTCATCACCCTTCAACTTGATGACACTCCCACGCGGCGCAAGGTTGCCCTTCAGAATGTGCAAACCACCTTCAGCGCTGATCGGATTGTCCCAGTTATAAATTACTTTTTGACCGGGGGTTTCGACAGCAGTAGCGGCTTCTTGTGCCAGCGTCTTACCGGTGACAGTCGGCGCGCTGCCATCCACAAAACCACCTTCGACCAACCGTTGGGCAATCAGCCGGTTACCACCCGCCTTGTGCATATCGACTGCCGTGTATTTGCCAGTCGGCAGCATATCGGCGATCAACGGCGTGCGTTTGCTGATGGCTTCGATGTCATCCAGTGTAAACGGGATACCCGCCTCACGGGCGAAGGCCAACGTGTGCAAGACACCGTTGGTCGAGCCGCCGGTAGTCGCAACCGCAGCGATGGCGTTTTCCAGCGACTTGCGGGTGATAATCTGGCTGGGGCGGATGTCATTCTCAATCATATTGAGGATCAGTTCACCGACCTTATACGACACGTTATCTTTTTCGTTGTCCATCGCCGGAATGTCGGCATAACCCATCGGGCAGATGCCCATGATTTCGGCTAAAATGCCCATCGTATTAGCCGTGAATTGACCACCACAAGCACCGGGGCCGGGGCAGGCTGCGTCTTCCACTTCCTTAAATTCTTCAGCCGTGATCTTGCCCGCGGCGTAAGCCCCCGCCGCTTCAAATACACTTTGAACCGTCAGGTCTTTCCCCCGCAGATTACCCGGCATAATCGACCCGCCGTACAGCATCACCGACGGCACATCCAGCCGAATCAGCGACATAATCGTACCCGGCATCGTCTTATCGCAGGCCGCCAGTGCGATCACACCATCGAAATAATTGGCGCGCGCCACCAATTCAATGCTGTCCGCGATCAATTCGCGGCTGATGAGCGAGGCTTTCATGCCTTCTGTCCCCATCGTGATGCCGTCCGAAATGCTGACGGTATTGAACTCGAACGGCGTGCCACCTGCCGCACGGATGCCTTCCTTCAGCTTATGAGCAAGGCGGCGCAGGTGAAAATTACAGGGGCCGACTTCCGTCCATGTGTTGGCGATACCGATCAACGGCTTGGCGAGATCAGCATCCGTCAGGCCAATCGCTTTCAACATCGAACGGGCAGCAGCACGGTCATTACCTTCGACCAGCGTACGGCTGCGGCTGTTTAGTTTTGCCATCTGGTCGCGGACTTGCGGTGAGTCAGACATACGAGGCTCCTAAAATAAGTTCATTAATGGTACACGCTGAGTATAGCGCGGCGGCAGGCAACTTGGAAGTTATCATGTATACCATTTGTTGTCCGCCACCCATTCGCCTTGCCTGCCTCTATTCCGGATCAACCACGTAAAAATTACCCTCGCTAATGATCTGCCCATCCAGATATAGTTCGACATAGTAATTGCCTGCCGCCAACACAAACGTGTTGCTGTAGGCAACCGCCAGCGGCATTACATAATTACCCTCGTCGCCTTCCTCCCACGTCACCAGCTTGCGCCATGACGCATCTTCGTCGCCGTTGATATACACCTTGACCAGCAGTTCCTGCCCATCTTTCATGCCACTGTAATCGAATAGCGCATCCATTTCGTTCACGCCATAGATGAATGTGTCGGCGATGTTATGCTTAACAAAAGTATCCTCAGCATCATAGATCGGTTCGGCAAATTGAAGATTCTCAATCGTGGCAGTGATCGGTTCTCCCGGCGGTCTGCCGTAAAATTCCAACGACACCGCCAGATTACGCAGCCCGTCTATCAAATCCGGCGCGGCCTGAATAATACCGTCCATGTTTTGCAGTGTCGATGCTGGCGGCGAACCTTCGCCGGTTTCGGCAGTGCCTTTTAGTGCCACCACATCATCCGAACCGACCGTCAGCGACCACCACAAGCCCGATGAAACTGGTTCATTCCGGCTGTGTGCCTCGGCAACCGCATCACTGGCAAGCGTCATAGCCTGTTGATATTCGGCCTGTGCCGCCTCGATTTCACCCTTCGCCAGCAGCGCCAGCGCCACATCCAGCTTAATCCACAACTCCTGCGAGTCAGGATACAACTCAAGTGCCGTCCGTCCGGTGGCGATAGAGTCATCAAAGTGACCCAGCAGATATTCCATCCATGCCTGTTCGCCAATCACACTGGCGGTTTCAATGCCGAGGCCGCGTGCTTGCTGCAAATCAGCAATAGCCGCCACATAATCAACTGAATTTTCATAAACCCCACTGCGTGCCATATAGGCCGCTGCATAATCCGGTACGATCTCAATCGCCGTATTAAAAGCCGTAATCGCGGTTTCATGCTTGTCCGCATTTTCTAGAATCGACCCTTGGACGAACGCCGCAATCGCGTCGGGATGCTCGCGCAGGTCAAACACCGGCTCCCTATAAGTGCTAAATGCCCATACCGAAGCCACCACCGCCATCCCGATGCCAGCGACCGTGAAAATGATGCGCGGTGAACTCAATTCGATGGTGGCGGATAAACCCAGTAGAAACAGCGCTACCGCCAGAATCGTCAGATGCACAATATACGTATTGGCTTTGGAATCCCAGCCATCTTTGACCAGTGCCGCCGCCGTATACTCCTCATTCATACGAATCACATCCGTCAAATAGACATCGGCAACGTAGCGGTTGTAATCCACGCTTTCGGTCGCCGTATCAAAATAAGGCGGCTGCATAATCGGGCTGAGTTTTAAGAACGACTCTTGCAGCAGTTCATAACGGTTGCTGGCGCGGGTATCACCCCGATTTTCGGCAGCGAACGCCAGCGTATCCAGTTCCAGATATTTCTGGTACGCCCCATCATAATCAAAATTAACCTGCGTTTCGCCGTCTACCCGTCGCCCCACCAGTTCGACAGCCAACCGTATCGCATCGCGTCCGGCGCGGTCATCCCGATTTCCAGCATCACTCTGCAAAAAGGCCACTCCGGTCGCAATCACCGTGATAAACGCAATCAGAATCGCCAGTAATTTCTTGAATAGTCCGTCGCTCATAATCTACAGCCTTCCGATTTCGATGAGATATGCGCCAACGGTTCCCACCAGAAAAATAGCTGTTCCGGCGAACAGCAGTAAATATTTCAACCTTTTGCTGTCGGTCGCTTCTATCAGCGTATAAAAAACCAGCGCCACCACCAGCACTGACAGCGCGATCAACAACCGGTCCGTATGGCTGCGCATGGCATCCGCCTCATCAAAACTCGGTGACGGATTGATGTCCCTTTCACGGGCGGCGTTCGCCATGTATTCTTCGGTCTGGCGTTTCAGCGCATACGTGCCATCGCGGTTGAGGTAATCGTTGGGGAAGGCCATCCCCGCCGCAGTCGTCAGGTCATAAGTGTCTGCCAGTTCGTTATACAGCGCCGCCGATTCTTCCTCGCTGGCATCAGTGGGCAGGGCGGTAAGTTCTTTTTCAAGCTGCTTGCTGGTTTCGCGATATTTGTAATAATCAACAAATGATGCGTAGTCCGAATACCCTTTGACCGTTGCCAGCGCGTTCGATTCGGTCAGGTTAATTGTTGCCCGAATTCCAGCGACATCGGCATCACCCGCCGCATCCGCTGCCACCGAAGCCCGCCATGTCACCACCGCCCCGCTGACGCTGACCACCGCGATCAACAGTGCCACCAACGTACTGAGGCGGTTATTTTCATTACCCGAGTCCTGTTCTGCCATAGTTCCCTCTACCGAAGCCTAAATAAAATAGATCGTGCGTGAATCTGTCAATTCAAATGGATGTTAGCATGATTTTCCCCTTAAATAGCATTGTGTTTCGGAAATTTAGGATACGCAAAACATCCAAGATAAATTCAGAAACGATCGAACCATAGACTTTTCGTTATCTTAATCCCTCTTAGCACATTAATTCTGTTAGAATAATAGTCTAACCAATTCCATGAGGTAACAATGACACTCCGGCAAACCGCAGACACATGGCTCCAACAAACGCTGGGGGCAAACGTAACCTTCCGTGAAGGGCAGTGGGAAGCCATTGTCTCACTGGTCGAGTCGCATCAACGCACGCTCGTCGTTCAGCGCACCGGCTGGGGTAAAAGTCTGGTGTATTTTATGGCGACCCGTTTGCTGCGGCAGCAAGGCGCGGGAACAACCCTGCTCGTCAGCCCTTTGCTGGCATTGATGCGTAACCAGATTGAAGCCGCCGAACGTTGGGGCTTACGTGCCGAAACGATGAACAGTACCAACCCCGACGAACACGCCACCATCCAGCGTGAACTGCTGGCAGGCAAAATTGATCTGCTGCTGATTTCACCGGAACGCCTCGGCAACGAGCACTTTCAGCGTGAGGTCTGGCCTGAACTGCGCGAACAAGTCGGCCTGATGGTCATCGACGAGGCTCACTGTATATCCGACTGGGGGCATGACTTTCGCCCGAATTACCGTCGCATCATGCATATTCTGGATGATCTTCCTGCCGAAACCCCTGTGTTGGGGACAACCGCCACCGCCAATGATCGCGTGGTCAAGGATGTCAGCGATATTCTAGGCGCGACCATGAACATCCAGCGCGGCCCATTGACCCGTGACAGCCTGCGCCTCTATACCTATACCGAACCGCTCGATCACCCCACCCGCCTAACGCTGCTGGCGCATCTGATGAAAACCATCGCTGGCAGCGGCATCATCTACTGCACCACCACCCGCGACTGCCAGATTGTCGCCGAATGGTTGCAGTTGCAGGGCATCGACGCACAGCCTTATTATGCCGATGTCGAATCCGATGGCAGCGAAACCCGTATCGACCTCGAACAGCGCTTGATGAAAAACCAACTGAAAGCCTTGGTCGCCAGCGTCGCGCTCGGCATGGGTTTTGATAAGCCTGATCTGAGCTTCGTGGTGCATTATCAGCAGCCGGGGAACATCATCAGCTATTACCAGCAAATCGGTCGTGCCGGACGTAACATCAGCGAAGCCCACATTATCCTGATGCATGGTGCGGGTGATGAGGACATTCAACAGCATTTTATCGACACCGCTTTCCCCAAGCCTGCGCAAATCGAGAGCGCCATCCATGCCCTACAGGATAAAGGGCCGCTCAAACAAACTGAACTTCAACGCTGGGTAAACGCCAACAAATCGACGCTCGATAAAATCCTGACGCATCTCGAAGTCGAGCGCATCATCACACGTACCGACCAAGGGTATCAACTGCGCGATGCCACCGCCCGTCCCGATTATGAACGTTGGGCATTGGTGACCAAGCAGCGCAACACCGAGTTAGAACAGATGCGCGCCTACATCAAACATGATGGCTGCCTGATGCGCTTTATTGCCGAAGTGCTGGATGACCCCACCAATGTTCAGCCCTGTGGTCGTTGTAAAAACTGCCGCAAAAGCCAGAGCAAATTCCAGCCTGATCCGCGCATTGTGGATATCGCCCGCCGCTTCATGCGTGAAGGCCGCCCGCTGTTGATCGAAGCCCGTAAACGCTGGCCCTCCGGCTTGCCCGGTATGAAGCGCACCATCATCGAGCAGGTCAATCAATCCGGTTTGGCGCTCTGTGGTTATTACGATACCGGCTGGTCAGAGTGGGTTAAGCAGGGGCGCTATGAGCTTAACCGCTACAGTGATGAACTGATTGCCGAATCAGTCACGCTGCTTCAGGAACACTTCAACACGCTTGATGCGCCGCCCGTTTGGGTGACGGCTGTTCCCTCTTTGCGTCGTCCCGTCTTGGTGGCGGATTTCGCGGCACGCTTGGCAAAAGGGTTAGGGCTGCCGTTCAAACCCGCGCTTGAGCACGTCAAACAGCACGCCGAACAAGCCACGCTCCGCAATAGTTTTCAACAGGTGATGAATGTCTATAACGTCTTCAAAGTGCAGGGTGATCTATCATCCGCGCCCGTGCTGCTGGTGGATGATATCGCTGACTCAAAATGGACGCTGACCGTCGCCGGAGCCCTACTGCGGAAAAATGGTAGCGGGTTGGTGCATCCCTATGTGCTGGCGACCACCAATGCCAATTAGCACCTGAATCCTGTTCCATATGGCATCAGTCGGTTGCTCGCCCATATGTTATACTGATGGCAGATGGCAAAACCACATCAACATATGGAGGTTGTCGCTCATGGACGAAAAGAATCTACGAACAATCCAATCCCTTCAGCGCGAACTACAGGTCGTAACACCCGCTGACCCGCTGGTTAAAGAGCATATCGACCGCCTCAACCATCAACTCAATCAGTATGTCAGTGATCCCAACACCGGCAGCAATGATGACCAGCGCTTGCCTGTTCTTCAAAAAGCCCTACAGGATGCGATTGAATCCTTTGAAGGCAACCATCCAGACCTCACCGAAGCCCTCCGTGTTGCCATCAACACCCTCGTCGGCGCGGGCATCTAACATCTGCTTTCGTACGGGCGGACGGCTGTCCGCCCTTTTTCATCCCACCCCGAACCCCTCATGGATCGGTGTCGCATCATCCGTCTCGCCGTTGTAATTGATCGTCACTTCCTCACCGCGCCGTATAACCTTCGCCGCCGTAAAGATCATCATCTGCCCTTCAAAATCCCGCTTGAAAACCGTGTTGGCATGGTACGAATGGTTATGCAAACTCCCGTATCCCAGCGCCATCGCATAAAAATCCGCGTCCCATAAGAAATAATAATTCCCCAGCACCGTCGCCTCTAATGCATCCTCCTGCGTCACCGGAATCAAAATCACCGGACAGCGCTCGATCTCCTCACCCGCTGCAATGTCCCGCGTCGCCACCAAACCCCGTATCCCCAACGTCGCTGAAATCCCCACCTCAACCGCCAGTTCCATCATGTCCTCTTGTCATCGTTATCTGTGCGTTCCATTATCCGCCAACCCCCATATTCCGCACCACCTGTCTCTGTATAATTTTCCTCCATCGCTTGCGGGGGAGGATTAAGGAGGGGGTTCGCCTTTTTCTCTCCGCCTCGATCTCTGCGTCTTGGCGGTT
>JBBSBS010000243.1:0-9626 GCA_038251045.1 Aggregatilineales bacterium | reverse complement strand
TCCGGCGGCGCGGGTGGCAAACCGGATGGTGCGGCTTGTGCGCCGGGGAGTGGTGGCAGCGGCAGTGAACTTGCGCCTCCTGAACCCACAGAGGCCGGCCCACGGGCTACCATTTGGGCGATTAACTCGGCTTTTTGAGTCGCCATCAACAAACTGACCTGCTGGCGAGTCAACGGGCCGCGCAGGTAGCTCATGGCCCAGCGCGAATGTACCAGCGAAGGGCCGCCATCATCATGGACGTTGTGCATCAAAAAGACACGCGGTTCGATGTCTGAAATCAAGCGTTCGACGGCTTTCAAGTCAAGCTGATTATCGGCAGTTGCCATTGATTCGAGGCCGGACATCACCCGCGCTTTATCGTTGGCGGATTGCAAGCGCCCGATGAACCATGTTCCGGCGTTGCTCAACCCTTTGTAATCGAGATCACCGGGATTTTGGGTGGCTAAGACTAGCCCCAAACCGAAGGCGCGGGCTTGTTTGAGCAAGCGTAATATTGGGTTCTTGGTGGGGGGATTCAGTGGATAGGGCGGGAAGTAGCCGAACATCTCATCAATATAGAGCAGGGCGCGCAGGCTGGTGGTACCGCTTTGCTGACGCATCCATCCCAGCACATTTTCCAGCAGCAGGGTAATAATGAATTGGCGCTCCGGTTCGCTGAGATGGGCGATATAAAACACGGAGACATGGGCGCGACCATTGGGTTGATAGAGCAAGGTCTGGATGTCCAGCGGTTCACCCTGAATCCAACTCTGGAAGGTGGGTGCGGCGATGATGTTATTCAGTTCCATCGCCAGCTTATAGCGGGCTTTCTCGGTCATATAGGCATCCACATCCAGCACGCCGAGCTTGGGAAACGGCGGCTGTTGTACCTGCATGATGACATCTTCCAGCGAGAGGTTGACTCCGCGTGCCCAGTTGTACTCGAAGATGTTGGAGATGAGCACATGCTCTTTGTCTTTTACAGGCTCGACATTTTTGCCGATCAAGGCCATTAAAGCGGTAACGATACCGCTGATCTTTTCACGGTTGGCTTCTTCGTTGCCTACCCATCCTTCTTTGGGGGCGGCGAGTGAGGCCAGAATGCTGATGGGTAAGCCTGCATCGGAGCCGGGGGTATAGATGCTGTATTTGGCGATACCTTTGAGCCAGCGCAGACGATCCGGAACGATACCCCAATTGTTCAGGCCGTCGCGCCATTGGGCAGCGACATCCGCCGCATAAGCGGGAACATCTAGGCCAGCACGGCGGGCATCGTCGGGATTGATCCAAGGTTCAAAGTCTTCGGGTTTGAAGTCGGGGAAAGTTAGCAGCAGGTTGGTAATATCACCTTTGGGGTCAATAATGATGGCAGGGATATTATCGAGGATGGCTTCTTCGAGCATGGTGATACACAGGCCGGTTTTGCCACTGCCGGTCATGCCGACCACGACGGCGTGTGTTACCAGATCACGCCCATCGTAGTAAACAACGTCGTCAGTCAATTTATGTTCGGTCGGGTCATAACGGCGACCCATATAAAAAGTAGTAGGGGCTTCAATAAAAGGCATGAGATGTGGTCTCCAGTCTTTTGGTCAACTGTCTACACCTATTGGGAATGATGTAGATGCGAACCGTTCGCTGATCGATTGGTTAACTATGCGTGACTCGTCACTGATGATTATGGTAGTGGTCATGGGGTACATGATGAAGTTGTGTGTTGATTAGGGACGCACAGCCGTGCGACTCTACACAAACATTTTCGAGTTTGAAGTATCACGTACTTTGCAACCACCATCACACTTATTCTAGCACAGATGCTCTAAGGGTGATGCTGTGAGTCAGCTTAATGATAGTCATAATCGGGCAAGTGGGCAAAGTCAAAATAGGACAGGAAACGATGTGGTTATGAACAGAGCATGGTTTATGTGGGACAAACCAACCTTATGCTGGAACCATAGGCAGTTAAAGGTAATAGAAACACGCCCATTATAATTAAACTCTTTCCCATTAAGGGCCAAAATCTAAAACCGGGGAACTGATATAAAAATATACTGCTCAAAATCCTTGCGAGGATTACAGTAAAAATAAACGGTGTAGAAAATAGCTGAGAAAAAATGTATCCAAAGAAAATAATAAGTATGGCTATCAACAGAGAAACAATATACGAGGTTGTTGTGCCGCTATAGATATTTCTATCAAACCAGATACATACATTTATAAACAACCCGAATTGAGCGCCAATAAAAAGGATACCCACCATACTGCCATGAATAATGCCGCCTAAATCCGCCAGTAAGCCATTGGATGGACAAACCCCGACTAGATCGATCCCGAATACAATGCCGGAACCAAATAATCCCCCAACGCCGAAAATGACGCTTGCTAAAACAATATTTTGAATACCGATTTGATTTAGAAAATTCTGCTGTATGGAATGCGACCAAGATTTGTCTAACTTGATAATAGAACGGCTAACAAATGTAAAAGCGATTCCTGCCCAAATACCACAAATGACACTGAAAATTTCAAACGGTATTTTAGTACTCAAGTTTTTTCGCCCAGTAACATAACCAGTACAGACCATCCAAAACATCGGCTGCTAATTTCTAGGTATGATCTAGTATTGATTATTTCGGTAAAAGATGAAAGGTCTGATTGACTGATGAAAATTACGAAGTTAGAAACTATTTTTGTCGAACCGCGCTGGATGTTTTTAAAAGTACACACGGATGAGGGTATCGTTGGTTTAGGCGAGCCGATTGTTGAAGGTCGGGCGCGGACAGTGGCGACAGCCGTTCAAGAACTGGGCGAGTATTTGATCGGGAAAGATCCGCGCCGGATTGAACAACATTGGCAGGTGATGTATCGGGGTACGTTTTATCGCGGTGGGCCAGTGCTGGTGAGCGCCATCAGCGGGATTGAGCAGGCATTGTGGGATATTACAGGCAAGTGGCTGGGTGTGCCGGTGTATCAACTGTTGGGCGGACAGGTGCGTGACCGCATCCGCGTGTATGCACAATGTCATGGTGACAGCCCTGAAAGCGCAGCACAAACGGCACGCGAAAAAGTAGCACAGGGTTTTACAGCGCTCAAAACCGGCGTGGATACGCCGATGCGAATTGTGGACACTAAGGCGTTTGTGAAAAAACAGGTGCGTTATATTCAGGCCATGCGTGAGGCTGTTCCTGATGACGTTGATATTGCGGTAGATTTTCATGGGCGGGTTTCACCATCGATGGCGATCCGGCTGGCGCACGAGTTGGAGGATATGGGCTTACTGTTCATCGAAGAACCTGTGTTACCGGAAAATGTAGACGCGCTGGTAACGGTAGCCCGTTCGACGACGATTCCGATTGCGACAGGTGAGCGTCTGTTCACGCGTTGGGGTTTCCGCGAGGTACTGGAAAAGCAGGCGGCGGCGATTTTGCAGCCTGATTTGTGCCACGCGGGGGGCATCAACGAGGTGCGCAAGATCGCGGCGATGGCTGAGGTGTATTACGCGGCGGTGGCTCCGCACAACCCGCTGGGGCCGATCTCGCTGGCTTCGGCCATTCAGGTGGATGCGGTAATACCGAATTTCTTGTGTCAGGAACAGGTTTCGCTGGGTGAGGGGTATCTCAAGCAGCCGTTTGTGGTCAAAAATGGTTTCGTTGATCTGCCGACTGGACCGGGTTTGGGGATCGAATTGGATGAGGAAGCCGTGGCGGCGAAGGTCAATGATGGCAGTTGGCAGACCCCGCACGTGTATCGTGAGGATGATGGTTCATATGCCGATTGGTAGGGTATTTATTGGGATGGTGGCAGGTGTGGTGTCGCACATCTGTCACCGGCGGTACATTGATTGCTATGGATTTTGACGCGAGATACATTTGCATGCAGTCGCCTGTTTATTCTTCATTGAAATGAGTAGTTGAATGGCCTTATCAACAGAGATGTTTTCATCGCACGCGGTTTGGATCTGGGGCGAAAAAGAGACTGTCACGCAGAATGAATGGCGCTATTTTCGCTATCGGTGGACAGCCCCCAGCACTATACGGCGGGCAACCCTGCTCATTACGGCTGATTCGCGGTACGAGTGCAGGCTGAACGGAGCGCATATCGGACGCGGGCCGGTGCGTGGATTTCCATTTGCATACTACTACGATAGCTACGACATCACCGCCTCGGTTCAACCCGGTACGGAGAATGTGATTGCAACACTCGTTAATTCGTACGGGGATCAGACGATGGTTTATGTGCGGGGCGCAGCGGGTTTGCTGTGCGAGATTATTGTTGAAGATGACAATGGAACGGTGACACGGATGGGTTCTGGTTCAGATTGGCGAACGACCATCTGTGAAGCCTTCAACCCGCTAGCGCCGCGTATTTCGGTACAACTGGGTTTCGAGGAGCAGTATGATGCACGGCGCGAAATCCCTGACTGGGACAGCCTTGAATTGAATGACTCGCGGTGGGGTGCGGCGGTGGAATTGGGGGCGGTAGGCAGTGCGCCGTGGACAAATTTGTTACCGAGTACCATCCCCTTCTTGACTGAAGACCCGACAGCACCGGTTGCCATCAAAGCGCTGGAATTGGCACGGACACGATCGGGGATGATCTGGAATCTTGACCTGCGAAACGAACTCAATACGGTTCGTACAGGTTTGCGGAGCGCACCACCGGGAGAGCGTGGCTCAATCCTGTTTACGGAAATTATCGCACCGCAAGCCTGTAATATCCGACTGCATTTTTTCCCGAATTACGAATCGATTGTGATACGGGTGAATGATGTGGTTTATGGCGAGTCGGTAGAGGTGCTGGAAAATACGGAAAAGCCGCTTGATGTTGCCTTAAAACAGGGCGCAAATCTGGTCATGATGAATACGGTAGAGTGGCCTTCGCTGTTGTTTGAGACGACCGAAAACCTGACTTTTACAGCCGAGCGATTTGCAGCAGGCGCGGCGTGGGGGCTCATCACGCCGTTAAATGAACTCAATGGCGAGTTGGCGGCAGCGTGGAAGTCGGTTTCGCTAGACGCACTGACTCAAAATAAGAAGGTGGTCAGTATTCCAGCTAGCGCAAACAAAACCGATATTTTTGGGCTGACATCCAGCCAGCAGTTTTTCGAAGTGGAGGGTGGTTTTTGCAGCCATGACATCACCCGCGTTACACCACGTCCCCCGATCAGTGGCGCGGGGCGACCTTTGCCAGCGGACGTACCGAATGCGCTGCTGCATGATAATGGTCAATGGACGACTATCTATCCGCAGCCGGATGCTGATGTACATCTGGTGATTGATTTCGGTCGTGAAACCATCGGTTATGTACAAATTGATATGGATGCTCCAGAAGGCGCAATTATTGATGGCAACTTCTTCGAGGGCATTGATGACGGCGGTATCTTCTGGACACGCAACCTGCGGAACAGCTTTCGCTATGTCAGCCGCGAAGGGCATCAAGTCTTTACGTCCCACGAGCGGCGGGGCTTCCGTTATGGGTCGTTCACTTTCCGTAATCTGACGCGCCCTCTTAAAATTCGGCATATTACGCATTTGATGGCGACCTATCCGGTAGAGGCACAGGGTAGGTTTCACAGTTCGGATGAGACACTCAATAAAATATGGGAAGTCGGCGCATATACCGTGCGGCTGTGTATGTTAGATACATATGTCGACTGCCCTGCTTATGAACAGGTGTATTGGGTGGGGGATGCCCGTAACAGTGCGCTGGTGAATGCGATGGCTTTCGGCGCATATGACCTGACCGACCGCTGCGTCCGGCTAACGGGACAATCGCTGTCACCGGAACTCAAGATGGTCATTCCGCCGCACATTCAAGCGACACGCAATCATATCGCCACGTCGCACGTCGTCAGCGGATGGTTCGATGAAATCCCTATGTGGACGTTCCTGTGGGTTTGGATGGCATGGGAACAGTATATGAACACGGGGGATAAGGCAGCGCTGGTTGATTATTACGCTGATGTGAAAGAGTGCCTACAGCGCTGTGAAACATTCCTGACTAAACGGGATTTGTTTGACATCCCTGATGTTTGGAATCTGGTGGATTGGGCGGCACAAGATTTAGAGCGCGACGGTGAGGTCATCAGCAACACGGCCTTGATGGCGCAGGCGTTGGATTATGCAGCGTTGATGGCACAGTCTCTCGGTCATTCTGATGATGAGGTCGGCTACGTGGCGCTGGCGAAACGGCTGCGTGATGCGGTCAATCTTTACGGATGGTCGGATGAGTATCAAGGTTATGTCGATACAGTGCGCGACCAAACGGCTTATGAACAGTACCAAGAATTGTGTGCTAAACGCGGTGTTACTCCGGTTACGCTGGAAGTTTTCCACAATAAGCAGCGCATTAGTGAGCCGACCAACACGTTAGTGCTGCTGTGTAATGCTGTGCCTGCGGAACGGCGTGATGCGGTCATGCAGTATGTACTGGCGGCAAAGCAAGGCAAGTTTGTCGGCAGCAGCCCATCATACGCGCCACAGGGTAAACCGGATGAAGTCGTTCCCGTAGGCAGCCCGTGGTTCCTGTTTTTCACATTGGAGACACTGTTTCAAGAGGGATTAGCGAATGATGCGCTGACCATTTTGCGCGAACAGTGGAACCGCATGTTGGAGAAGGGCGCTACTTCGTTCTGGGAGACTTTCCCCGGACATATCGGCAGCGGACATTGGAGTCGCAGTCTGTGTCATGGTTGGTCCGCCGCGCCCGCATATTTTCTTTCGACACAGGTATTGGGGGTTAAACCGGCAGCACCGGGTTACAGCCGGATCACGATTGCTCCGCAGCCATTCAACCTGCAATGGGCAGAAGGAATCGTGCCGACACCACGCGGACCGGTAACGGTGTCATGGAAAATCAAGGCGGATGGGCAGCTTGATGTGCAGTATGACGCGCCGGATGGCTGCGCGGTTGAAGTGATTCTTCCGTCAGCCAACACGTAGATATAGGCATGAGGGGCATACAGAAGATATGCCCCTTCTTATTTCCCAAAAAGAGGCAATCATATGACCGGTATTGTTAATCTTATTTGTGAGTATCGCAGTAATCCGTTGGGTATCGACATCACCAGCCCGCGCTTCGGTTGGCAGATTGAAAGTGACCGACCCGCTGCCAAGCAGACGGCCTACCGGATTCTGGCGGCTAGCGATATACAACTGCTGCACGAGGGACAGGCTGATTTGTGGGACACGGGCAAGGTTGAGTCGGATCAATCGGTACACATCGCGTATGCTGGTAAGCCGTTGCAGTCGCGGCAGCGGGTGTATTGGAATGTGAGGGTGTGGGACGAAACCGGCAGCGCGGCTGATGGTGATGCAGCGTGGTTTGAGATCGGACTGTTGGATAAGCAGGGATGGACTGGTCGTTGGATTGGTACAGAGCTACGCGGCGGGCCACGCAGTTTAATTCCTGCGCCCTTTCTTCGTAAGGCCGTGACTCTGGCGGCAGCCCCCAAGTCCGCCCGTTTGTATATTACAGCACTGGGATTATACGAGTGTTCGATCAACGGGCAGGTTGTTAGTGAGGATGTGTTTAACCCCGGTTGGACGGATTATTCCAAGCGCGTGCAGTACAAAGTTTATGATGTGACGGCGCAACTGCGTGCGGGCGAGAATGTCCTCGGCGCGATGTTGGGCGATGGTTGGGCGGTGGGGCACATCAGTTGGAATCACCGTCAGCAGTATGTTGACCGTCCGCGATTATTGGCGCAACTCGAAATCACGCTGGCTGATGGCAGTACGATTACGGTCGCCACAGATGAGCGTTGGAAATATCAATTTGGGCCGATTCTCAGCAACGATTTGCTGATGGGTGAAGAATATGATGCGCGGCTTGAGATGCCCGGTTGGAATGCGGCGGGTTTTGATGATGGGCGCTGGCATCAGGTCGAATTGTTTGATGCGCCCCCGATTGATATTGTGGCGACGAATGGCCCAACCGTGCAGCGTATTCAGGAATTGAGGCCGATTAGTGATCCGGTGGATAAGGGCAATTTTACCGCCAGTCGTTGGATTTTTGATCTGGGACAGAATATGGTGGGGCGGGTGCGGTTTAAGGGGCGTGCGCCTGCTGGCACAACGGTTACCTTTCGTTTTGCCGAGGTGTTGGACGACGATGGGGCGATGTATACAACCAACCTGCGCAGCGCCCGCGCCCTTGATTACTACACGTTTAAAGCGGATGAAGACGTGGTGTGGGAGCCAACTTTTACTTTTCATGGCTTCCGTTACGTCGAAATTCAAGATTATCCGGGCGAGATTAATCGGGACACGATTACTGGCATTGTTTTGCATTCCGAAATGGCAACGACTGGCGTGTTTGAATGTTCTGATCCCACACTGAACCAGTTGCAGAGCAATATTATGTGGGGGCAAAAGGGTAATTTTGTCGATGTGCCGACGGATTGCCCGCAGCGCGATGAACGCTTAGGCTGGACGGGTGATATTCAGGTATTTGTGAGCACGGCTGCTTACAATATGAATGTTGCCGGTTTTATGACCAAGTGGGCGCAGGATGTGACGGATGCTCAATATGAAAATGGGGTTATACCGCCGGTTGTGCCCCAAATGCGCACCTCGTTTCTGGCGGACGGTGGCCCGGCATGGTCGGATGCTGCGATTATCTGCCCGTGGACGATTTATCTGTCTTATGGGGATAAGCGGATTCTTGAAACCAGCTACAGCACGATGACTAAATTCATCAATTTCTTGCTCGAAAGCAGCCCCGGTTACATACGATGCGCGCCGGAATACGAAGGATGGCCCGGTTTTGGTGATTGGCTTTCGATCAATGCTAATACCCCGCGTGACCTGATCGGCACAGCATTTCTGGCATATGATGCTCAACTGCTGGCTAAGATTGCGGCGGTACTGGGCAAGGCAGATGATGAAGCACAATATGGGCAGCTTTTTGCTGATGTGAAGCAGGCTTTTGGCGCACGATATTTGAAGGGCAGCGTACTGCCGGCGAACCCGGCTATGCCTTCCGAGGCACGCAGACGGATGGATGAGGCGGATGCAATCTCGCGGGGCAATTTGAAGATGGTTGATTACGGGGCGGTCGCTTCCGAGGTATTCAATACGGATTTGTTCACGCCCACACAAACTGCTTATGTGCTGGCGCTGCACTTTGATTTGCTGCCGGATGCACTGCGGGCGGCTGCGGTGGATGAATTGGTGGCGGATATTGAGCGGCGTGATATGCATCTTTCAACGGGGTTTGTGGGCGCACCTTATTTACCGCATGTACTCAGTAATAATGGGCGGTTGGATGTGGCTTACAAGCTGGTGAACCAGAAAACGTGGCCTTCATGGTTATATTCGGTGACAAAGGGAGCGACGACCATCTGGGAACGCTGGGACGGCTGGACAGAGGATAATGGGTTCCAGAGTCCGGCGATGAATTCGTTTAACCATTACGCCTACGGTTCGATTGGTGCGTGGCTATACAGCACTACAGTGGGAATAGAAATTGATGCGCAACAACCCGGTTATAAACATATTATCTTGCGGCCCCAACCGGGGGGCGGTTTGACACACGCGGGCGGCAAACTCAAGACCCTATACGGGGAATTGGTTTCCCGGTGGGCGCTTGATGAGGGCAAGTTCAAGTGGGATATTGTTGTGCCAGCAATCACGGTCGCTACTGTT
>JBBSBS010000242.1:0-9645 GCA_038251045.1 Aggregatilineales bacterium | reverse complement strand
CTGCCCTGGTAACGGGGTGGGAGAGTACGCCGCTGCCAACCCCCTTCACTCGTCCCCTCCTCCTTTTTCTTTCCTTTCCCCTTTTCTATGCCAACGATATTTCAAGAGACGCTACAAGCGCCCGTTTTCGATTCTATGTTTATTGTAATCGCAGGGGGTTATCCCGTCATGAATGACACGATACCATATTGGTCGCTCATATGGCCGGGTGGCATAGCGCCGTAAACCATTCGTGTGACAGATCGCTCTAGCGTGATTCCCTGTGCCTGTAATATGCGCTGCGCAGCACCATTCACATCAGGGCTGCTCGTGCGCAACATATAACCCCCTTCAGCCGCAAGCGTACTGCACGTTTGCAGTAGGGCAGCGGCGTTGGCCTCACTGTTCGCATACCAACTGCCGACACGCAAAGTATCCTCATGGACTTTGGCGAAGGCATAACCTGTTACATGACCCGTCTCAATCGAAACGAATCCGCTGCCTGTATTGAACAGCCACTCAATCACCTGTGTCCGGGCTTGACCATTTAAGTCGGTATCCAGCGCAATCACTTCTTGCAAATGTGCAGTCGTCATTTGTGTAATGGTGGGATGAGGCGCAAATCGTTGAGCTACACCGCTGCAAGCATTCACTTTATACAATGATTGAAAGCCCATGTTGTCGTAGAGCGGAAAACCGAGCGTCGAAGCATCCAGCATCACGCTTTGTATGTCGGTTAGATACGCCATCACGTGGTTCATCAGGCGGCGGGCGAACCCACGCCGTTGGTACGACGGATCGCTGATAACCAACCCTACCCATGCTAATCGTTCGCTATATTTAAGGGCAATGGCAGTCGCGACAACCTGCTCATCAAAGGCGAGGCAAAAGCTGCCCTCACCCCCCCATGCAATGTACTGGCGAGTTTGTGCTTCGGGATGATTCCAGCCAATTTTTTTCATAACCGCCATGACTGACGGTACATCGTCAGGTGTTAAACACCTTAACTGCGGCTCAAGAGTTTGCATCGTTGACCACCGGTACTTGTGCTACAGCTGTCCGGCGAAAAGGATTGCCGAACTTTAAATTGACGATGGCAATGCTGCCGACGATCAAGATAGCCCCGATGAGCAGGCGAATATCTACCGCCTCATTGAGAAATACTGCGCCAAGCCCTAACCCTACACCGGGGATGACATAGGTGACCATCGAGGTGCGCGCCGCGCCTAAAGCCTTTACAAGCGAATAGAATATCAAGTAAGCGAAAAATGTATTGACCAAACCGAGCGCTAGTATGGCTCCTAATACTCTAGGGGTGAGTTGGTCTAACGGAAAGGGCGATGGTCCGCCTAAAGCCGGTGCGGCATACGTCAATATTCCGGTGATGACAGCCGTGACGGTCATGGCTCCGGCAGCGGCGACAATCGGTTCCAGCCGGTTTTGGATGGCCTTGCGGCTGTAAGTCCCACCGACTGCATAGCAAAATGAAGCTGCCACAATCGCTAGTTGACCCAGCAGATGCAGCGTGGCATCGGTCTGGACGACTTCACCTTCGGTACTGCGGCTTGCCAGCACGACCACGCCCAGAAAACCAATTCCCAGGCCGATCAATTTGCGTAGGGTGATGCGCTCATCCACAAATACGAAATGGGCAACAACCATTGTGAATAGGGCTGCGGTTCCCTGTAAGACAGCAGCCAGCCCACTTTCGATGCTGGCTTCTCCCCACGTAATCAGCACGAATGGGAATACCGTGTTGACGACCCCCAGAATCAGCAGGTCGCGTATCCCTTTTCTATCGGTTGGCAGGCGTTTACCGCGTGCGTAGGCCACGATATTTAACCCGACGGCGGCGATGCCGGTTCGGATGAATACCAACTGAAAAGTTGTAAGCTGTTCAACACCGATGCGTATAAAAAGAAATGATGATCCCCAAACTATCGCTAATACCCAGAAGCCAATCCATGCCTGTTTATTGGTCACTATAATGCCTTTGCCCTGTAATACGATTTTTCAAAATGTTCAGCCCATGATTTTAATGTACGCTTGCGCGTGGTTCATTAAAAGCACCACTTTTTCATGCAGGTACGGTACCACAGTGGTGCGCCACTATAATCATGTGAAGTTTATACTGATATACGAATAGATAAATATCCGATTATTGCCATCTTTTGTTGAATATGCTTATGTGATCACCCGTTTCGCTGGCAGATCATCAACAGATTGTTGTCCAAATCTTTGAACGTCAAAAACGAAACACTGCCGATATCCAGTATATCACCCACGATTTGCACGGCATTTTGCTGTAGAAATGTGTGGGCAGCCTGAATATCCGCCGTCCAGAAGTAACACAGGGGTTGCGACGAGTTTTCGACAATCGGCTTATTCGCGTCCAGAATTAATCCGGTATCCCCGTTCATCGGGACATCATAAATCGTACCTTCTTGTGACGGCGCAGCTAATGGTAAATCAAACAGCCATGTGTACCAGTTGATGGCACGCTGCATATCACTGACAGGCACGAACACGGCACCGATTGCGGGCTGAATGATGTTTTGCACTGTTGCGGAGTCCTTTGGCAGCTATAAATTGTGCGGTCAGGCTTGCGCCAGTTGTTTGATGCGTTCCAATCGTGCTGATTCGTTTTCAGCGAACCATGCATCTTTGGCGAGTTCAGCATAAGCATTGGCAAAGTAGGCGCGTGCGGCTTCACTTTCGCCAAGAGCCAATAAACATTCAGCGATTTCTTCATAGACATAACCATCGCTGCTGCCAGCCTGTTCATGCTGGCGGAGTAAGTCGCGCTGCCGGTCGAGCGCTTCCTGCACACGCCCCAGTGAGCGAAGCGTCCGCGCGACCGACCATTGCGCGATGCGCGTGGTTTGTGGGTCGCCTTGCTGCTCGCGCCAATCAAGTGCCTTTTCAAAGATGGCGAGTGCCTCGTCATACTGCTTAAGGTCGTGATACGTCCAGCCAATGTTGTTGTAGAGCGATCCCAACCATGTATGGGCGCGGGGCTGCTCACTCGATTCTGCTAAGGTTAGCGCCTTGAGATTCCACTCCATTTGTTGCTCGGATGGTTCAACGATAGCCATCATATGGGCGGCATCCACCGCGTAGAAATCTTCAATAGCAGCCTGTGCCGATTCCCATGCTTGCAGGAATAAAGGACGCGCTTGGTCAACATGACCGGATGAATTAAAGACACGTCCGCGTTCCAGCAGGTAGCGAATACGGGCGGTTTTCAAGTCAACTTCCAGAAACACCGAGGCACGATCCAGCGTTTCATGGGCGGCCTCGAAGCGGCGCTGTAACCCTTGTGCGCGGGCGATCTGCGTTAGCAATTGGGCATGGTAAGATGCGTCACCACTAGCTTCGGCGGTTGGTAATAAATCGAGTAACTGCTGCTCGGTGGCTGCCGGATCATTGAAGTTCCACAGCACGTCGAAATCCGGTAAGGGCAAGTCCGACATATAGGGTGACCTTTGGCGAACATGGCGAAAAATAGGTAAGGGTCTGCCGCCGCCAAGTTTGCCATATAGGCAGCTAAAGAACAAATTGTACTTGGCTCAAGGGGATGTCATTGCCTATATGTATCTCACCCGTTTTGCGCTCATTTGTTCTTATTGTAGCACAAATATTCTGATTTGAAACCCCTAATAATGAGCATCACAATGGCGTGCCTCAAACAATATCAAGGTCATCTTCGGCGATAAATGAAATGGCTACAGGTGTTGCTGCGTTAAGACTGTTGAGACCTTCCAGCATTAGGATGATTCAACCTGTTGATTGATGAGTTTTGTCACATTCCCTAATGACACATCTCGATTATGATTCAGGTCTCGGAGAGGTTGTTAGCCAAAGAGGCGCACATGAAAATTCGGTTCGGCATTACCCTCATGTTCGTCGTCGCCATTTCTGCGCTCTGGATTTTTAGTCAAAGACCTTTGCCCTCAACCGTAAAAATTGAGATGACATCTAATCCTTTCCCGCTGGTTCTGGGGCAGACAACCTTGATGATCGCGGTTACACAGGGGGAAGGAACGCCCCTTGATGCTGAAGTTACAGTAGCGGCAAACATGATGATGGAAGGGATGCTGCCCGTAAACATGCAGAAGACGATTTATAAAAATGGTTTGTATCAAGTGCCGATTATTTGGCCTATGGCGGGGCAGTGGATGGTCGATGTTACCGCCAAACGAGACGGCGAAGAGACTGGCGTAACGGAATCCTTCGAGGTTTATGTTTATCCGACAGCGATGGATAACGGCGGCGGATTAACTCAATTTCGCAGCGCCAGCGAAAACCTCGCGTTTGACACTGACCCGACCCATCAAATGGTCATCGTCATCCCACAAGGCACGCGTGAACTGATGCTGGCAGGACAGGCTCCGGATGTTATTCCGTCGGAGGTTCATCTAAATGTGAATGGTCAAAACACATTGGTCATTCAGAACGATGACATTGTTGACCACACGATAGGCCCGTACATGGTGCACGCCGGGGAAACACTTCGACAGACATTTACCCGACCGGCAACCTATCAGGGGAAATGCAGTGCCAATGTTCGAGCTACCGTCAACATCATCGTGGATGAATGAAAGACGTGGGTTGACCTATAAAGGTACGAATACTTTTGAATATTGATAACGGATTTAGCACGAGGTGAATATGATCGAACGATGGTTATGGGCAATTCTGCTGGTGGTGCTGCTGGCGAGTTGCAGCACTGCCAGCCAAAATGCTTATCAAATGCATGGCGCAGTATTTGACCCGCCGCGCGTGCTTACAGATTTCAGCATGAAGTCTACAGATGGCACATCTTTCACGTTGAGTGAGCACCGGGGTCAGACCATTTTGCTTTACTTCGGGTATCGAAGTTGTCCTGATTTTTGCCCAACCACCTTCGCCGAGTTGAACCAAATCTATGGGGCGTTAAACGAGCCCAAGAGCCAGCTTAAAATTGTGTTTGTGACCGTTGATCCTGAACGAGACACGCTTGACAATTTGACGCTCTACGTTCACGGCTTCCACAATGATTTCATCGGGTTGCGAGATGATGGTGATGGCCTCAACCAGCTTATGAAACAATTTGGTGTGGTTGCCGAACGACGACAGTTGGGTGATTCTCCGCTGTCCTATCTCATTGACCATACCGCATCCGTATTTCTGATCGGCGCAGATGGGCAGCTTAAAGCGCAATATCTGTACGGAACCGATTACCGCGACATTTTAGCTGACCTAAAAACAATGCTATAAACCTAACTTTAGCTGCTAACGCCATTCTCAACGTAAAGGAAAAGATCATGAAATCCCGATTGTTACTCGGTTGTTCGCTTCTTCTTATGGTGCTGGTGACAGGCGCATCTCTTGTTGCTGCGCAAGAAGCAAGCAGTTGTGAGATTGTTCACCTGTTCAATGCGTGGGCACCCGCGTCCCCTGATGGAGCACCTAACGGTGTAATCTATGGCTTATTGACGAACCTGAGCGATCAGGCGGACACATTGATTAGCGCGACTACCGATGCCGCTGAAGTTGTGGAACTGCACCAAATGGTCATCGGCGATGGCGATGTCATGCAAATGCAGCCGATAGAAGGCGGCATTACTGTTGAGGCACAAAGTTACCGGGAATTGAAGCCAAAGGGTCTTCACCTGATGCTGATAAACCTGACGCGGGCATTGGCAGCCGGTGAGAACCTTGATCTCACCCTTAATTTCGAGCGTATTGGTGAAGTGACGATCACTGTACCCATTATTGACGCAGCGAACACTGGCAACGCAATGAGCGATAAAAGTGCAGGCATGGAACCAACCGTGACATCCGGCGAAACGGGTACAATGATGGCGACAACTGCCGCGCCTGCCGGCATGATGTGGCCTGAGGCGTGCGCGAAGATGCATGTGGTGGGCGGATGGGCACGTCCGGCGGGTCCGGGTATGCCAACCAGTGCGGCTTATCTGCTGCTTGTTAATTTGACGGCACAAGAAGACACCCTCATCAGTGTCAGTACATCAGCAGTCATCACAGTCGAGTTACATGAAATGACGATGGGGAGTGGTGATGTTATGCAAATGCGTCCCATTGAGGGCGGTATTGTCATTCCCGCAGATGGTGCTGTAATCCTTCAACCGGGTGGAAAACATATCATGTTAATTGGTCTGACTCAAGAACTTGAGGCGGGTACAACAATTGATCTGACACTGACATTCGAGCACAGCGGCAAGATGAATATTACGGTTCCTGTGCAGAAGCCAGCGGAGTGATTCGTCTTTTTGTGAAGCAGCCAGAATGAGCGGCTTGTTGGGTCGCTCATTCTGCATTGTCGATTATCCACTCAAGCAACTTTTACCCGATGCAAAATGTAAATTTCGAGCAGCGCACCCAGCACGATGCCAATTGTATACATGACCAGATCGCTCCACAGGAAGGTGTAGCCGAGTATCAACCCGATGAGTTTGATGCTGCGAAGCTGGTTAATCCAATCGGCTTGATAGAGTTCGCTGATCTCGATGGCATAGGTGATTACGAGGCTGGCGATCACCAACCGCCGCGTGGACGCGCTGCGAAAGACCACGCCCAAAATCAAGAAAATCGCTATCGCCCACAATCCGTCACCGACATAATTTACATAGAAGTCGGGCAAATACTGTGGGATGAGGCGGCTGGGCAGGCCAAACAGAAACAGGGCGGCAATCGCCAGTAGATAAACCCGTCGGCTGCGTTTAATGGGCATCGAGCCACTGGATAATATTGGCAATCACCATATCCTGTTCCGGCTCGTTGTGCGTTTCGTGACGTAGGCCGTCATAAAACTTGAGTGTCTTATCTGCCGAGCCAGCGCCATCGAATACTATCTGACTGCCCGCAGGTGGACACAGCTTATCGTCCGCGCCGTGAAAGATAAACAACGGCAATTTGAGTTCGCTTAAGTGGGCTTTGACTTCGCGGCTGGCGGTCACAATCTGGTATCCCATGCGCACGCGGACGTTGCCATGTTCAACCAGCGGGTCGGTGTCATAGGCACTGGTCACGGCTTCATCCCGCGAGAGGGTGCTGGATGGCAGCGGCGGGGTAATGGCGAGTTGCGGCGCAATTTTATTCATGACTCCGGCTAAGGATAATAAGATGGCAGGTTGTGCGGTTTCGACCGCTAACGTCGCGCCGGAAAGCACTAAGCCTGCCAGTTCTTGCTGATGCCGCAGCGCGAACGTCAATGTAATCAGCGAACCGAGGCTGTGCCCATACATGAAGATTTTTTTACCGGGCTGCGCGACTTTCACACTGTCCAAATATTGTTTGAGGTCATTAACCGGCAGGTCAAAGCTATCAAAATAGGTGCGCGGATCACCGCCGCTTTTGCCATGCGCATGATGGTCAAGACCGTAAACGGCGTAACCGGCCTCCACCATTTTAGGCGCAACGTGGCTGTAACGTCCGATGTGTTCGCCCAGCCCATGCACGATGATGACAACCGCGCGGGCATCACCCTCCGGCAGCCACGATTCGGTATAAATCTTCGTGCCATCGGCGCTCTGAAAACTACCTGTAGCGTGTTTCAAAATAATATTCTCCTTGAATAAATATAGTTATGGATTGCTGATGAGGGTCAGCGTGGGTTGTAAGGTGGTGGTGAGCGAGGGTTCATCGGTGCGCTGCTGGCTGGCGACATAAATCAGGGCAACGATCACCAGCGCCAACAGAACAGCCGCGATGATTAACCCGCGTCGCGGCTTGTCGGATGGTGATTTGGAGGCGGTTTGCGCTTCGGCGTGGTTGAGCAGCCACGATTGCATCAGACTGGATTTGAGCCGGATACCACCTTTGCTATTTTCGATCAGCTCGTCATATTCCAAACCGCGCAGAGCCGAATTAATGGTCGTCAGATCCAGCGGATCATCCGACTCGATTAACCAATTGGAAAGGGCAGTGGTATCCACAGGTGTTAGCGGATCAAGGAACAGTAGGCGGGTGATGGCGGTCAATACCTGCTGACCGTTACGCCCCGCATCCTTCCACATGAGCTGGAAGTCAGCCTCGCTTTGCTGCTGGACGCTGCCGCTAACGGTTTTCACATCCTCGACAGTCAGCGTGCTGCGAGCTGGATTAGCGGCCTGCTGGTGGTCATATAGGGCTGCCCCAAAACGCTGCGTCAAACGCGGCTGACCGCCGGTGGCACTAAAGACCGAAGCCGCCGCTTCATCGCTGACACGGAATTGATGTTGGGCAGGTTGTTGGATGAGGGCGCTGGTTTCGTCCTCACTCAAATTCGCCAGCCGATACACATCAGTCACACTGACCAACGGATTGAGGCCGGGAATGAGCATTTCGTAGCTGCTATCCATCGCCAGCACGATACCCAGATTTTGATAGCGCTTGACCAAACTATCCAGATAGGCGAAATGGTCAGCAGGCAGCTTACCGTCATTCTTCCATTGGATGAGGCTGCCCGCATCATCAATGAGCCAGACCAACCGCCGCGTGCGAATGATGTCAAAAGTATTGGGGAGATACTCATCCATCATCCAGCGGCGCATATCCTGATCTTCAGCATTTTGTTTAGGCAGCCGGTACAAACTGAAATCGCGCTGGCTTAACACCTGCATAATGCCCAGTGCCAGTGTATTGAGCCAATCACTTTCGGAACGAAAGGGCTGTGACTTTAACGGGACGTATACGCCCACAAAGGTGTCGTCAAAGTAGGCGTTGAAGTGCCGCAGCAAGGCGGTTTTGCCGATGTCCCGCCGCCCCAGAATGACGCTTACACCGGCACTGGTGGGGTCGGTCAACTGCTGATAAAGATGCTCGAAGGCTTTTTGCCGACCGATAAAAGGCGCGAGCGTCGTTTCATCACCTGCGGTTGGCTGATAGGGGTTGGCGACACTATCCGAATAATCGACCATAATATTTCACTTTTATGTTGAAGGTGGCTCCGGGGCCTCAGGTAAGATGGTTTGTTTAGTATTGCGAATCCAGCCATAGCGCCGATTAAGATGGTAAATAATCCATATCGGGATGCCAACCAATAACAGCAACGGTACTACCAGCACCACAATAATGATTAGTAGGTTAATTAATCCCTGTACGATGTTGACCAACGCATTAAACGCGCCTTTCACCGTCGTCAGCGGATTCCATCCAGTATCAACTTGAACCGATTCTTTAGCCACTGTCGGTGGTCTTAACGAAACACTGATCGAAGAAAAACTGGCTGCTTCCTTATAGTAATTGATGCGCCCCTGCGTTGTTTCGATTTCGCCGCGCACCCGTACCAATTCGTTATAAATTTGAAGCACATCATCGGTAGTACGAGCCGAGTCTAGAATCGTTTGGAGTTGTTTTTCAGCCGCTTGTAGATTAGTGACCTGACTGTTTAAATCGATATATTCCTGCGTCACATCTTTTCCGGTAGTGGTTTCCGCGTCAACAGAGGTCGATTGGTTCTTAATTTGAGTAATTGCGTTGTTGAACTGGGCTGCCGGAACACGAATCGCGATAGAACCGACGATTGAATCGTTAGCCGAATTGTATGCGGATTTGGTGGTGTTGGAACTGATGACCCACCCACCCATGTCTTTTTCATAGTCGTTTGCGATTGCTGCAATTTTCTGCAAGCTTGGCCTTCTTATACCTTATCGCGGAAAGAATAGCGAGCACCCTTCCTGT
>JBBSBS010000241.1:0-9668 GCA_038251045.1 Aggregatilineales bacterium | reverse complement strand
GTGACGACCAGTCACATGCGCAAGCTACAGAAATCACCCGAGCGTGTAAAAGCTACTTTGAACATGCTCCTGTAAAGCATGCAGCTTAAGTTCAATAATTTATTGCCGGATCAATAAGTTTTCGCTGGCACTAAAAGCGGGGTGCAGGTCAAAAGTGCCGAGGTAATTCAGGTTTTCATGTTTCCCAACTATTTTCTTGACAGGCACCATTTTTGGGAATATGTTTCCATTGCAATACGTGCACTAGTAATACATGTATTGCGGAAATTGTTTTGGATTCGCCCATATGGGTTGTGTGACGGTCTAGGTATATTTTCTAGATATGTGTAACGGGACACAAAGGATAACGAAATTCACCCGTAAACATAATCTTGCTAAGTTGCATTACCAAAACTAGGTCTACTAAATATCACTAAATGGAGAATAATATGAAATCTTTCGTTGCAACGATTGCAGTAGTGTCGGGTTTGACATTTGCGGGTAGCGCAATGTCGGCAGATATGCCACCACTTGCCAAGAAACTCGGTTGCACCAGTTGCCACGCCATTGACCATAAGTTGGTTGGACCGGCTTGGCAGGCTGTTGCTGACAAATATAAGGGCGATCCAGGCGCAAAAGCAAGTCTAATCGCCAAAGTTACCAATGGCGGTAGCGGTGTGTGGGGTTATACACCTATGCCTCCGCATAAAAAGGATAGCCAAGCAGATATAACGGAATTGGTTACTTTCATCCTGAATCTCGCCAAGTGAAGGTGCAATCTGTAACAAGCAACCAGCGTGGTTTGATTTACCAAATGGGTTCTTTTAGTTAGGTCTAGAACTCTGTACAGCCCCGGATTGTATTGGAATGAGCTCTCGCTTGACAATGATATCCAGTTTGAGGAGTTGTATGGAAACTCGGCAATACTGAGCCACCACCTGCCTTAGCAGGTGGTGGCTCAGTTCATTTTTATTCTTGACAAGCATCTATTTTAGGAATATGTTTCACTCTAATACATATATTATAAATACATGTATTTATAAAAGAGTGGGTCAAATGGTATGTGCAGCTTGGTTAGTATTTATTTTATTCGATCATTTAAAAGGCATCCGGGCTCACGCAATTTTCCGGCGAATGTGTCTTAATAAAATAAAAGTCGCACTTTCAGTGTTGGATCTACTAAATCAGTGTTGGATCTACTAAATGTTGAAATCACAAATGGAGAGTTATATGAAATCGTTCATTGTAAGCATCGCAGTAGTAACCTGTTTGACTTTTGCAGGCAGCGCGACGTCGGCAGATATGCCACCACTTGCCAAGAAAGACGGATGCTCCAATTGTCACGCGATTGACCACGCGGTGGTTGGGCCGGCTTGGCAGGCAGTTGCTGACAAATATAAGGGCGATCCAGGTGCAAAAGCAAAATTAATCGCCAAAGTTACCAATGGTGGTAGCGGTGTATGGGGTTTTATACCTATGCCCCCACAAAAAAGGGCAGGTGCAGCAGATACAACGGAATTGGTTACTTTCGTTCTGGGTCTGGCCAAGTAGGGCGGAATCTGTGAGAAATTGGCTGGAATTATTTCTTCATCAGATGAGTTCTTAAATCCCTGAAGGCATGGGACTCTAATCCGGTAATCATATTGGAAGAAATCCCTGCTAGACAGTAATAATCGTCAGATTGAGGGGGTGTATGGTCTTCAGCAAGATAAATGAAGTTGGTTACGTAATATCGTGGCAGTTTTGGCATATTCATTAGGTTCGCTTGCCACAATTGTAAAATTTATTTTTCATAGAGTTTTTGTTTGCTTATAGGGGCGTTATTACTGGCTTTTGTGAGATGCGTGGCTTGCTTTTTTTATTATTAACTAGATAAGGGGAATGTCGTGAATACAAAAAACATCATCAGATCGCTGTCCGACCGCATAGGTTTGAAATTGGGAGTGTTAGCCGTTGCTGTGTTGTTGCCAATCGTATCGTCTGCTTGGGCAGCTCCGGAGGTGAATATGCTTCAGAAGATTCAGAAGCCTGCGGACCTGTCCAGTGAGGAAGCTGTGAGCATCGTCCAAGAACCAACCGCAGTCGGTACACCGGTTGGAAAACGGGGACCTGAAATTGTCAAATTTCATCTGGAAGCGCAGGAGGTGCTAGGCGTGCTGGATGCGAAGACCAATACGACTTTTAGGTATTGGACATTCAATGGCAAAGTGCCAGGTCCAATGATGCGTGCCCGTGTCGGGGACACAGTGGAAATCACGCTGTCGAACAATTCGGACAGTGCGATGATCCATAACATCGATCTGCACGCAGTATGGGGCCAGGGCGGTGGTGCTGCATATACGAATGTCTCTCCCGGCGAATCGAAGACCTTTACTTTCAAGGCGACGACCCCCGGGTTGTTTGTCTATCATTGCGCCACTCCAATTATTCCGCAGCATATCTCCGAGGGCATGTACGGCATGATCCTGATTGAACCTGCAGGGGGCCTGCCCAAGGTTGACAAGGAGTTCTACCTGATGCAGGGTGAATTGTACACCGAGGGAGATGGCAATCTCAAGGAGTTCAGCACGCATGGCATGATGGAAGAAGATCCCACCTACGTGTTTTTCAACGGCTCTGCGGGCGCATTGGCGGCTAATCCGATGAAAGCCAAAGTGGGTGATACTATTCGCATATTCTTCGGCGTAGGGGGTCCTAATTTGACCTCATCATTCCATGTCATTGGCGGAATTTTCGATAAAGTTTGGAACTCTTCCATCGTCTCGCCGCCACTAGAAGATGTGCAAACCACTATGGTACCTGTTGCCGGTTCGGTGATGGTTGAAATGAAGCTGCGCGTCCCGGCCAAGTATATCGTTGTTGATCATTCTTTGACCCGCTTGCAGAAGGGTGCCATCGCCATTATCCAAGCCGTGGGACCGGAACAACCGGATATTGTCCACGCAGGTCCGGCGACTCGGTTTTTGAAGTAAGGAATAACAAGGTGCATCAATTATTCGCGCTTACCCCCCTACCAGAGTGCGAATGATGTGGGCAAGGCTGCAAAGCCTTGCCTTTTTTCCCTTGCATTCATTTTTAGCATACAAGTTTCATGTCACCAACGTAACGGCTTTCGATGTTGTCGGCATGTCCTGAGTTGGCCGCATGCAAAGGGTCAAGATTGTGCTTTACTTCCTGCCAGGTGCATTGTGTTGTGAGCGCCGCATTCACACTTTGTAGTTGTACCTGCTGTAGCTGTGCCGGTACTGTTTGGTAGTAGCTGGCTACGTCGTATTTGCTGGCTGCGATCTGTGGGGCGGTAGAAGCAGAATAAGTTTCCTCCACCGTAAGTACGGAGCCAGCTTGCGCTGCCGAAGATGCAAAAATACCAAAGATGATGCTTGCGATAAAACGTGCTTTCATGATGAATCTCCTTATCTATAAATTTAAAATTTGTTTGAACGCCCCTGCCACCTTGATCGGGGTACTCTTGTGAAAACCGAAGATACGGTGCTCGCAGGTGTATGCCATAACATAAGCACTAACTGTGCCATAAATTATCTTGTTGATATAATGAGAATATTATTTTTTTGGGTATTGATAGTGTTCACTATGAACTGTATTGTTTGTTAACATTTAACACGGTGAACACATAATGGACACAATTTCTTTGGCAAGCTTGGATGTCGTTTTCGGAAAGATCGAAGAAGGCGTGCTGTTTTTGGATGAGCAGCGTAATGTGGTGGCGATCAACCAGGCTGCGGCGCAAATGATAGGCTACAAGCACGACGATATTGTCGGCAAGCTGTGTCCGAGCGTATTTCCCGGTACGCCCTGCGCACACACTTGCGAGCAAAGCGGAAAATGTTCGCTGATGACAGATACCGTGCAGGAAAAAAAACTGGTGCAGGATATTGTAGTAGCGCGCCCTGACGGGATATTTGTTCCCTTGCATATGTGGGCGACGGCGTTACCGGCGGACGAATCGCTGGCGCATTGTGCGGTTGTGTTGCGCAACCGCACCCGCGAAGTGCAACTGGAAGATACGGCATCACGGCGTATGCGCCTGGGCAACCTGGTCGGGTACAGCCGAGTCATGCAAGCGCTGTTCCGGGAAATTCTGCTGGTGGCATCGAGCGACGCCAATGTGCTGGTCACCGGCGAATCCGGGGTTGGCAAGGAACTGGTGGCACAAGCAATACATGACAACTCCAACCGTGCCAAACAACCTTATCTGCAAGTGCACTGCGCTGCTTTGCCGGAGAACTTACTGGAGGCTGAATTGTTCGGACACAGCAAGGGCGCGTTCACCGGTGCAGCAACCGAGCGGTCCGGGCGCTTCGAGGCCGCCGACGGCGGCACGCTGCTGCTGGATGAAATCGGTGAAGTGCCGCTGGGCACACAGGTGAAATTACTGCGTGTACTGCAAGAAAAAGAAGTGGTGCGTTTGGGTGAAAACAGCCCGCGCAAAGTGAATGTGCGCGTTATTGCCGCCACCCACCGCGACTTGCCCGCCATGGTCAAGAATGGAGAATTTCGTGCCGATCTGTACTACCGGTTGCGCGTGCTGCCGTTACTCGTGCCCTCCCTGCGCGAGCGCCGCGAGGATATTCCATTGCTGGCAGGCACCATTCTTTCCGACTTACTTAGCCATTACAAACGAGAAGACGTTCCGTTGTCTCCACAAGCGATGGAAGCGTTGCTTGCTTATGATTGGCCAGGCAATGTGCGCGAATTGGTTAATGCCCTGGAATACGCACTGGTGCATGCCGACGGTATGTCCATTCAGTCACGGCATTTTCCTGTTGAGTTGAATAGCACAGGGTCGCAACCCGCTGGTTCTTCAGGTCAGAACGGTGGAAACAATGTTTCAGAAGGGCAAGGTATGGCATCGCTTACGCGTTATTATCGCGGCTCGGCTACGGTGAACGAAAAAGAACTTATCCTGGCGGCGATCGCCGAAGTAGGCGGCAATAAAAGCATGGCAGCGGATAAACTAGGCATGTCGCGCACTACTTTGTGGAAGCGTTTGAAGCAATATGGTATTGAATGCTGATGCATATACCTTTCGGGACGGTGCTTGCATGCATCGCAAGAGTCATACTTGCAATCATCCATACGAATATTCCTTTCTGATAATATTGTACAAAACGAAGCCGCAAGTACAACTTGAGGCAGCCAGAATGCAGCGCGCAACAACAGACCGAAAAAAATTTGTTGGTTTGCGTAATGACTTATTATTATGCCCCGGTGACCGACAATCTAAGTGATTGTCCTAAATGTCTCACTGAAGAAAACTGCGATATGCTACAGCAATTCCACCATGCGAATTGAGTGCATACAATTATGGAAGAAACCATAGAATTATTATATGGAATTGATGGGCATTGGGACATGGAATATCATAATGTTTTAATATTTGCGACATTCTACATAGTGGCTTGCCAAGCGTGGCACTGTATCTACCCGTGGTGGGTTATATTTCCCGGAATTGGGTTGTGTGCCGACCCAAAGATGATGGTATCCGGCATTAAAATGTGACAATCGTAGCTGTGAAATACATGGCGAAACAGGAGTTGACATGTTTAGGCGTAAACTGTTTTTGTTATTTTGCATAATGCTGCTCACAGCCTGCGGTGAGCGTGCGTCCTATCACTCTATAGATGTAACTGTGCCGCTAGAGCAGGCTGATTTTCACCTTAATGATTTTAACGGCAAGCCCCGCAGTCTGGCGGATTTCAGGGGGAAGGTTGTAGTACTGTTCTTCGGCTATACCCACTGCCCTGTGGTATGCCCGACTACGCTTGCTGATCTTGCGCAAGTCATGCACAAGCTTGGCAAGGATGCCGACAGAGTTCAAGTGTTGTTTATCACAGTCGATCCGGAACGTGACAGTCGTGAATTGCTGGCGAAGTTCGTCCCTGCCTTTTACCCCTCCTTCCTTGGCTTATATGGCGATGCACAGGCCACCGCAAAGGCAGCCAAGTCATTTGGTGTCAGCTATGAGAAGCAGTATTACAAGAAAGGCGGCTATTCCATGCTTCATTCCGACAGCATGTTTTTGATCGGCACAAATGGACGACCATTACTGCTCTCTCATTATGGTCAAAAAGCCAAGCTACTGGTACAGGACATTAGCTTGTTGCTTGCCCAAAGTGATAACTAACAATTTTTTTCATCGGACTGTCCTTAGCAGACGCTGAAATCACACGTTGAATCCACTTCGGGAGGCGGACTCAACTGATCGTTGCAACACGCTAATTCTTGCCAATATTGGTCTTACCCTCCCGGATGCAGAACCTGACGCCGGAAGACGTCGTCAATAAGCCATTCCCATTACGTAAAATAGTAAGTAAGGTCTGAATAATCTTCAATTATTTTGAGCATCGGCAGATTGTGAAGATCATATTTCGTTTTTGACCACACAACGCTTTGCGACTTGTCAGCTTGTGGTACTTCTCAAATTCAGATGCCGCCAATATCTGCTGTTTCATCTCTTCGCTTTCTCTGAAATGGCCTGCGCCTATTAACGCACCAACTCCATTTCAGGTAGACTTAACCAGAGCTTCATTAATATTTCTTTCAAATACACCTATGCAAACATTACCCGACACCATGACCGCGATCGAGCGGCGCGCCAGCTTTGGTTTGGCAAGTATCTATGGCTTGCGCATGCTGGGATTGTTCATCATCCTTCCGGTCTTTGCGATTTACGCGCAACATCTTCCGGGCGGCGACAGCCATCTGCTGATCGGCATCGCGCTCGGCGCCTACGGATTGACACAGGCGATCTTGCAGATTCCATCCGGCCTGATGTCCGACCGCTATGGGCGCAAGCCGGTGATCTACATTGGTCTGATCCTGTTCGCGGTGGGCAGTTTCATCGCCGCCGATGCCCACGACATCTACTGGATCATCGTCGGTCGCGTGGTGCAGGGCGCGGGTGCGCTGAACGCGGCAATAATGGCTCTCACTGCCGATCTCACCCGCGAAGAAGTCCGCACCAAGGCAATGGCGATGATCGGCATTACCATCGGCATCGCCTTTTCGATCTCGATGGTGCTTTCGCCCATGCTCAGTGCTGTGATCGGCGTGCCCGGTCTCTTTGCACTGACCGGTGTGCTGGCGCTGCTGGCTATCGGCGTGACGAAGTTCCTGATTCCCGATCCAGCGATCACGCGCTTCCACAGTGACACCGAAGCGAGTTGGGGACATTTCGCCGAAGTGCTGCGCAACAAGGATCTGCTGCGGCTCGACTTCGGCATTTTCTCGGTGCACGCGATCCTGATGTCGGTGTTCATGCGGGTACCATTCGTGATTCAGAAAGACGGGCTGCCTTTGGCGCACCACTGGTATATCTATCTGCCGGTGATGCTGATGGCGTTTGTGCTGATGGTGCCGCTTATCATCATCGCGGAAAAGAAGAGGAAGATGAAGCAGGTGTTCATACTATCAATATTCCTGGCGATATGTGCCCAGATCCTGCTGATGTTTGGTCAGAACAGCCTGTGGGGTATAGCCGTTGCACTGCTGGTGTTCTTCACTTCTTTCAATGTGCTGGAAGCCATGCTGCCCTCGATGATCAGTAAGACAGCGCCGCTCGCCTCGAAGGGTACCGCAATGGGCGTATACAGCAGCATGCAGTTTCTCGGCGCATTTTTTGGCGCGTCTGTGGGCGGCGCGTTGATGCAATTCGTTGGCACCGATGCGGTGTTCGTATTCGCTATTGTGCTGCTGCTGGTATGGCTGATCATCATGTCCACGATGCAACCTCCGGCAACGGTGCGCACCAAACTCTATCAGTTGTCCGGGATGAACGAAGCATCTGCTAAAGAATTGCAGATGCAGCTCGCACAACTGCAGGGTGTGCGCGAGGCGATGGTGGTGGCAGCAGAAAACATTGCCTGCCTCAAGGTCGACATGCAGGGCTTCGACGAAGCAGCGGTAGACAAACTTGTGATCAAAGGAGTGTGACATGTCGGTGAATAAAGTAATCATGATCTGCCGCTTGGGCAAGGATCCGGAGCCCTGCAACATGACCAGCGGTGAAGCGGTGACCAATTGCACGCTGTCAATTTCCAAAAATTTGAAGGATAAAAACGGGGAAAAGCAGGAACAAATCGAATGGCATAGACAGGATGATTTTGGTGTACAACATGGTACGACTAGGGCAATTGCTCAGGCGTGACAGGAGAGGTGCGCCTGCTGTGGCATGAAACGGCAGAAATGCCTAAGGAAGAAGCAGCAATCAGATGGTTCCAACACTCAAATCGCCCTGTATTGAAAAAAACTACAAAGCGTTTAAGACAGTACGAAATTTAACCTATTTTTAGAAGTACCCAGTATTTTCCAATCCTGAAATGAGTCTGAACGAAGCTTGGTGAAGCTGAGTATCTGAACCTGGTTCTGTCTCGGTCTGGTTAGTAAAATGCTTCGTTGTTATTTCTTGCGTTATTCCATCAAGCGCATTTTTTGAGTGCCGCAGCGATGGATTGGAACAACCGCTGTCGTGCCTTGTTGAGTGCCGCAGCGGCATCATTACCGCCCAATCTTAGAGCGTTTGCATCCAGTTGCTCAAACGTCACGCCAGTCTTGAGATGCGAGGTGGCGTTCGGCAATGGCTTCAGCTTTTCATAAGGTGTCATCATCTGTTCGTAGCGATAGCGCTTGCGTTCACGTCCCTTGGCGTCGGTGATCGTTTCAGGGAAGAAGCACGGGCGGTGGAAGTTGACGTAAGGATTGAGGAAGCCTGCAGAGAATTCATTCACCTGCCTGGCAAAGCGTTGCGGGATGTGCGCATAGCCCAGATGCTTGCGCACCACAGCGCCGTACTTGGACTCTGCCAGCGCGTTATCGTTGGACTGCCGGGGTCGCGACTTGATGAACCCGATGCGCAGTTTCTCGAGCATCTGAGCGACTTGGTAATTGATGTACTCCGAACCGTTACCCGAATAAAAGCCAAGGATGACAAACGGAAACTCATCCAGCAATTGCCGGATGACCGGGAGCAGGTACGCCTCGCTGATCTTCTCGCAGGTGGCGACGAGCTGGAACTGTGTGACGCTGTCCACCGCGTTGATGTGATACACCCCTTTCACCCCATCCTGGTCGCCTTGATGCACGCTGTCGATGCGGATATAGCCGGGCTTGCCGTCTGGTTGCGGGGCGCGGCGCTGGCCGATGGGCACGCCGGTTGGGTGCGCCTTGGTCCAGTGGCGCCGCTTGGCCTGGTATTGCTTTGCGCCGCGCAGGTTGCACAAATGAGCGAACGAGATGCCTGCCAGCCGCTCGAAGCGCACATCGCCGAACACCCGGAAGGCGCGTTCCATCAGCTTCTTGGTGGCGGGGCCGGACAGGGTGCCATACAATGTGTCCATTTCGGCCAGCAAGGACACATCCAGCACGGTGTAGCGGCGGGCAAAGCCATGCTTGGGCGCACCTTGCCGTTTCGATAGTTTCCCGTTCTTGCGGTACTGCTGCACCAGCTGGATTACCTGTTAGCGAGACAGCCCGGTCATCTGCTCCAGATAACGCAGTAATATGCCCTTGTCGGCACGCCCGTGCCTGGCATAACGAATAAGGTTAGATTGTGATCGCGAAGCGAGCCACAATCTGAACCGTTTGTTGGACGAGCCCGGCCCCGAGTGCTGGAGTAGCCTCATAGAAAATATCTTTTTAGAAGTTATTCCGGTTTGAAGTTTTACCGGGAT
>JBBSBS010000240.1:0-9689 GCA_038251045.1 Aggregatilineales bacterium | reverse complement strand
TCCCACGCTGCCTAATTCCCGGATTGTCATTTGGTATTTTAGTGGCGATTATCTCTCGAATTCGTCCGCTTCTCCTACCACAGCAGATTTTTGTCGTGACAGCGATACTCATGGCAACCGGATTCATAGTAATGCTGCTAGTCGTCTGGCTGTGGCGGCGACCGCAATTGACGGCAGCACGACGTTTTGATGTGCAGTTTGGATTGCGAGAACGTGTTTCAACAGCCATAGAGTTAATCGAAGGACGGATTCAAGCCAATGAAGAATTGGTCAGCTTGCAGATTGATGATGCGTTGGAACAGGCACAAACGGTGCAGCCATCAAAGTCCCTGCCGCTCATTTGGCGAAGGCGGGAATGGGCAATTGTAGGGATACTAATGGCTCTATTGGTGGTTGCAACACTGCTACCAAACCCGCAAACTCAGGCTATCGCGGCTAACTCGGCACAACAAACAGCGCTACAAAATGCCCGTGAGGAACTTCAGAAAATCACCGAAGATGTGGCTGCTGACCCGGCTCTTACAGCCGAAGAGCGCAAACAGCTGCTTGAAGCATTGCAAGCTAGCGCGGACACTCTGAAAGAACCTGATATCAAGCCGGAAGAAGCACTGGCAACGCTTTCGACCGCACAATCGGCCTTAAAGTCACAAGCGGAACAAATGATTGAACAGCAGCAAGCGCAACAATCGGCAATGAGCGCAGCAAGTGAAACGCTGAATAACGCCAGCAACCCGGACAACAGTGCTCCACAACAGCAAGGGGATGGGGAGCAACTGACACAAGCGCTCGATAACCTTCAACAAAATTTGTCAAATATGAGCGATGCTCAGCTGCAAGCAGCGGTACAAGCATTACAACAAGCCGCTAATCAGCTTCAGCAAACTAACCCACAAGCCGCACAGGCTCTACAACAGGCCGCCCAGCAATTACAGCAGGGAAATCAATCTGCGGCACAACAAGCATTGCAACAGGCTATACAACAGCTACAACAAGCGAGTCAGAATGCGCAGAACTTACAAAACTCAGCACAGCAAATGAGCCAAGCCGCTGAAAATGTCCAACAATCAGCAAATCAGGTAAGCCAGCAAGGACAACAAGATTCACAAGCTCAAAATCAACAGGGGCAGCAGAATCAACAAGGGCAAAACCAGCAAGGGCAGCAGTCCAGTCAACAACCGGGGCAACAGCAGGGACAAAATCAACAAGGACAGCAATCCGGTCAACAACCGGGGCAACAATCTAGTCAACAGCAGGGTCAACAACCGGGACAGCAGCAAGGACAAAATCAACCGGGGCAGCAATCCGGTCAACAACCGGGGCAAGGTCAACAAGGCCAACAATCTGGTCAGCCGGGGCAAAGCCAACAGGGGCAGCAGAGCCAAGGTGGACAACAGCCCGGTAATCAATCTAGCAGTCAGCAAGGGCAAGCCGGTCAACAACCGGGGCAGGCAGGAAGTCAATCCAGTGAATCTTCACAGGTTGGCAACGGCGCAGGTGATTCACAAGGAGGCGCGGGCGCGTCTACTACTCAGAATCAACCCGGCGGGAGTCCGAGCCAAGCCAATAATCCAGATGGTCAGGGAGAAGCCCAATATGACCCGGTTTATGCCCCGCAACGGATCGGCGGGCAAGGAACACAACAGATGCAACTTGACCCAAACTCATCAAACCAACCTATTCAAGAAGGCGATTTTAGCAATAATCCGACGGGCAATGTGATCGTGCCTTATGCACAAGTCTTTAGCGATTACAGTAATGCAGCAAACCAAGCTTTGGAAAATGACTACATTCCACTTGGGCTTCGTGATGTGGTGCGCGACTATTTTTCATCGCTGGAACCGGGACAGAGTGAAACTACAAGCACACAGTAGGCAGGGAGTGGCTTGCTATAGTTCAATGTAGAAATATGTTAGTCAGTCAATGGCTGCTGCCAACGCAAGCGAAATGAACGTGGGAAACTCTGGTCTCGCAAACTGCCGAAAATCACCCAGACATAGGCAACTAACGGGACAATCCCAACGATTTGTAAGGCTGAAAATTTAATCAGTGGGAATAAAAGACCTATATCACCCAGTAAAGCAAGCCAACCCACTGGAAAAACATATAAAGCTATCAAATCAGCTTGTTGAAAATAGGGTAAAGCAAGCGCTGATGCCGCAATAATGGCAATAATACGACGGGTAGATGACATGGGAAGCAGCAAAACGGGTATCCAAAGCACTAAAACAATCGGGCCAAACCAGCGCCACAGTGATACGCTGCCCCAATCATTCGGTGGATTGCCAGTTGTGATGCGATACAGCAATTCTAGAGGCCACATTCCATATAAAAGCAGTGTGACTAGCCCAACCGTCACAGGAATAGCTAATATACGCAAGCGCTCACGCCATGATATATTTGCTAACAAAGCAAAGGCCAACCCAACGGCAATACCCAGTTGGAATTTGGTCAACAGGATAATTAACCCAATACCCGCAATGTTCCAGCGTCTGTGGACAATGCCCCACCAGAGTACAGCCATTCCACCAACGACAATCCCGGTAAGCTGTCCGAAGTACAACCCATACAGCATTTGGTAGCCAAATAACAAAGGGGCGGCTTTGCCACCGAAAATGCGAACGGCGAACCAGGTACCAGCTATATTAAGGGCAAAGAAAATAAAGAGTTGAAGACTAATCGGAAGGATACTTAGGATACGAAAAAATGGCAAAAACCAATATCCATAATAGTAGAATGAGGGGTCGCCAAGTGCAGCATTGCGGTAATTCATATAATCGTAAGGGAAATAGCTGCCTACATGTGCCAAATAGACAAAGTAGAGGGCAAGACAAATGGTCATCCCCAATGCAAAAATCTCAAGCAGTGAGAATCTGGCACGCAAGCGGTGGTTAATGTCTTGGGGAGTTAAAGGTAAATTGATTACGCGATTCATTGGCAACCTAATGGGAAAATGTGATTAACTAATTGTTTCCTTTGCTCTAATATGAGTATAGTTGGAATCTAATACACAAAACGTAAGGATCGGAAATATGACTGATGCGCCGATTGCAGACATAAACATTGAGCAATTTAGCAAACTGGCACAAGCGATTGAAGCCGAGGTTGCACGGGTAATTGTAGGGCAGAAAGAGATCGTACGCGGCGTGATTATTTGCATTCTGGCAGGAAAACATGCCCTACTTGAAGGTGTTCCGGGGTTAGGGAAAACAATGTTGATCCGCTCGATGGCCGATGCGCTCGACTTGAAATTCGCGCGTATTCAATTTACGCCTGATCTCATGCCTGCCGACATTACAGGAACGGACATTCTGGAAGAGGACAACAACGGGCGTAAGGTCAAACAGTTCCAATCCGGCCCAGTGTTTGCAAACCTGCTTTTGGCAGATGAGATCAACCGCGCCACACCAAAAACGCAATCGGCGTTACTGGAGGCTATGGCAGAGCAATCAGTTACAGTAGCGAACACAACGTACAAACTTGAGTCTCCATTTTTTGTTTTGGCGACACAAAATCCATTGGAGATGGAAGGAACCTACCCCCTACCAGAAGCTCAACTTGACCGTTTTATGTTCAAGTTAAATGTGCAATCCCCTAGCGTACGCGATTTGGTGACGGTGCTGGAACGGACAACGGGCATCGATGTACCTCACGCGAAAAAAGTGGCTGACGGCAAAGAAATCATCAGCATGGGTAAATTGGCCTTAAACACACCTGTTGCCAGCCATGTAAATGAATATGTGGCGCGGCTCATTGTTGCGACCCATCCAGATGATCCCAGTGCGTCGGAAATGGTCAAGCAATTTGTCCGCTATGGAGCGAGTCCGCGCGGGGCACAGGCACTTATTGTGGGTGGGAAAATCAACGCCCTGCTTGAAGGACGGTTCAATGTGTCCTTTGACGATATTGCGGCGGTGGCACCAGCAACTTTACGTCACCGGCTGCTTTTAAATTTTGAAGGGTTGGCGGAGGGTATCGGCACTGATGACATCATCAGTGATTTGCTAAAAGCGGTTGTAAAGTAAGATGCAAATCTCCCTTCGGGAAATTACACGTGACAACTGGCGGGAATGTATTCGGCTACGGGTAGATGTGAGCCAGATGCATTATGTGGCTGCTAATGTCTATTCATTGGCACAATCTAAATATGAGACAGAGTGTGTGCCATTGGCTGTTTATGACGGTGAACAGATGGTAGGTTTTGTCATGTACCGCCCGGAAGATTATGGTTTAGCGAAAATATGGTTTATTGACCGCTTGCTGATCGGTGAACAATTTCAGCGCAAAGGTTATGGGCAAGCAGCCATGACGGTGTTAATCGACCGTCTAAAAGCAATCACAGGCTATGCCGCGATCCTCATTAGCTTCCATCCTGACAATGAGGTTGCGCGAAAACTTTATGCCCGTATCGGTTTCACAGATACGGGTGAGGTTGAAGAAGGCGAAATTGTCTACCGCATGGCATTGATGGGTTAAAGGCAGTTTGATGGCTACTGAGAAACTATTTGATGAAAAAACCCGTCGTAAGTTGGAGCAGCTTATGTTGGTTGCAACTCGTGTTCGTGCTGGAGCTATGAAGGGCGAAAGGCGATCAATCAGACGCGGTACCAGCATTGAATTCGCGGATTATCGCGATTATGCCCAAGGTGATGACCTGCGGCGACTGGATTGGAATATTTATGGACGGTTGGAACGTCCGTTTATCAAATTACTTGAGGACGAGGAGGATCTCGCAGTTCACCTCTTAATTGATACCTCTGGCAGCATGGGATGGCCGCAAAACGGTGAAAGACACTTAAACAAATTTATTTATGCACAGCGTTTAATGGCCGGGTTGGCGTACATCTCACTAGCAACTAATGATCGGCTTATGCTTTCGACACTAAATGAAGGCAAGCCTGCCCAGTACGGGCCAGTCCGAGGGCGGGGTTATGGATTGGCAATGATTAACTACGTCAGCAATCTGGAAGCACGGGGGGTAACCGACTTAAACGCGGCTCTTAAGAATTACGCAGTCCGAGGGAGGCGTCCCGGCCTTTGTTTTGTCATCAGCGATTTGATGAGTCCCAACGGATTTCAAGAAGGGATCAATGCTCTTCTGGGTAAAGGATATGAAGTCGGTTTAATTCAGGTGCTTTCGCCGGATGAAGTTACACCACCTATGGGCGGTGATTTGCGTTTAGTCGATGTTGAAACAGGACGTGCTCAAGAAGTATCGGTGGATGGCGGGATGCGCGATTTATATCTAAAGCGATTCACTTCGTGGCGAACAGGAATTCAAGCGGAGTGTGTGAAACGCGGTGTCCACTTTGTATCGGTTGAAACCAGTGAGGCATGGGAGAAAGTCATTTTGCAGAGTCTGCGTCGGTTGGGAGCGGTTAAGTAGAACCTTATAGGGTGCAAAGCATAATGAGCGAAAACGAGATTAGTGATTTTAGAGGAGTACATGACTTCTTGTCTAATTTCTATGAAGTCGAAGTGGAATTAGAAGGCGCTGTATACCCCACAATTGAACATGCTTTTCAGGCTGCAAAATCCCTCGATTTTGATGAGCGGCGGGCGATTAAAAACGCCAAAACTCCGAGCGTGGCTAAACGGATGGGGCGTAAAATCAAGCGGCGTGCGGATTGGTTCGATGTTAGTCTCACAATTATGGAATCGCTGGTTCGACAGAAATTCACAGTCTACCCAGAATTGAGAGATAAACTACTGGAAACCGCTGATGCCAAGTTGATTGAGGGTAACAATTGGAATGATCGCTTCTACGGATGTATTTACGGATGTATTTACGACACTCATGAAAATAAATGGGTAGGTGAGAACCATCTTGGAAAGATATTGATGAAGATAAGAGAAGAACTTCAACAGGATCAGAATTAAAATGATGTTAAGTAGTTAATTATGGCATTTTTGACTCCGATTGCACTGCTAGGTGGTTTGCTGGCGATACCGATTGTGCTGCTCTATATGCTGCGACTGCGCAGGCGGGAAGTGGTGGTTTCCAGTACATTCCTGTGGCAGCAAATTGTAAGGGATAATGAGGCCAACACACCGTGGCAAAAACTACGTCGTAATATACTACTCTTGTTGCAACTCATTATTCTGGCATTGCTAGTATTCGCACTAGCGCGACCGTTTATCACCGTTCCAGCAATCAGCACCGGACAGATTGAACTGCTGCTGGATGCCTCGGCAAGTATGCAAGCGACTGATACGGCAGATGGCTCAAGCCGTTTTGAGGAAGCGAAAAGGCAAGCCTTGAACATTGTTGCAACGATGGGGCAAAACGACACCATGACCATCATTCGGGTAGCAGATGTACCAGAAGTCATCGCAGCAGCTACCCGTGACCCGGTGGCATTGCAAACGGCAATCAATAATGCAGTACCAAGTGGGGCGCAAGCCGACTGGGTTGGCGCATTGACATTGGCTTCAGCCGATACAATAAATGTGAGCGATTTCAATATGGTGGTGATTAGCGACGGCGGATTAGGCGACGCGAGTGGATTGCCCGGTGTACCGGGAAAAGTGCAATACATTCCGGTGGGACGAGCAAGTGATAATCTCGCCATCACAGCGTTGGCGACGCGTGCCCTGCCCGGTCAAACCCCCGAATTATTCGCACAGATTACGAATTACGGCTCACAGGATACGTCTATCATTTTTGACCTGCGGGTGGATGGGACACTATTCAGTGCGGAACGGTATGTCGTAGCGGCAAATAGCAGCTTACCAGTTGTAAGTACAAGGCTGCCGGAGAACTTTAGTGTATTGCAGGCGGGACTAACGACTCCTAGTGACTCGCAAGTGCCGGACTATTTAACAGAGGACAATTCGGCATGGACAGTTTCCACCGGAAGTGGCACACGGCGAGCACTGCTGATGTCAGCAAGTAATTTATTCCTTGAGCAGGTTCTACGAAGCGTGCCTTCGATAGAAGCGTATAAAGGTGATATAAAGCGTCCGCTACCGACTGATCCTTATGACCTATATATTCTTGATGGATGGCTGCCAACGGATAGTCAGCTGCCTGATGGAGATTTACTTATAATCAACCCGCCCAGCAGCACATCTTTATTCACGGTGGGGGCAGATCTTGAGCCAATTGGGGCGATAACCGTCAAAAGTAATGACTCGCGTACAACGTTCGTAGATTTTAAAGATGTCAATATTCTGAAGTTCAAAGCACTGAGCGGTATTGATTGGGCTGACGCACTGGTTAGAAGCGATAACGGTTCACTTCTACTTGCTGGCGAACAAGATGGGCGACAAATTGCTATTTTAACTTTTGACCTCCACGAATCTGATTTACCCCTCCAGATTACTTGGCCTATATTGATGTCAAACTTATTGGAATGGTTCACACCAAGCAGCATCATTTCAGCACCGAACGGGTTGCAGGTGGGCGATTCACTATCCATAAGACCGCCATTTGAAGCAAGCAGCGTGCGTGTCACAGCGCCGGATGGTCACGCATCCGACATCGCGATTGACCGACAAACGGTGGTATTTGCGGATACAAAACAACCGGGCAGCTATACAATCGACATTCTTAACGGAACTGATGTGATTCAATCCGCACCGTTTGCCGTAAATCTGTTCGCTCCCGTTGAGAGTGATATCACACCACAGCCAACAATTTCCTTGAGTGGGAACACGATCGCAGCCGCAGTTCGAGATGAATTAGGTCAGCAAGAGTTCTGGCCGTGGGCCGCGCTTTTGGCACTGGCGGTGTTAATGATTGAGTGGGTCGTCTACCAACAGAAGATGCAGGCGCGCACAATATTCCGACCGTTTTTCCGGCAGCCTGCGCGGGGGGTGGCACGATGAACTGCTGGAAGTTTCAAGCGTATAACAATTATCGAGCAAGCGAATGACATTTACAACCCCCTTGGCATTGGCATTATTGATTTGCATCCCGCTCATTTTTTATGTGGGATGGCCGCGACAGGCATACCGACGGAGACGGGATATTGTTAGCCTGATTTTGCGGTCGATCATTATGCTGCTTCTAGTACTCGCAGTAGCTGGAGCGAAGGTCATTCAAGCTGCTGATAAGCTGACGGTCGTATTTCTTTTGGATGTATCCGACAGTATGGGACAGCAAGCGCGTGAAACGGGGTTGAATACGATTCGTGATGCGATGCACACGATGCGTCCGGACGATCAAGCCGGGCTGGTTTTGTTTGGCGGCAAAGCACTGGTTGAAAGATCGGTGAGTACTTCACGAGAATTGGGGCAAATTCAATCGTCCCCACCGAGTGGCAATACTAATCTTGAACAGGCGATACGGCTGGCTCTGGGCATGTTTCCGGGGGATAGTGCACGACGGATTGTTATCCTGAGCGATGGGCAACCCACGATTGGCAATGCTCAATCTGCCGCAGAGCTTGCGGCGGCAACCGGTGTCGAAATCAGCTATTTACCTTACATTTCCACGGATAAACCGGAAGTACAGGTTACCAGCGTTAATGTGCCCAGTGCGATTAATGCCGGACAGAGCTTTGACCTCAATTTGACCATTAGCTCGGAGGCAGATACACCTGCACGGGTTACGGTGTTACAAGCCGGACAAATCATACAGCAGCAGAATGTCGATCTGAGACAAGGAAACAATAGTTACAGCCTGTCTTTGCAGGGCGCAGGAACGGGTTTTAAGGATTTTCAGGTAAAGGTTGATCCTGTTGGCAACGACAGCTTTTATCAAAACAATCAGCTTTCAGCTTTCAGCCGGGTAATTGGACCGCCCCGCGTGTTGTTGGTATCCCAGTCCGATGATGAAATCCGTTATCTCAAACCAGCGCTTGAACAAGCCGGACTGACTGTTGAAACAACAACTCCCGAACAACTTCCGTTCACATTAGTGGGGTTAGCGCAGTATCAAAGTGTGATTCTGGCGAATGTGCCTGCAACTAACCTTTCACCATCACGGATGACTGTACTGCAAAGTTATGTGCGGGATTTAGGCGGTGGGCTGCTGGTCGTAGGTGGACCCGAAACTTATGGGCCGGGAGGGTACTTTAAAACCCCGCTGGAAGACGCGCTGCCGGTTGATTCGCAAATCAAGGATCAAAAGCGTATTCCTCAGTTGACCATTGCTTATGTAATTGATCGGTCTGGCAGTATGGATGCGTCCAGCCAAAGCGGTATACCTAATATTGAACTCGCGAAAGAAGCCATCATTCGTTCGGTGGATCTTCTCCAGCCGAATGACCGAGCCGGTGTTGTATCTTTTGACACGGTTGGATACTGGATTGCGCATATCCAAGATGTACGTGACCGTGCGTCATTACAACGGTTGGTGGGTACATTACGGGCAAGTGGTGGTACTGATATTCTGGCGGGCATGACGCTCATCGCGCAGGAAATCGGGGGTGATCCTTCAACAAGAAAGCATATCATCCTACTCACAGACGGCGGGGCTGATCCGGCAGGGTTAATCGAGATTAGCAAGAAACTGAACGATGAAAGTGGCGTGACTACATCAGTGATTGCAATTGGCGGTTCTACACCGATCTTTTTGCAGCAGATGGCAACATCCGGTGGAGGGAATTTCCATAGTGTGGTGACGGCTGACCAGATTCCGACGATTTTCACCCAAGAAACGGTACTGGCAACACGCTCCTATATCATCGAAAATTCATTTACGCCGTCGATTTCTGCCAACAGCCCGATTATGAATGGCATAACGG
>JBBSBS010000239.1:0-9695 GCA_038251045.1 Aggregatilineales bacterium | reverse complement strand
CTGTGATAAATGTTGTTCTCACAGCAATAGCCCCTACTTTGGTCTGGTCTCCCACGCTGCCGCGATAGGGCACTAAAGCATTAATCAAGAGAATTGTTCGGACTGACGGGCTGATTGTTACTCTGTCAAAAAGGTTCGTTTTTGAGAGATAATTCTTATTTCCATTTTCGATAGATTTAGCCGATCTTTTATCTCCTAAAACTATCTTTGAAACGCCATCCTCCGCCCGTAGCGAAATAGGTTATTTTTTGCTGCTTATTGATTGCTATAATTGGAGTAATAGCAATTGATGGGCAGTATCATGACAAACAAAATAACGATTCGCAACAGCAATATTCAGCCCATGAGTGCTGACCGGCGGGCGGCTAACCTTGAAGCCTTGCTATCCTCATTAAGTGCCAATACACAAGCACAGATTGCCTCGACATGGAAGCTGTACACTGGATGGTGTGCGGCTAATGGGGTCGATGTCTGGCAATTGGACGCGGTGCAGGCGATAGGCTTTTTCACGGCCTACCCTGCCCGACCGTCCACGCAGCGGGCGCGGTTGTCCCACCTGCGAACGGTTCTAGGGCTGCATGCCGATACCAGCGGCGATGCGAACCTCCAATTCAGCGCGGCATTACTCCAACGGTTCAAGCTGCCCACCGATGCCGATAGCTCCATGTATGCCGAACCGCGCAAACGCCGAGAAAAGAAAGCGCTGCGAGCTGATGAGATTTACAGTGAACTCAATCGAGAATGGAACACATCCGAATTAACCGCCCGCAACCGGGCCATTATTGGCCTGTTATTCTATGCCGGTTTGCGACGGTCGGAAGTCTGCAAGCTCCAATGGTCTGATGTGAATTTCGAGGAAAATACCCTAGCCATTAAAGGTGCAAAAAGACGGGCGGCGGATCATGTCGATTATGTACCTCTGATGCCAGCAGCAAAAGCTTACCTGCTCGATTGGCGAACACGATGCCTTGAAAGTCGACAAGCAGTTTTCTGTGCCGTCAGCAAGAGTGGTAAGCTGCTCACCGATAAGCCGTTATCGGGTGAAAAGATACGGTTGATTTGTGGAGATGAATTTATGCCCCATGATGCCCGCCGGACGCTCGGCACGCGGTCGATTGAGAACGGTACACCGACCAATTACACACAGAAGATGTTACGCCATGCGACCGCCGCCCAAACGCTTGAATATGCCAAGTATATTGAGACTAAACAACTGGCTGATAAGATCAAATTAGGCTACTAAAACTCACCTGCCCTGCCTTTCTGTAAAGGTATTCTAAAGTGCAGTTGGCTTAAAGGTGCTGAGCTGGTGCAACGGATGAATACGCTAGAATAAGCGTATGATGCGATTTTAAGGGATTTGTCATGACTGATACTCGCAGTACAAAAGACTTTACAGAAGAAAAGCGATCTAAGACGGCCGCTGCGCTTGCCGATACTGTGATGCTTACCGCTAATCAAGCCGCCGAGCAGTTGGGAATCGACCGCAAAGCATTTGACCGCCTCAAGAAAAAATACAACTTGCAACCGCTTGAAATGCGTAGAAGCCCTACCAGCGAATGGCTGTTCGCAGTATACAAACTGGCTGATATAGATCGGCTGAGAGTGTAGCCAACGCGGTTTTGCGCCAAACGCTGGCAGCCGGTGAGGAGCGAGGCCAAAATGCTGAAATTCTTGACTCATAGAACCTATTCGATCACAATAGGTTCTGACGCAACATAAAATTATTTATGTGAAGTGTCAAAGGAGTCATTATGGCAAAGATCATACACACTACCGATAAAATCAAACTCACTGCCGAAAATGAAGCGCACCTTCAAGCTGTGGCAGCGAAACGCGGTTGGAATGAGATTAAAGACATTCATATCTACACACGAGTGGAGCAACCATCCGAACTACCTTCTCAGGTTGTAGAGTGGGCCGAGGCCGAAGCCAAGCGCATCTTGGCTGAGCGGCATCGTGCCTCTTAGAAAGATCGTCCAATTACCAAACTTCAAACAGGATCTTGAAATGTTTCGGCAGAATTATCCAGAGATGGACTATATCTACGAGGCAGCTATAGAAGATTTGCTAGATAACCCATTTGATGGAAAGCCATCAAATACATTAAGTGATTCGCGATCTTATTTGACTCACCCGATTGGCGATGCGCCCACTTTTTGGATTTATTACAACTACGATATTGACCATATCTATTTGCGCCAAATTAGGAAAGTAGACTTCCTAGCCTAACCGCTGTACCCTGCCTGTCTGACAAACGTTATCGCCGTGCTTCAGGCGGACTTAATTTCATATTTGGGCAACACGAAAATCAGGAAATACTAGCAAAGCTAGATAAACACGAATAGACGCTTCAACAACTGATTGATAAATAAGTTCACTTATCACCTCAGTCTATAACATTAGGAGTCAAATTCCTCTAACCGAAGTTGCTGCTCCAAAGAGAAAAATTTTCGTTTTGCTTCACCTAGTTGTCGCTACCGCCATACTTTGCCACTTAACCAAAAGCGAAAACTTTGCGCCTATACGCTCGATTTGTGCAAAGTTTGCACAACTCACCTTTCCTATCGTTAGTGCATTCTGGTAGCAAAATCTGAACTTGGTCGAAGAGGTCGCAAGTTCAATTTAGATATCTGCACAAAAGCAACAATACCTCAAACATTTTGAAACAGAACTATTGTGCATATGATACTAGGTAGAGTTAGACAAATAAGAGGTTCATATGGGTTATAAATTTATCAATTGCGTGTTATGGGTCTTGGGGTTAATTGCTTGTACAGTATCGATAATAATCCTAGTCAATCTCCTCACTATGATCATTGATTACAAATTTCATATACTCTATTCCCGCCGGATCGAATTTACGATCAACAGTTTACCAATCATAATATTGCAATGGGAACTTATAGTTGTAGCTTTATTGTTGGGACTAGCACCAGCCGCTGCTAACTTCCTAAACAAAGCACATCAGCTAATTGATAACTTTTTTTGGTAGCGAGGCCATTTTTCTTACTTGCCACTATCCGATTTTGACTAAGTCTTTGAAATGATACCCTACCCGCTGCCCTTGATAAGCTTCTCAATTCGAGTTTGGGCTTCTGCCAATAGCTCGCGTAGCAATTTTTCGCGACCTTCAGCCGTGGCTCTTGCAATATCGGAGTCATGGCGGGCAACACGTTCTTTTTCTAGCTCTGCTTCAAGGTCACGTATACGGGTTAGTAAGCGCAACTGTCCGGCACTTTGCGGGGTAATAGCATCCGACTCCATATCAACAACATTACCCCGTTGGCCGGATGCAAGTGCCATATGAATTTGCTCAAATTTCTGTTTTTGGTCTTTCATGGAAACAATCAGATCATAGACAGCGAGATCATCATCAGTAAATAACCGAGTATCCCCCTTTTCAGGGGTAGCGGTTGGTGACAAATAAACATGAAACTCAGCAGCATAGCGCTTCACGGTTTGATCGGTAATCTTAAAGCGACTGGCAAGTTGGCTTGTAGTGTACATATGCTCTACTCTACCCAATAAGCGCAATGCTGCGCCAGTGTCCGGCCAATTCCAATCAAGTGTTTGGATTTGTTCGATGGCGTAATAACTATATATAGGGTACAGTTGGGAACAGTAACACTATATGCGAGACACACTAAAGGTTAAGCACTATGGGAACCAAACGGAAGCAATCTAAAAACCGCAAGCAAATCAAACGCCAGACACGACACTTTCAATTGAGAGTAGAGCATCCGATTGATAGCCACGTTGCAGAGATACTTGATTTTAAGAAGTCGAAGCGCTCGGAAGTGACCACAATCCGCGATGGGGTACGATTGATTTGGGCGCTTGAGAATAACGATTTAGGTGTGTTGTTTGAGATGTTCCCACACCTAAAGCCGCAGGTAGCAAGCGGGCAGGGTGGGGTAGGTGGTAGCGAACTTGCAAAGGAAATCGCCGCACAAATTGTTCTCATGAATGGTACAGGTGGATACACCATGCAAAGCGTGTTACCTACACCACAGAAGCCGGTTAACACGCCGAAAGCAGCCGCGCCAATTGCGGTTATACAGGCAGCTAAAGTCGCAACCGCTGAAGAAATATCGAACGCTTTCATAGGCGGGTTATTAGGGATGTTTGATTAGGGTAGAGCCATGAAGGGATTCACTAAATCCGGGATAGCTGATCGGTTCTCAACACAAAACAGGGGCAAAGGTTGGAAATGGCAAACCAGTGTCAACGCATACATTTAACAGTTTAAAACGTAAGTTGCTTGTTATATGGCTGAGTGAGAATGGTATTACAGCCTTAACCAACAGACTGGCAGATGGGGAGCAAAACTAAAAAGTGAACATATCATATGCGGCAGCCGCAAACCATATCATCCAAGATCTTAGCCAGTACTCTGAATTGGACGGATCTAGACCAAGAAATACTTAATGAACTAAAAGACCGATCACAAAATCGATCCTCAGCAAATAGGAAAGAAACTAGAGGCGATTATCTTAAAAACGGCAAATAATTAAAAAGTCGTGCCAAAAAGTACTTAGCACGACTAAATTTCATGAAGCTCTACTTGCACAACTTGACGATGATAACAGAGTATGAGTTAATAGAGTTACGATCAAGTGTTCTACTTTCGGTATCGTTTTAATCCGTAGAACACAATATACAAGTGAAATTTCTCGGCTAATGATATGAAATCCCTTGTATATTAAAAGAGTCGTGTGATACTTGTAGTAATGATTTAACAAGTACATAAATGCGAAACCCCCAGTATCCGACGAAAGACACAAGGGGGTTTCAAGTTATCGGGGTCAAAAGGGCCGGGGGCGGCTAAACTTTTGACTATTTATCACCTGCTTTGACGAGCAGGATCACTTAGGCCATAACGATACGTGCGAGTAACAATTATGAACCTGTTCACGTATATTGTAGCACATCTTTCAACACATGTCCCTAAGCATTTAGTGACAATCTTTACACATTGTGCAGCAGTTCACCGTATCGTCCTATGCGCCGCCGCTCCCACTCACCGCCCATATGGGTGGGGGCAATCCCTTTTTATTCGGCATAGGACTAACCAATATGGGCGAATCACCGCAAGTAGAATCTAAACAACTTCATAATCTAACCACGACATTGGCTGATTCTGGCTACCCAGTACGCCCCAGCATGATTGCCGGTATACAGACCCCATTGGTAATTTTACCTATAGGGGAGGTGGAATTTTCCGATGCACACCATTTAGAGATGCGACACTCTAATCATCGATGTGATGATTGGAGGTCCGCCATGCCACCATTAAATGATGAGTGTGCGTTACTGTCTGCCAACCCTGAAATACTTCCTGTAAACGTCGAAGGGAGTATGTAAGGTTATGGGAAACGATATATGTATAACGGGAACAAATAAAACAGCGATCCAAGATACACAGAATCTAATCGCTTGCGCGATCTCCCGTGCATGGCTCAACAAAAACAAGTTACCCGGTTTCAGCAAATCACAAGCCGAGAGTTTTAGCTTTGTGACTGCCCAGCGATCATTAGAAGGATTGGCAAGCCATATTCTAGCCGGTGGCAAATTTGCTCACAGCAGCTTCAGCAAGCAGCGGAAACACAGCCATTTTTGGGCATCCTCACAAATGATGGTGCTGGACTTCGATAGGGGTGTGTCCGTCGCCGATCTGCTGAAATTGGACTATGTGCGCAATTATGCGTGGCTGGTGTATGCCACACCCAGCAGTACCAGCGAACACCCTAAAACACGGCTTGTATTCGTTCTGGATCAGCCGATTACCGATCAGCAGCAGTGGATCCAATACGCGCATGGACTGTATGACCAATTCACCGCCATATTTGCCCATGTGCCGAATTTGCTTATCGACAAAGCCAGTTATAGCCCGGTGCATTCGTGGGCAGGTTCGACCAACCGAATTGAGCAGCCCTACATCCATCATGCAGCTCGGTTGCCTATCGCTCTAATACCTGAATACAATGAACCCAAAGCTGTGCGGGTCGTGGTAGGGCAGGGTGACATTAATGGGGGTGTTATCGCCAACATTGAGCGCAGCTTAGGTGTAACCCACTATAAGGCAGACGGCTGGAGCTTACCCGTCGCTGACCCCTTCAAACACCACGAACATGATGGCACTCATCCGGCTGGCTCATGGCATCGCGACAAGCACATCTTCTATTGCCAGAAATGCCAAAAACAATGGCTGGCGAAAGATACAGCCGCAGCGCTGGGAATCGAATGGCCTAAGCCGCCACCGCGCCCGAAGCGCAGCGTACAAAGCCGTACCCCAAAACAGCAGCCAAAAGATGATCGTCAGGTAGTCCGGCATATCAACGAGGCCTTACCACCGGCAGAGATGGCAAAGTATCGCTCACTACTTATTCAGGGCGGTACCGGACTTGGCAAAACACGAGCGGTAGGCGATTATATCAATACCCTCGATGCTGCTGCCAAAATCACCTTTATGGCCCAATTTCGTTTGTTACTTAAAGGTGCAGCCAAATATATTAACAATGCTGAACACTACCAGGATGCAACCGGTGAATATCAGGCTTTATTAAGCGCAGCATCCCGACTGCTTTTATCCGTGTCCAGCTCTCATAAAATCAACCGGCAGAATTCCGATTTGCTTGTCATTGACGAACTGGCAGGCGTCCTTAATTTCATTGTGAGTTCTGACACCTTCAAACATGATCTGTCGGTGATGGTCTATCGCATCCTAAAAAATTTGGTTTCCAGTGCCTTGCAATTCATTGGCATGGATGCCAATCTATCGTCCATCGAAACCGATTGGATCAATGGTCTACGGGGAAATGATGCGGTCGTCAAATCATACCGCCGCCCTGAATCGCGGGGCATGGTCACACTGCTTCCGGATAGCGATACGGCGATCTGGCAAGTTAAAAAACTGCTCATGCGTAAACAGGGGCAGGTGTATGTAGCCTGTTCCAGTGAGAAAAAAGCATCCGCTATTTTCGATCTGTTTATCGGCGGCGACTACCGCGTTATCAAGATTACACGCGATACCTCCAATACCGCTCAAGTGGATCAGTTTATTGGCAGTGAAGCTTTTCGAGCTCAATTCGATCTCATTATCTATGACCCGGCAATGGGCAGTGGGGTCGATATTTCCGAACCGGTGTATGCGTTGGTTGGTATCTTTGATCGCATGCCCCTTGCCCCTGAATCGGCTATTCAACTCTTTGGCCGTGTCCGCCATGCTCAACACTATTATGCTGCTGTACCGGCTGAGAGCGAGGGGTATGAAACACCGACCGCCGAACAGATTAAAGCCGACCGGATAAATCGTGAATACTGGACAGCCAAGCGAACAGGGCAAGCTCCGGCTATAGATGGCGATTACTTGGAGATACTTGATCTATGGTCCAGGTATCAAGAACGCCATTTACGTGAAGTGGCTCGCTGGCGGCAGTATTTTGCTGAACGGCTGAAGAACAATGGTTTTAAGGTGCAATGGCACACCATCAGCATTTCAAAAGAACTGCGAGCCGCATTCAAAGCGTGGCGGGATGAACGCAAAGACAATGATTGGCAGTTCGTTCTTGGAGCCGATGGCTTATCACTTGAAGATACAGATATTGATGAAATACGCTCTCGACGGCTGGAAATTACCCATGAGCTGCGGCTGCGGAACGAACGCTACCAAATAGAGCGTGTATTGGGTTCTAAAACCTTAAGCGACCGCGATAGCGATTTGATGTCTAAGAAAAATCGCGCTGCCTTATACAAAGCAATTCAACGGCGCAATGATGACACATTGGCACTGGATGCAGCGGAATCGCGAGAAGGCATACCGCTGCAAAAACGACGCTACAGCCATGCCGAACTCGCCATTATTGGCAAGCTGTTAACCTCAATTGGTTTCGAGGGAAGACCCGGCCAACAAGATGAAGCGCTGCTGAAATTCCTTCTCGAAACGCGCACCGCCTCAGAACTGAAAGCGCGATTTGCGATTCTCGCCGATGAAGAGGCCACTAAGCTATTCAAGGCACTAGGCCACCAGACAGAAAACGCGAATACCGCCCTTGGTCGTCTCAAATGGCTATTGGATTACCTATGGGGAATAAGGCTAATTTCACAACGCAAGGGCAGGGGAGAGCATCGTTATATGGTCTATTCGCTTGAGGCTGATAGGGTCAATTACCTCATTGCCCGTCGCGACCGCGCAGCCGCCGCAGAACGACAAAGACGAGCAGAGCAGCAGCGTACCGCAAATCTATCTAATAAGCCTTTAAGTAGGTTTGTGGTACCGCCTCAGTCATTACATGTTTCCCCCCAAATGGTTACTTTGGTGCCCTCTAAAGTCAGTACCGGTCCAAGCAGGATCAACCCCTTCAGCCAATCAGCAGCAACGGAGGCCGCTTAAAAATGGATAAGACCACACAAATCATGCTGAGTATTCCGGGCAACCGGCGCTCTGTCGCCGCCGATGGGGTTTTGGTCGATCTGGCTAGGAAGCTGTGTGGCGGTGAGTTGTCGGCTGGTACACATGAAATTAGCATCTTTGCCGATAGCTCGATCGTCTTGGACAATGCCCTTTCACGGGGAGCCAACTCGCATCAATCTATCTGCCTATAACAAGCTGGCAGATGTGGATCGGCTATCTTGAAATTCTTGACTCACAGAACCTATTCAGCCGCAATAGGTTTTGACCCATCATCACAACTGTTTTTTTGAAGGTGTCAAGTGAGGGCAAATCATGGCGAAGATCATTCACACGAGCGACAAAATCACACTGAGCAAGATTGATAGGGCTACGCTTCACGCCATAGCCGAGCGTGATGGTCTTCAGGAGATCCCTGATTACACGATATTTGCCATCAATCTGCAGCTCTATGATGAGGCGCTAAAAAAGGCTGACAGTGAGTTCTTGGAGGCACTTCCCCTGATAGACAAAAAACGTGTCTCTTAGGGCGATAGTTGAACTACCCAATTTTCAATCCGATTTGGAGATGTTTCAATAGAATTATCCGGAAATAGACCTGATTTACGACAAAGCCAAACGAGCGCTGCAAGATAATCCTTTTGAGGGACAAGAAATCGAATCCGGCACGAATGTTCGGCAATACCTAACCGATCCAACGGATGAAATGCCGGGATTCCTGATTTACTATCTCTTTGATGTGGATCATATTTATTTATTTCAAATGAAAAAAGTTCGGTTCTGGTAAAAACAGCTGTGGGCATGGGTCGCTTGCTGTTGGTTGCCGACCGTCTGACACCTGTCCTATCACCCCTGTCTGACAACTGACGAATACCCCTCCTTTAGCGCAATCCCATATTTGTCTGACAATTGTTATCGCCGCGCTTCAGGCCGTGACATTTTTAGACGGTCAAGGATCAAGAGTAGCATGAGTTTGTGGAATTGGGTCCGATTTGGGTGTGGATCGTATGACAGTGTGCTGCTTGGCAGCAGCACCAGCGTTGCGATGCAACGCCGACTCCCTCAGCCAACGGTGTATTTCACACGTTGGTGGTGCAGCAGAGCTACCGCCATTTGTGGCGTAGTCTCGGCTGAGGGTGTAGCCAGCTAAAAGCTGGTCACTCAAGCGCCGTGAGGGCTTGACGTGCCGCGCTCACGCGCAGCACCACTGACCCGCACCCCAGTGCGCGGTCAGCGTGTCGGCTCGGCGTACCGAACCGACCAAACGCACCCGGCAGCGTTG
>JBBSBS010000238.1:0-9697 GCA_038251045.1 Aggregatilineales bacterium | reverse complement strand
AGACATTTTCGTCGAAGATATTCCGATCATGGATTATCAGGAAATCATTTCAAAAACAGTCGGCAAAGAAAATACATACGGCACAATCTATGGGCGTGTCAAAAAGAATCCCTTTAGCTACCTGCGTATTTCAACCGATGACTTAAGCGGGAAGATCGTGGCCTATACGGGGCAGGGTGATTTCACGGATGATCCGATTGACACGTTTGGCGGATACGGTGTGGTGCAGGTGCCACGCTTCCAAGAATTGTTGGCTTACATCTGCGAGAATGGTTTCGAGCATCATGTTTCGGTCAACCAATCGCATGTCGCCAACATGCTTGATGAAGCCTTCAACAAGTATATGGGTTGGTCAACTTACCACCACAAGTAACTTGCATCCGCTGTTTGGGGCGTGTAACCATACGCCCCGATTTGATTACTGCTAATACCTATATCTGACTATGGCAGCCTTTTACGGAGGGCTGTCCGGTGGTTCTGCCGGCAGCGTTATTGTAAACGTACTGCCGGTGTCGATTATACTTTCTGCCGTGATGCTTCCCCCGTGCAGCTCCACAATTTTTCGTGCAATGGACAAGCCCAAGCCTGCGCCGCCTTGCCCGCTGGGACGTGCCTTATTCGCTTTGTAGAAACGGTCAAAAATATGGGGCAGAGTCCCGGCATCGATTCCAATTCCTGAATCTTTGATCTCAATCGAAAGCGATGAAGGGGCTTGATGATATGTCCGTAGTGTAATTGAACCGTTATCCGGTGTGTACTGGATGGCATTCTTGACGATATTGGTAATGACTTTCCCGATCATGAACTGGTCGCCCAGAATAAATGGATGGTCTTCCGTAGCCGTAAAATGAATCTGCTGCGCTTTGGAGTTAAGCGTCACCAGTAAATCGCGGATGAGACCATTCACGTCGATTCGGATCAGATTCAATTTTGCAGACTCGTCATCCAGTTTCGACATATCGAGCATATCTTCAACAACGTGCTGCATATGAACCGTCTGGCTTTCGAGCGCGTCTAGATAGCGATTATTCTCCGCCGCTTCACCAAGCTTGCGTCGCAGCAGGTAAAGTGATGTGTTCATGATGGAAAGGGGTGTGCGCAAATCATGTGAAACACCGGTCAGAAACCCCTTGAGCATCTCGACTGTTCGTGTTTGTAATAATAGGTCGAGGGATTGTTTTTCTGCCTGTAACCGTTCACTGATATTGATAGCTGTGCCGCCTATGCCCATCAGTTCATCACTGGCGTTAAAAACGAGCTGCATATGTATTTCCACTGGCAGCGCTGTATTGTCCGACCGGATGAGGGTGTGTTGATAGCGAATGTCACTTTCAACACCGTCATAAAGCAGATTGCCCATCGCCTCGGACTTATCCACATCATCAGGGTGCATAAAGGCAGAGAAATGTTTGCCAATACTTTTATCAAGGGAATACCCCGATAAATCAACCCATGATTGGTTCAAAAAAGTGAACCGCCCCTCAGGATCAAGCTGGAAAATAACCTCTTGGACGTTATCCACCACCATCTGATATTTCTGATTGCTCTCTACCACAGCGCCATAAAGTTGTGCCCGTTCGACCGCAATGCTGACGTGTTCGCTCAGTTCAATCATCAGGCCGAGGTCAACCTCGGTCAGTCTTGTGCTGCCTTTGGCCTCCACATTCATGATGCCAATAACTTGCCCATTGTTGAGGAGGGGCACACAAACTTCGGACGATAGGCTGTTTATGGCATGAACAAAATCGGGGTCAGACAGTGTATCTTGAACCAGCGCTGGCTTGCCTGTGCGGGCCACACGCCCCGAAACACCAACACTGATGTTGACCGGATCATACTTGATCTCGTAGCCGACCTGGTGCTGCAAATATAGGGTATCGCCTTGCAATAGATAAACGCCAACCAGATCATAACCGAACGCTTCGGCTGTCGCTTCGACAATGGTGCGAATGGTATCTTTTAAGCCCAATTGGCTGGAAATAGCAGCGCGTACCTGCACCAGCAATCCCAATTGTTGTTCCTGTTTTTTTGCCTGAACCCGTTGGGTGATGTCGGCTGTCGTGCCGCCAAGACCAATTAACTGACCTTCAACATCATAGATGCGTTGTAACTGGGACTCGATGGGAATACGGGTTAGGTCAGCTTTTATGAGTTCACTTTCAAATTGGATATATGGCTGCGTACTTTGACTTTGCAAGAGTTCCAACGTTACGCGTTCTACCGACTCGATATATTCCAGAGGCATAAACATTTTGAATGGTTTATCCATGCTGTCCGCAATGGTGTGTCCTGTAATGCGTTCCCATGCTTGATTGAGGAATGTGATGTTACCTTTCAGATCAGTCTGGAAGATAATTTCCCGCACATTATCCACAACCATTTGGTATTTCTGGTTGCTTTCCTGTAGTGCCGTATAAAGTGCCGCTCGTTCGATAGCGATGCTCACTTGTTCACTCAGCCGAACCAACATCTGTAAGTCAACATCTTGTAGTTTATTACTGCTTTTGGTCTCAACATTGATGAAGCCGATAACTTCACCGCTGCCCAGAAGGGGAACACATGCCTCTGAGGTCAAGCCTTCTATCGCATATTGAAAGTCGGGGTCGCTGGTGGGGTCATCAACCAAAATGGGTTTTTGGGTTCGTACGACGCGTCCCGCCACACCACGGGAAATTGGAAACTCCTCGATCACATTTTCGTATCCAACTTGGTGCTGAAGATAAAGCATCTCGCCTTTTAGCAAATAGATGCACACTAATTCGTAACGGTAGGTTTTGGCAATCACTTCAACGATGCTGTGGATCATATCTTTGAGGCCGAGTTTAGGGGATATTGCCTCTTGAACGCTTACTAATAATTGGAGTTCGCGTGCTTGTTGCTCGGCCTGCATGCGATCCCGAATGTCAACCGCAATTCCACCCAACCCGATAAGTGTGCCGCTTTGGTCATTAACGCGGTGGATATGCGCTTCAATTGGAACGGAACTGCCGTCCGGTTTCAGCAGCATAGATTGGATGCGGGCATCTTGCTGCACATTTTTCAGCAGCATGGATTGCAAGGCTAGTAAACTTTCCAGCACTTCCGGCAGCACAAAATGTGAGAAATGTTTGCCGAGGCTGTAGTCGACACTGTAACCCGAAAGCTCTAACCACGACTTGTTTACAAAAGTGAAGTTTCCTGCCACATCGAGCTGGAAAATGACCTCGCGGACATTATCCACAACCATTTCGTACTTCTGGTTACTTTCCTCAATAGCGGTATAAAGCCGTGCTCTCTCCACTGCAACACTCAGTTGTTCGCCAAGTGTGATCAGCATTTTGAGGTCAATTTGAGTGAGTTTTTTGTTGTCGCGGGCTTCAACAATTATGGTTCCGATGGCCTGCCCATTGTCAAACAACGGAACACATATTTCTGAGCTTAACCCTTCAAGTGCGTGTAGGAAATCAGGATCATCCGCTGCGTTCTCGATTAAGACAGGTTTTTGAGTGCGGATTACGCGTCCTGCCACGCCTTTCGTAATCGGAAACTCGGTGATGACATTTTCATATCCCACCTGATGTTGCAACCGCAAATTATCCCCGTCCAGCAAATAGACGCTCACCAATTCGTAGCCAAACGTTTCTGCCGTCACTTCAACGATGCTGCGAATCATATCTTTAATGCCGAGTTTGCTAGATACGGCTTTTTGAACCTGTACCAATAGCTGCGTTTCGCGTGCTTCTTGCTCGGCCTTGAGTCGGTCACGGATGTCAATTGCAATGCCGCCCAGCCCGATGACCGTACCATTTTGGTCATAAATGCCGTGGACATGCGCCTCAATTGGAACGGTGCTGCCGTCTGGTTTAATTAGGATCGATTGCAGTCGCGTATCTTGCTGAGTATTGTTTTGCAGCATGGTTTGCATCGTCGGCAAACTTCCCAGAACTTCAGGGAGCACAAAATGCGACAAATGCTTGCCGAGGCTCTGTTCGACGCTGTAGCCGGAAAGCGCAAACCACGCCTTATTCATAAAGGTGATACGCCCCGTCACATCCATCTGGAATATGACCTCGCGCACGTTATCCACAACCATCTGGTATTTCTGGTTGCTTTCCTGAACGGCGGTATACAACTGCGCCCGTTCCATTGCCAGTCCCACATGCTCACTGAGGGTTGTCATCATCTCCAAATCATTGGATGACAATTTTTGGGGGGATAATGTTTCGACATTTAACACCCCTACAATCTGCCCATTATTGCGAATGGGCACACAGACTTCAGAAATCAAGTCATCAATTGCAGGGATAAAATCGCGGTCAACACGGCAGTCTTCCGCCAATACCGCTTTTCCAGTACGGGCAACACGACCCATAATTCCTTTGCTAAGGGGCATCTGCTCGATCAATTTTTCGTACCCCACCTGATGTTGCAGGTAAAGTACGTCTTCACGGATGAGATAGACGCTCACCAGCGCATAACCAAACGACTCGGCTGTTGCCTCTACCACCGTTTGAATGACGGCGTTCGCATTAAGTTTGTTTGCCAGCGCTTCACGTACGCGAACCAGTAAACTCAACTCCTGCGCCTGCCGCCATGTGGAGTTATATAACTCCTCATAAAGCATTTCGCTTTGCCGTAATTCAATTTCTGCCGATTGATAATCGGTGTAAATGGTACTGATTTTTGCCAGCAGCATATTCCATTGTTCCGGAGTTGGGGCAGTAGCCGGGTCTACGCCCATTTCCGTTAATTGATAGAGTAGCAAAGGGTTCAACATCATCGTTTTCTTAGAAATGAGACCGCTCCTACGCGACTGCGTTACCTAATTCGCCTCAGATTCTTGCTTGATTGGTTATTACACCAGCAATCCTCATCTTATATATTGTTTATCTTAACCTTATTTCCCTGCTCGTAATATTGACTTTCTGGAAGCAATAACCTTCCCCACTGTCTTTTCCTCGTATACATCTGATAGAATGGTACTGATATATCCTTTACTACTTAATTCCCAACGCACCCCATTAATCCTATTTTCTGCGCCCTATTGCACAAGTTGAGTAGGTTGGGGTAGGGGATTGAGACAAAGTCCTGCTGCATATTAAGCCGTCTATAGGAAATGTATTGTGACCCAAGTACGAAATGACATCCGCAACATCGCTATTATCGCCCACGTTGACCATGGTAAAACGACGCTGGTCGACGGCATGCTCAAACAATCTAACGTTTTCCGCGAGGGCGCTCAGTCTGTGGAGCGCATTATGGACTCCAATGACTTGGAGCGTGAACGCGGCATTACGATTCTCGCCAAGAACACTGCCGTCCGCTGGCACGACACCAAGATCAACATTGTCGATACCCCCGGTCACGCCGATTTCGGTGGTGAGGTCGAACGTGTATTAAACATGGTCGATGGTGCGCTGCTGCTGGTCGATGCCGTTGAAGGTCCGATGCCTCAAACCCGCTTTGTGCTGCGTAAGGCTCTGGGGCTGGGCTTGCGAGTCATTGTCGTTATCAACAAGGTAGATCGCCCCTTTGCTAATCCCGATCAAGCCCTCAACGACACCTTCGACCTGTTCATCGAACTGGGCGCGAATGATATGCAGGCCGAGTTTCCGGTAGTTTACGCCGTAGGCTTAGTCGGCAAAGCCGGTTATGCACCTGCCGGTTTGCACAGCGACCTTACCCCGTTGTTTGAAACCATTATCAAAGAAGTTCCCGCGCCGGATGTTGATGTGGACGCACCGGCTAAACTGCTGGTGACAACCCTTGAATACGACACCTATAAAGGCCAAATCGGTATCGATCGTCTGCTGACCGGCACAATGCGTAAAGGGATGCCAGCCGTTCGTTTAACCGCACAGGGCGAACGCGTTACCGGGCGCATTGAATATCTCTTTACCTTCCGAAACCTCACCAAAGATGAAGTTGATGTCGTCGAAGCCGGTGATATTCTGGCCTTCGGTGGTTTTGATCCGCTTGGCATCAGCGATACGATTGCTGACCCCAGTGTGACCGAGGCGCTGCCCCCCATTAGTGTGGAAGAACCCACCGTGCGGATGACCTTTGGTGTGAATACATCGCCGCTGTCAGGTCGCGAAGGCAAAGCGGGTTGGGGTACATCTCGCCGGTTGCGCCAGCGTCTGTATGATGAAATTCGCAGCAACGTAGCCCTGCGTGTGGTCGATGGTGACTCACCTGACAAGTTTATTGTCAGCGGGCGCGGTGAATTGCATCTGGGTATTCTGATCGAAACTATGCGCCGCGAAGGCTATGAGTTCGAGGTCAGCAAGCCGGAAGTTATCTTCCGTGTTGACCCGGAAACCCAAGAAACACTGGAACCAGTTGAAGAAGTGCATATCGAAATCACCGAAAATCTGGTGGGTACTGTCGTCGAAATGCTCGGTGGTCGTCGTGGTCAGATGACCGACATGCGTGCCGAAAGTGGTACGACGTACATCAAGTATCTCGTCCCGACACGCGGTATGCTCGGCTTCCGCGCCAACTTCATGCGCGCCACCAGCGGCATGGGTCAAATCCACAGTCTGCATTATGGTTATGAACCGCTTTCCGGCGAAGTCCCCGGTCGTCAGTTCGGCAGCTTGGTTGCCAGTGACTACGGCGTGGCCACACCGTACTCGATGGTCAATGTGCAGGCGCGTGGAACCTACTTCATCAGCCCCGGCACGGACGTTTACGAAGGTATGGTGGTGGGCGAGCATATTCGCCCCGGCGACCTCGATTTGAACGTCGTCAAGGAAAAGCAGCTCAACAACTTCCGCGCCAAACCCAGTGAAACCACCTCCGGCTTGAACACACCGCGTGACATGAGCTTGGATGACTGGATCGAATTCATGGCAGCCGATGAACTGCTGGAAGTCACCCCGCAAAACCTGCGTCTGCGTAAGCGCCTCCTCAATCAAGAGGAACGCCTTAAAGACCGCAAGCGCCGCGAGAAGATGCTTGAAAACGCTTAATCGCGTCTTGATTTGAAATAGGATAGGGGTGCATCCACAACGGATGTATCCCTATTTTTTTACCCGCCGCATACCCCTTTAGTTGTCGCGAATTCCGCACTCACCCATCCATTGACCACCCCATAAGTGATGTGATACCACCCCGCCACCTGCTCAATGGCCTGAAAAGTGCTGTTATGCGGCACAACCGCCAGAATCGCGCTGGCAGTATTCGGTTCTTCGCGCAGCCGTACATCGCGCGTGGTCGTGATCTGGCACAGATCAACCGCAGTCGCCGCGGTTGTCAGTTCCACATATTCAAATGCGCCGATGTCGCAGCCTTCCCCCTGTGGACGTGTCACGCCGCGCTGGTCAATCGCGCTGCTTGGGCATTCGCCAGCCGCATCAATCGCGTTACTGTTAGCGGCAACCGCCACCGTTTGCGTCAGGCCGCCATTGTTGCCAAGGGTTGCCACACCCGTAGCGGCTGTTTCACCGCAGCCGAATTTGGAAAGGTTATGATCGGCTTTGATCGCTGCCAGCGTTTTCGTCTGCCCACAATCATTCGCCGTGCCATTCGCCAAATTCCGGCTGAACAAACTGCTGCTGACGTTGAGTTCACCGCCTTCGACATACAACGCGCCACCCCATACACCCGTATTATTCTCGACGAAGGTGCTGAACTGAATCGTCGTTTTACCTTTGACATCATTGCGGATGGCTCCGCCGCTGTGGCCTGCCGTGTTGTGGTTGAAGGTAGTGTTGATGACCGTTAACGCACCGTCTTGGGTATTCAAAATCGCGCCGCCCCATCCAAAGCGCCCCTGAGCATCATTTTCTTTAAAAGTGCTGCTGCTGATGCTCATCGTTCCCCTGTTAAAAATCGCGCCGCCGTTGCTGTCACTCCATGCGTGGTTGTTCACGAATAGGGTGTCCGCAATCGTGATCTCGGACTTTGCATCATTAAATATCGCGCCACCACCTGCAAATGTTTGATTGTTCGAGAAAAGACTGTTCTGAATAGTCGCCGTGCCAGCTTCATGATTGCCGAGAGCTGCTCCGGCAGCACCATTATTATTTGAAAAATTAATATTCGAGAGCTGGAGGTTGCCGCCATTGTTTTCGATGCCGCCGCTTTTACCATCCTTGCCTTTGATGGTCACATTTTCCAACCAAAATGTGATGCCCTCGTTCACAACAAAGGCTCTCCCCTTGAGCGCCGAGAATGTGATTTTACGACCCTCGGCGGGCTTCAGTGTCGTATTGACAGCTATCGTTAGTGGACGATCCGCCCACACTTCAAGCACGCGGTCGCAATCCAGCACAATAACACCGCCTGTTGCAATCGCTTTACTGACTTGCTGATAATCACATAAGGTAACGACTGTTTCGGCTTGCGCGTAGGTCAGCCGCAACCCGAAAACGGTCAGCAGCAAGAGCAGAGTGATGACGCGACCCAATCGTAGATTCATAGCGCCCCCTAAATCCTGAACATAATCGTAACTTCTATCCTACTCGCTTTTTGAAAACTGATCTTTGCGACCGATGTACTACACCCCTACTGAATAGGAGAAGTGGTTACTATAAACCCTACATCTGGCGCTGACGTGAAGTGACCTCTAAGCCGTAAGCTCCATGATTGGGTCTAGTGTTATACCTGTGGGGCAGAGTATAGACCTGTTATTGCCTCAGTGTAAGGAGTGGCTTCATGTCACGATCAACTAAAAAGTCAACCAGAACTGCCGCCCCCATAATCCCGCATAGTGAACCGGCAGGCGGCACTGGAAGTTTGGAAGCAGCACTCGAAAAAGAAGCGAATCCGGTCAAACGCTTTCTCAAAATTCTCGGCCCTGGTCTGATTACCGGCGCGTCGGATGATGATCCCTCCGGCATCGGTACGTACGTCAGTGCCGGTGCGGCGTTTGGCTTTGTGACGTTGTGGATGGCGCTGTTCATCTTTCCGTTGATGGCTGCCGTCCAGTATATTTGCGCCAAAATCGGCATGGTCACCGGTAAAGGCGTGTCCGGTGTTATCCGCGACCATTACCCGCGCAAGCTGCTCTATCCGGTCATCTTCTGTTTGGTTGTCGCCAATGTGGTTAATGCCGGTGTCGACATCGGGGCAATCGCCGCCGCCATCAACTTGATTGTTCCCGTACCCATCACCATCCTCATCATTCCGATTACGCTGGTGATTTTGGCGCTGCAAATTTGGGGTTCGTATAAGCTGATTGCCAATACCTTCAAGTGGTTGACATTGGCGCTGTTGGCCTACATCGGGGCGGCCTTTTTTGCCAAACCGGATTGGGGTGAGGTGCTGCGGAATACCCTCATACCGACTATCCGCCTCGACAACACCTTTCTAGCGACCTTCGTGGCGATTTTGGGCACAAGCATTTCGCCTTATCTGTTTTTCTGGCAGGCCAGCCAAGAAGTCGAAGAAGAAGTGAGTATGGGGCGCAAGACACTCTGGCAGCGCAAAGGTGCAACCGACTCGGAATTGAAATATGCCTTTTGGGATGTCAACATCGGGATGCTGCTGTCCAACCTTGTCATGTACTTCATCATTTTGACGACCGCTGCCACCTTATTTACCAGCGGCAAGACCAATGTGCAGTCGGCAACTGATGCTGCCGAAGCCCTGCGCCCTCTGGCGGGTGATGGCGCACGTTTTCTACTGGCGATTGGCTTGATCGGCGCAGGTATCCTTGCTGTGCCGATATTGACAGGTTCGGCAGCGTATGCCGTTTCCGAAGCCTTTGGTT
>JBBSBS010000237.1:0-9706 GCA_038251045.1 Aggregatilineales bacterium | reverse complement strand
CCACCATCACCTACAAAGTGCTTGGGTGTTGCCAGCACACCCAAATTATCGCCCTGTAACCCTTTGATGCAGGCTACACTCAGCAGCGAGACAAGGTCGGTATTTTCACTATAACCTTCATAAGTGCGCCCCCAACGAATGTCCTGCGGGACAGCAACCACCGGCGCATAATTCCAATAAACGCCGGTTGCAGCCATCTCCTGTGCCGTGATGGCGCACGCTTTTTCGACCAATTCAGGGTCGCGGGTTGCTCCCATGCCGACGTTATGCGGGAAGATAACCGTGTCTTCCACATCATTGTGACCATGAACACCATCAGCGCCGTAAATCAGCGGGATAGCAAGACGGGTCTTCAAGGCTTCTTGCTGGAAACCATCCACCATTTTCGCCCATTCTTCCGGCGAGTTGATACGCGGGTAGCCACCGCCACCACTCAGCAGCCCACCGATGAACTTCCCATCAATATCGTCAGTCTGGATGCTGTTTTTCTCAACCAACGTCATCTGACCAATTTTTTCAGGCAGCGTCATGCGTGCCAGCAAATCCGCGACACGTTCTTCAACCGGTAAATCCGGATTTTTATAGGGTGCATCCGCTGGCGGCGTATCATTTTGTTGTGCCAGCACCGGAACGGATAACAACATGAGCATCACGATACAAAATAGACGCGCTAAACCATGAACCAAATACTTCATATTAACCTCCAAGTCTGTAGGACTCTCATTGGAGCCTGTAGGCCGCCAACAAATGCCCGATATTTAAGCGTATAAAGTGGTCTATAACCAAAATGCTGATTATTAAGTCTGTCTATAATAGCGCAAGTGTGCAAATCGAGTGCTGCAAAAGCGCTATCTCGGTTACAATAGGCGTTTGCTACTTTTGATAGCCAAAGGATGTGCCCGATGATGGGTCGCAGCCCGCGCCGCATAACGGCTACCGAACTGATTACCATCTACCTGATGCTCATCATCGCCGCCATCATAGAAGCCACCAGCATCAATATCTTCTTTGCGCCCTTTAATATCGCCCCCGGCGGGGTAACCGGTGTGGCGGTTATTCTGAACCACCTCGACGCGCGTTTGCCAATCGGCATCCTGATCCTGTTGGGCAATATACCGATTCAACTTTTGGGTTATCGGATGTTGGGTGGCTGGCGCATTGTGTTTCGCACGGTCACTTATATCATTTTGTATTCGCTGCTGGTCGAGTTTCTAAAGCCATACCTCGTGGATGTCGAAGTGGGTACGAATGTACTGCTCAACGCTATATTCGGCGGTATTCTAGGCGGGATTGCCGGAGGGTTGGTGCTGCGGGCAGGCGGCACACAGGGCGGAACCGCCACATTGGGGCGCATCCTCCAGCAAAAATTTGGGATGCCTTTGAGCAGTACCTCACTGTATACCGATACGGCGGTGGTTATATTAGCGGGGCTTGTTTTCGGTTGGGAAGGGGCGCTGTACGCGATTGTGGCGCTGTTCGTGGGCGGGGCAACAGCAGATTATGTGCTTGAAGGGCCGAGCGTCATTCGTACTGCCACCATCATTACCGATGTGCCGGATGCGATTGCCGAACTGGTGCTGGACGAATTAGGGCGTGGGGTTACGTCGTGGCAGGGTAAAGGCATGTTTACCGACCAGAGCCATAGTGTGCTGTTCATCACCATTTCGCGGGCACAGGTCAGCAGTTTGCAGCGATTGGTGTACAAAGCCGATCCCGATGCCTTCATGGTGATTAGTCAGGGGCATGTCGCCTATGGTGAAGGTTTCAGGCGGACGTAAAAGCTGCCGGCAACAGGGGTAGCAAATGAACGAATAGCCTATAAGAATTTTGGGACGCAACAAATCCGATAAAATTGCGTACAATCAGGGTGGGTCAGTAGAGGGTTGTGCTCGGATGCGGATGCTCATCATTTTCAACAAATGGTTTAATCCGATCCTTGCCACGTCTTCTTAATATCGATAGACTTTGCCGCATGTTACTCAATTTGCTCATTTTCTTGTATGTACTTTCTGCTGTCTTGCTTACTTTGTATGCAAGCAGTCAACTTTTCCTATTGTTGATCTATCTTCGCCACAGAAATGATCCGGTTCCTACACCATCGGTTAAGGAATGGCCGAGTGTTGTCGTCCAACTGCCGTTGTATAACGAGCGCTACGTCGTCCGTCGCTTGCTGGATGCCGTTGCCGCTCTGGATTACCCGCGCGAATTATTGAGTGTTCAGGTATTGGACGATTCTACCGACGAAACTGTCGAAATCACGGCTGCAAAAGTCGCGGAACTGGCAGCAAAGGGCTTAAACATCCAGCATGTCCGCCGACCGGAACGTACCGGCTACAAGGCGGGTGCGATGGCTTATGGCATGGCTCAAGTACAAGCCGAATTTGTGATGGTGCTGGATGCCGATTTTGTGCCCAGAGCAGACTTTTTACGGCATACAATTCCGCATCTGGTTGCCAGACCGCGGCTGGGCATGGTGCAAACCCGTTGGGGACATTTGAACCCCTTTAACAATTGGCTGACGCTGGGGCAAACGCTGGCTCTGGACAGTCATTTTGTCGTCGAGCAAACGGCGCGCAGTCGCGGCGGCTGGTTGATGACCTTCAACGGATCAGGCGGCGTGTGGCGAACGCAGTGCATCCGCGAGGCAGGCGGTTGGCGTGACCTGACCTTGACCGAAGATTTAGACCTCAGTTACCGCGCACAACTGGCTGGTTGGGAATTTTTGTATTTACCGGATGTCGTTGTACCGGGTGAACTCCCGCCGCAGATTGCCGCTTATAAACAGCAGCAAGCCCGTTGGGCGAAGGGAACCACCCAAACCCTCGGTTATACACTACTGCCGCTGTGGCGTTCCAATTTCAGCCTCTCACAGCGATTTATGGCGACGCTTCATCTCTGCCAGTACATGCCGCATCCTTTGATGATTATGCTGCTTTTATTGACCCCGCCGCTGCTGTTGACCCACAGTCTCCAACATTTATCATTGAGTGTTCTGGGTGTTGTCGGTTTGGTTACACCGTTGATTTATGTGGTCAGCCAGCACGCGCTGTATCACGATTGGGCGCGGCGTTTGATGGCTTTTCCGGTGTTGATGGCACTCGGTACCGGCATTGCATGGAGTAATACACAGGCTGTTATCGGCGGCTTGTTGGGGCAGAATACCGAGTTTCGGCGGACACCCAAGTTCGTCAAGGAGTGGGAGGGCAGTGGTTATGCCCTCAAGCGCGACTCGGCTGTATGGATGGAAATGGTATTGGCGGCTTATTCATTGTGGGGGACGTATTTAGCACTGCGCTTGAGTCCGGCGCTGGCTCCGTGGCTGGGCGTATACAGCTTTTCGTTTGTGGTAATCGTCATTTGGGGTATCCGTGACCGTGTGGCATTGCGACGGGCGCGGGTCGCTGTAGCGCAGTCATGATGTAATCGGATGAACCGTTTTCCCCGTATTTTACCCACATCCCAATATAACTTCCTATCGCCTGCTTTTTGGTTTGGCGATGTGGATGCCCGACCGCTGGGTCTATTCCGCATCGCCTTTGCTGCGCTGATGCTCAAAGAAGCGATTTACCACATTTTCGTAGCCGAAATCTGGTACAGCGACAGTGGGATGCTGCCGGCGCGTTTGTTACCCCGTCTTTCCCCGAATGCATCGTCGTTCATGTCTGCACTACCCGACACATGGATGGTTATCGTTATCTTCGTCCTGTGGGCACTGGTGGCACTGCTCTTGCTATTGGGTTGGCAAACCCGCTTGATGAGCATCCTCAACCTGATTCTGCTGACGGCGGTCATCAACCGCAATCCCTTGGTGGTGACAGGCGCAGACAACGTGATGCAGGTTTTCGCCTTCTGGAGCATCTTTCTACCTTTAGGACGCTGTTACACACTGGATACGCTGCGGCGATCTAGCCATCAAGCGGCGGTTTACGTTTATGCCTTCCCCGTGCGCATGTTTCAAGTGCAGATCGCGCTCATCTACATCTTTAGTGTCATCTTTAAACTTCAAGGGCAGATGTGGCCCAGCGGCGATGCTTTGTATATGGCGATGCAGATACGGATGCATACCTTCCCGCTGGCGGAATGGCTGCTGACCAATGCTCCCACCAGCGCCCTGCATGTGCTAACGTATATGGCGCTCTTGATCGAAGCGGCCTTTCCGATACTGGTTTTCGCCCCTATCTTCCAGCCGTATCTCCGAGCCATTGGATTAATCGCAGGCGTGGCGCTGCATGTTGGGATCGGGTTGATAATGAACATCCCCAACTTCCCATTGGTGATGATTATCGGTTATCTCGTGCTGCTTGATCCGCATTGGTTGGCGTGGTTGAATAACCGGCAGGAAGGCCAAGTGCAGGCGGCTGCCCCACAACTGGCTCCGGCTGAAGTTAAAGCGCCTTCCGGCTGCCGCGCTATTGTGGCGGGGGTTCCGGCGGCGATGGGTAAGGGTGCATATCGGGGATTGCTGGCCTGCCTGCTGCTGGGGATTATGTTTAGCATAATTTGGGGCAATGTTTTGAGTAACGATTTGCTGGCGATTCGGATGCATACCCCGCCTATGCCACGTGCCTTGGAAGCGAATTTGCGCGCTACCGGCCTGTGGCAATCGTGGGCGTTGTTTGCGCCAGATCCGATGCGGGTCGAAGGCTGGTTTGGGCTGAATGGTATTTTCGCCAACGACAGCACCTATGACCTACGGAGTCCGCTGGATCGCCCGCACTGGTACATTGGCCCGGAGGCTCGCTGGGGCAAGCTGGAAGAAAACCTGATGAATAAAGAAAAGGATGATGGTATCTTTATTGCGTGGGCGGTTTATATCTGCCGACAAATGCGCGGTAACGGCCTCAGGGGTTTAGAAATCGTGCTTTACAGCCGCCCAACTTCCGCACCGGGGCAGCCATTTCTGCCTTATCAAACGCGGGTGATACGCGGGGCAGATTGTAATTAGCTGCGAGAGACAAGCAAACACCAATGAGTGTTCCCTGTATTTAGGTCATCCGTCAATACGCTGTACTAACCATTATGAAATATGTTTACTTTAGGTTTGTCGGCAAACCATTCCCTAACCATCTATCAACACCACCACCTTAATCCTCGCCTGCAAAGTTAGCGCCGACCCTGCTTAACAGTGACCAAATGTCCGACCAAATGGTCACCCTTAACCCCCTCGCATCTGCTATGCTGTTTATCGGGGTAATTGTCTTGGCTCCCTTCCCTTGCTTGCGGGGGAAGGGTTGGGGTTAGGGGTTCCCCACCGCACCTTAACATCCGGCAAAAGATCGTTTTTTGCAGCAAACGTTGCAGCAGCAGAACCCATCTCCGCTGCTGCAACAAAATAATCGTCTGGCAATGACTTCCGACACTTCTGTCGCCGCCGACGACGACGACGACACAAACGCCATTTCAACAATTTCGCAGGTGCGGAATTTGCAGCTTTTGCAGTTTTCTCCCGTACGGATCGCGACTCACTGTGCGAATAACCAAAATGCTCAACAGCAACAGCAACAGCAACAGCATCATTTGTGTCGTTTCCGCCGCCGCCGCCGCCACAAACCGTACTTTTATGGACTGTAAACTATGGACTCACGGCGTTATGGATCGTGCTGCTAGACCTTTTGCGTGAGTTCGATGCGGTTGCCGAAGGGGTCGCGGAATTCAAAGCGTTCATAACCGGGAATGGGGACTGGCTCGGCGATGCTGATGCCTGCGGCGACTATCACGCTCCGCCAATGGGCAATGTCGGTGACGCGATAAGCGACATGGCTTTTGGTGGTGAAGCGGTCAAAGCCATCCTCAGTGCCAACATGCACCTGACGATCACCGACCTGTACCCAGAAACCGCCGCGTCCTTGCAGGCTTTCCGGCTTCGGAATTTCGGGCAAGCCAAGCAGATCACAGTAGAATGCGCGTCCGGCGGATTCCTGACCTTTTGGGATGGTGATTTGTACGTGGTCGATCATCAAAATCATGGTGTTTTTTTACCTCTTAAATCCTGTGCGAAAATCGGTGTAAAAAAGTCCCGAAAACGACTCCAAAACTGTGCCATTTTCTAATGTAATTTTGATGTTTTTTCGGCTATAATTAGAACAAGTGTACAGTTTGAGGAGTGCATAATGAAACCCACAAATATCAAAGGAATTCAAGGACGTGCGCGCCACTTGAAAGCCCGCATTGTAAACCGTAATCTGGTCATTGTCGAAAGCACCACAGCGCCAACTGCAAACCATGTAGTAACGGTCGAATATGACTCAGAAGGTACGATCCACACCCGCTGCACCTGCCCGTGGGCCGTGAACGGCGGTTACGCCTGCGCCCATACGTTGGCTGCATTGGAAGCGCTGGCGGCGCGCCGTGGGCGGGCGTTGAGCTTCTGGGGCAGTCAGGATGATGCCCGTCGTCAGAAGCACCGCACCTTCTATCTGGCAGGTCGTCGTGAAAATGATGGTCTGTGGATTACCAGCCGACGCGGTTTGTAAGTATTAGCCCACTTTTTCGAGGTGGGTCTTCAGTGCCGAAAGGATACGCTCACTTTCGGCACTGATGCGTTTGATCAGGACAGATTGAATGAGCCGCAGTACCCCTTTTGTTTGTACCGTGACATCTCGCTCAAGTTGGGTATCACTGCCCGTAGCTTTCAACTTGTAGGTGATACTCACTTCTAATCCGGCTGGAATAACCCCTAAGAGTTTTAAGCGTGTGGTTTGATGAAAGCCGATTTGTGCGGGCGGCTGATACAGTGTGACCTGCCCGTGCATGGTCGAGCTTGTGCCTTTATCAACATAGGTTGTACCCTGCCGAACCGGATTTTCCGACAATTCAACTGTTGATTTGTATAAGTCTGACCCCGGCAGCCATTGGTCATAATGAGCGAAATCGGCAATACAATCAAAGATGGCCTGCGGTGGGCTGGAAATCGTGATCTGAAAGTGCAGAGCGGGCATACTGCGTTGTACTTTCTGGTTAGCTGATGGTGACTATCCGGTATTATACGCCTATTGACGCACAAGATGGCGGTGTCAAAATCACTGGTGTTACCATTTGTTCCTGCATGTAACACGAGGGAGTAAATCATGCCTACCATCCATCGCCTGACTGCTGACGAAGCCCGCGATCAATTGGCGAACCTGATCGATTTGCTGCGTGACGCGGTGGATGATGGTGCGTCGATTGGCTTTATGCCACCGCTGGCAGCCGGTGACGCGTGGGATTATTGGGAGCAGGTGATTTCCGGCGTGGCAGATACTTCGCGGCTGCTGTTGGTGGCGATGGTGGATGATGTAGTGGCAGGGAGTGTGCAACTGGCACTGGAAAAACGCCCCAACGGGGCACACCGAGCCGATGTGCAAAAGCTGATAGTTCACCGTCAGTTTCGCCAGCAGGGGTTAGGCCAAACCCTCATGAATGCAGTAGAAGCCAGCGCCCGTGAATACGGACGGCACTTGCTAGTGCTGGATACAGTGCAAGGCGGCACAGCAGAGCATTTATATCGCAAGTTGGGATATACCGAAGCAGGAATTATTCCCGATTATGCGCTGAACGGCAGCGGTGGAGCTGATGCTACCGTCATTTTTTATAAACAACTGGGCACATAAACAGCCCGATAATACGGTTATTTCTTGCTTTCCATGCGGTAGACGGATTGAAGTTCCTGAGCCGAGGCGATAGATACATTCATGTCCTTAAGCAGGCCGTTCCGCACGCCGTAAATCCAACCATGCACGCTCAGACTTTGTCCGCGCCGCCATGCGCCCTGCACGATAGTGGTGTGGCACACATTGTAGACTTGCTCCAGCACATTGAATTCGCAAAAACGGTCAGCCCGTTCGGTTTCATCTTCAATGGGATCTAAAACTGAGTCATGCTTCTGGTAAATGTCTTTAAGATGGCGCAGCCAGTTATCGATGAGGCCGAATTCTTTGTTTTGCATGGCGGCGGCGACACCACCACAGCCGTAATGACCACAAACGATGATATGCTTTACGCCCAAGACTTCGACGGCATAATGAATGACCGAGAGGCAGTTGAGGTCGGTATGTACGACGACGTTGGCGATGTTGCGGTGTACAAAGACTTCACCGGGCATCAATCCGGTGATTTCGTTGGCGGGTACACGACTGTCGGCACAGCCAATCCACAGGTATTCAGGTTTTTGCTGGGCGACTAATTTTTGAAAAAATTGAGGGTCGGTTGCCAGCATTTCGGCTGCCCACGTACGATTGTTGTCAAATAGATGCTTGAGAATAGCCATAGGATAATCCTGTAAATCACGGACATAACGATACGAAAGATGTTTGAAGCCTGAATTGTGCCTGATTTTTCCTAATTATGGCAAGTGTTGACGAGGCAAGAAAAAAGGCGAACCGATGCGGATCGCCTTTTGGGTGTGGTTATTGAAGAGGGGATTAGATGGGTTCTTCGCGCACGATCTCAATTTTGACTTTCGCGAGGAACGCAGCCGCTGCACCGACGGCTGCTAGAATCGGGGCGGCTACAGGGGCAGCCAACATGAATACACCACCAACGGCTGCGCCGGCTGTCAGCGTGAACTGCATGAGTTCATGCCCGTCTTCGCCACGGATGATGACCTTACGGACGTTGCCTTCTTTGATGAGTTCCTGAACTTTGCCGACCAATTCCTTGCCCGCGACTTCAAGCTGTTCGCTGAACGTCTTGACTTCGCCCACACCTACACCTTCGCCGTCACTGTTCTTGTTCTTTTCTTCGCTCATGATTTTGTCTCCTGTTGATCCACTGTTCGGGTGAACAGATTGCTTGTACTATACTCCTTTATACGACCTTTGTTATAGGAAAGTTGCACTGTTTTTTGGGTGAAAGTTGTCAATTGATGAGTCGATGATGGATAGAGCAACTATCGACCCCGCAAAATGCGCATTCTTGGGTGCTGGATGGATAGGGAAAAGATGTGTACTGAAATCCTGTACCGCGATTCGCGATCAACGCTTATAATAGGGATTAACTAATTGGACTGGGATGGGAGATAGGCGCATGAAGCGGAATCGCAGCGCATTGATCATAATGCTTTTTGTGGTGATGATTATTTTGGCAGCCGTACCAATGTTGACGGTGCGGGCCGATTATGGGGTGAATTGGCAAGCGACTTTTTTTAACCGACCTGATCTTTCAGGGACGGGGGTTGGCCCGATAAGCGTGCCTAGTGGGCTTAATTTTACGTGGCTTGACAATCCGCCCAATATAAATGGGGTAACTGTTCCTATTTCAGGCTGTCAATCTGTAGCTCCAGCAACGCCAAGCTCTACTAATCCATCAGGCAGTTCTCCTGCGTGTAATGATTTTTTCTCGGCACGTTTTGTTTCATCACAGTATATTACACCGGGCGTTTACAACTTTGCTGTCTCATCAGATGATGGTGTGCGTGTCATTGTAAACGGTGAAACTATAATCGACCAATTTATTGGTCGTGTCCTATCAACCGATACACGAACAGTAACCATTCAATCCAGTCCGGTAAATATTACAGTTGAATACTTTGAAGGATATGGTGACGCTACTCTCCAAGTACAGTGGTTCCTCGTATCTGGCGGGGCAACCGCGTACCCCGGTCAGACGTTGGTTTATGGTACTCCGGCTGCGGTGACGACGGCTGTGCCGCCGTTTACCATTCAGGTGGCAGGGGTAAAGGCCGAGGCCCTGCGTACCGGACCGTATCTGGGTGCATCGCTGATCGGTG
>JBBSBS010000236.1:0-9753 GCA_038251045.1 Aggregatilineales bacterium | reverse complement strand
GGGGGTTCCGCGCATAATGTGCACAAAATGCTCTGCCGCCTGTGCTGCTTGTTGAGTCTATAAAACTGACTTGTGTTGACTGTAGACTATTTTGCAGCAAACGTTGCAGCAGCAGACCCCTCATCCGCTGCTGCAATAAAACCTTTTGCCCATGATTTTCGACAACGATAAGCGAAGCAATCTTGTGGGACGACGACACAAATCCACATCTTTTATGCGTATTGACTGACGACGGTAGACCCCCATTAAAAACTACTTCTTCCGCTTCGGCATCCGGTTCCCCAGCCACCAACCACCCACCGCTGCCAGCAAACCACCCGCGATCAGCACAACAATCTGTCCCGTACCCACCGTTCCTTCCGGCTGCACCTGCGCCGTTGAACGGTCAACCGCCACCGTAGCCGTCGGTGTACCCGCTAACGGCTGCTCCACCACCAACCGAATTCCATCCGGCATCCCAATATCGGCGTGCTGGCTGTTCCCCAACGACACGCACACTGTATACGTCCCCGGTTCCAGATCAATCACCGCTGTCGGTTGATAAACCATCCCTTGCAACTGCCCATTGATCCATAAATGCCAGTGCTGCCCTTCCACATTCACATCAAAATTATGAGTCTGAATGCTAATCGTTACCGCGCTGCCATAAACCACATCTGTTGTCGGCTCAATAATCCGCACCGTCGGCGCATCAGCACCACTCGCAATCGGGCGGTCAGCCGGTAATAATCGGATGCAGTCCCCCAGCACATTATCATCTTGCGCTGTGGCAGTAGGGGACGTTTGTGCCGCCGCCGATCCATATACGAGCAGCAGCACCAGAACAAAACCTAAAGACTTCAACATGATAAAAAGATACACCTCCGAACTAAATAACAAATTGATTGTCGCCCAACTCCAACAAAAAGCACATAGTTTTGTTGCCATGTGTGAGTTACTATTGTAGGAACATAACCCTAATATGGTGCGCTGGCTAATCTCAGTACGCCCTGAATATTGAATAAAGGTTTCATGATGTCTAAGCGTAAAAATAGAAATCAATCACCGAATATCCCACAATCGACCCTCGACCGCGCCCGCCAACAACTTGGCGTTACACCCGCCGCGCCGGAAGAAGCCGTCGAGGCCGCCCCCAAGGTTCAACCCAAAGAACCCGCGCGTGCCGTCGAAAAAGCAGCTTTGCCCGCCCGTCCTACGCCGCGCCCGCGCAGTACCCGTCCTTCGTCCACATCGCGCAGCCCCCGCAAGGAAGAAAAACACGACATATCCTATATCCGTAACCGGCTGGCGAATCCCACCCGCATCGTCACCGAAGCCGAACTCAAAAAAGAATACAGTTATGTAGTCAATGATCTGCGCTCTATGGGTATTCTGGCAGCCGTGCTCATTGCTGCGCTTGTGCTTATTGAAAAGATCCTCTAATTTTGGGGGGACGGGCTTACTACCTATCCGTAAATTGATTTTTACAAAATAAATTTGAGATGCCCTGCATCTATGGATAGGTGTTAAGTAGCTGAGGTATATACACACCCCGATGAATATTGACTGGACGCAAATCCCCTATTTCGCCAGCTTGGCGGCTTGTGATTTCGATCATCTTGATGCCGCCTCCCATCATCACGCCTATTCGGCTGGCGCGACGATTTTTGGCGAAGGCGAAACCTGCGCCGGGTTTCACATTGTCTTGGATGGCCTCGTCCGTATCTACCGTATGAACGTCGAGGGACGGCTGCATACCCTCAGTCTGCTGCGTCCACTATCCACCTTTAATGAAGTCGCCGCTGTCGATGGCGGAACCAACCCCTTCAATGCCGTAGCCGTTACCACTGTCGAAGTCCTCGTCATCAGCCACGACCGGCTGCTCAACCTCATGTCAACCGAACCCGGCCTGCTCAGTAATTATGTGCAGGCGCTTGCCCATCTCAACCGCGAGTATATCGAACGGCTGGAAGACATGACCTTCCGCTCGATTCCGTCGCGCCTCGCCAAACTTTTCCTGCACGAAACCATGTACGCCGAACAAATAGAGGAAGCCCCGACCCATCTCACACAGGAAGAAATCGCCGCCATTCTGGGCACAACCCGTGAAGTCGTAGGGCGGGCATTACGTGGCCTGTTCAACGCGGGGCTGTTGAAAAAACGGGGTCGCTTAGTCTATGTTGTGGATCGTGCTGGCCTCGAACTGCTTGCCGAAACCAACACGGTTCCTGAAGTAATCCGTCACATCTAGTGCTCGTGTAACCGCCTTAACTACGCACTGACATGAAGCCGACTGTAAAGCTTCACATCATCTCTGGCAAAAGGTAAATAATAAGGATCGCTCTCCCGATTCTTTTTGAGCCGTACCCATACATCTGCCGTGTCCATAATCGATGGCGACGGAACAACAATCCCGTGCATCCCTTGATGCTCATCTTCTTTAAGCACTTCCACGATATCCCCCGGATAAAGTGGTTCTAAGTCTAAAACCAGTGATTGCTTAGAAACGTAACAACGCAGGCAAAGACTGCTGGTTAAAATAGAATTGGCTTTACCACATATCGCACAGCGCATAACTCCACCTGTTAGTACTCACTTCCTGCATTGCTCATAAGATAGCGCTGCCAGCAAATGACGTACACCACCCCTTGACCCAACTTCTTATAGGTCACATGGCTGTTCGGTAAATTGGGGGATATATATCTCACTCAGGTTGTAATTTAATTGTGGTTAAACTCGTTCTATCAACCCCGAAACAAATAATATCGTTTCAGGAAATTAGTTTTGCAAATCCAACAAAAGTTCCAGACACATCCCTTACATCTGGGTATAGTTAGCAGGATAAGCAAAAGATCATAGGAGATTACACTCATGACTCATATTATCACCAGCCTGTGTCTGCGCGATGGCGCGTGTGTCGAAGTTTGCCCCGTCGAATGTATTGTTCCCGGTCAACCGGAAGCCGAATGGCCTTGGTACTTCATTGATCCCGATACCTGCATTGACTGCGGTGCTTGCATTCCTGAATGCCCCTTTGAAGCCATCTTTATTGAAGAAGAAGTCCCTTCTGATTTCTCGACCAATGAAGGTCAAGAATCAATTCCTTTTGAAACCAAAGTACGCGTCAAACACGCTGCCGGTGAAATCCTTGACCTCACCGAAGACATCCAGCCCAACTATGAATTTTTCGCTGCGGGTCCCGGCTACGACGCAATGAAATAGTCTCGAATCAGTTTGATTTGTCTGATATTCCCCCTTCATCGGGGGATTTTTTATTTATGATCTCACTTCAAATAGGATGACCTCATGGAGCTACTGTTCGTCTATGGCACACTGCAAGACTCGGCTGTACAACAGCGCATCATCGGACGTGTCGTTGCCGGTACGCCGGATACACTTGAAGGTTTTTTCAAATCGCAGATGTCGATGAGCGATGGTGTCTTCCCGCTCGTCATTCCCCGGCATGGGCATGAAGTAGCCGGTCTGGTTCTGGAACTCACCGCCGAAGAACTGCTCAAAATGGATGTCTACGAAACCACTGCTTACCGCCGTGTCCGCGTTCCACTGCGCAGTGGACGCGAAACTTGGGTCTATGCGTAGTCCATAATCAACAGCCTGTCTTGTCCTAAAACACGCGAAAAACTGCCTTTAGTCCTACAGATTTGTATCTTTACAAAATAAGTGTTCTGTGAGAAGATGTGCCACGATAGGTTGGGATATGACCGGGTTAGAGAATGCAGTATACGCCCCCTGTGCTTCACGGCTATCTGGTGTTTGTGCTAAGTGCCTCGTCCTCTTCCGCCATCAATCGTCTTATATGAAGCATGTAATAGGAGAGTTTCGTGAACAAGAAGCTATACATTGGCAACCTGCCGTATAGCGCGACGGCAGAAGAAATCCGGGCGCTGTTTGAACAAGTCGGTGAAATCACTGACGTAGCCGTAATTAGTGATCGTGAAACCGGTCGTTCGAAGGGCTTCGGCTTCGTCGAAATGGCGACCGAAGAACTGGCACAGGAAGCCATTAGCCGTTTCAACGGTTATAGCATGAACAACCGTGCCTTAACTGTGAATGAAGCTCGTCCTCGCGAGGAACGCCCACCACGCCGTGACGGCGGTGGTTACGGCGACCGCAACCGCTACTAATTCTAAATTCAGCTTTCTCATAAAGGCGGCCTCTGGGTCGCCTTTATTTATTTCACCTCTGGTTAGTCGTCGTAATCTGCGCTTACCTTCAACCCGCCATCTCATAAACCGTTACCGGCAGCGGGCAGCTTTCCAGCCAATAAGCAACCAGCGGGCGCAGAATCTCCCACTCTTCGCGGCTCCCCAATGGAGCCAGCGCCAAGCTCGTCAGCCCATACAGCGCATAATCACGGGCAATCGTCAACAGCGTGTTTTCAACATACCGGATGCGCGTCATCCCCACCGACGACTCGCGCACCACCATAAACAACAGATTAAACTCCGCCTCGCGCCACAACCACAATGTACCCGCTTTAATCCGCCCGCTGTTACACTGCTTACGGAAGCTCGCAAAAGCCGCCGGATACACATCATATAAGCGCGTTTCAAGGCCACCAACCTCCACTCGCCCTTTGGCGTTAAAGCCGAAGGCCAGCGTTTGCGCCTGTGTAGTCAGTGGATCGCCTGTGATAATATTTATAGGCATCGTGAATCATCCCCCAAAAATAGTCAGTCACATGAGCAAACTACATTGAAGTTGCATTAACACTCGCGTGATTTGCATGAATTACTTCTTTATTGGTAGTAGAATGAGTAAGAAGCCTGAAAAACAACAATCAAAAGTGACAATATCGTACCATGTCGACATTTTCCAACCCGGTCGCCTTATTTACCACACGTCTACACAAACCCAATAGTAACACGCTGCTGGTCGTTGCTGTTATCCTCGGGTTAGCCACCTCTGTAGCGGTCTGGCTCTTTCAACGGGGTATTGAGGTGTTTCACCGTATCTTCACCGAGTTCTTAGCAGATACGCTGCTGAGTCCGGTGTTGGGCGCTTTAGCAATAATCGCCACACTCGCGCTGGCTGGGGCAATAGTCGGCCTGATTATGGATCGCTTCATAGGGGTAGAACGACATCACGGCGTGGGCGGCATCATCGAAGCGGTTGCCATGTCCGGCGGGCGGCTGCGCTATCAGCGGGTGCCATTCAAAGCCGTAGCCTCGGCACTATCATTAGGTGCAGGTGCATCCGTTGGGCCAGAAGACCCCAGCGTGCAAATCGGTGCAAACTTAGGCTCAATGATCGGTCAACGTCTACACTTAAGTGACGATCAAATAAACTTACTCGTCGCTGCCGGTGCAGCCGCCGCGATTGCCGCCGCCTTCAAGGCACCTATTGCCGGTGTCTTTTTCGCCCTCGAAGTTGTTCTGAACGGCGCATTTGAAACCCGCTCATTCGGTGTCATCGTGCTGGCAGCCGTTGTGTCCTCGGCCTTAATGCAGGGCATTGAACCTGCCGCCGAGATGGGGCCTTTTAATTACACCCTCGGCAGCCTGCTTGAGATACCGTTATTTATTCCACTCGGCATTTTACTGGGAATCCTATCAGCCTTTTTCATCCGTTTCGTCTATCAACAGCATGACTGGTGGCATCATCATGTTCACCTATCACGTCCCGCCAGAACCGCCTTGGCTGGTGCGTTGGTCGGTGCGGTAGCCGTATTCCTGCCCGAAGTCATGGGCGCAGGTCGCGAAACCATGAGTTCGGTACTCAGCGGTGAAGCCAACTTCAGCTTTTTACTCCTGCTGGTCTTAGGGGGGATGAAGCTGATGGTCACCAGCGTCAGTATGGCAGGTGGCTTCGTAGGCGGCATCTTCGCGCCGACCTTGTTTGTGGGTACGATGCTCGGCAGCGCATATGGTCACATTATGCAGTTCCTCGTTGGCGGCAAAGAAGGCAACCCGCAGGTCTACGCCATTGCCGGTATGGCAGCCGTTATGGCAGGCGTGGTCCGCTCACCGATCACCGCCATTATGCTGGTGTTTGAGCTAACCAATGACTATCGCCTCATCTTGCCCATCATGCTGTCAACCGTTGTCTGTATCTTCATGGCAGAACGCCTCGCCCCCGACGGCATTTACATGCTCGGATTGAAACGACAGGGCGTACACTTAACCCCCGGTCGCGAGATTGATCTGATGCAGGGCGTATCCGTCGCCGAAGTCATGCTCCAACCCGCACCCCGTATTGCCGAAAACGCATCACTACTCGAACTCCGCGATGCTTTACGCACCTACAAACTCAATTCACTGTGTGTTGTTGACGAAAAGGGTATGTTAGTCGGCATCGTAACCCTTTCCGATTTACAACGGGCTTACCGTGCCGACATGAAAGAAACCACCTCCGTTGGCACAATTTGTTCGCGTAATCCGGCGACCATTGCCCCTGATGAGGAATTGTGGTCAGCCATCAAAATGATGGGCGCACAGGATGTTGGGCGGCTTCCAGTCGTTGATCGTACAACCTGCGAGTTAGTCGGGTTAGTCGGGCGGCGCGGGGTCATGCGTGCCTATAACATCGCCATCGAACGCAAAGTACAAAGTCAGCACACCGCTGAACACATCCGGCTCAATGCCCTAACCGGCGGACACGTATTTGAATTTCATATTGAGGTTGGGAGTGTTGCCGCAGAAAAGCATGTCTCGGACATCCATTGGCCGCAGGAGAGCGTGGTCGCTTCGATCTTGCGCGGCGGCAAACAAATCATCCCTCACGGCAACACCGTCATTAAAGTCGGCGATGCACTGACCATCATTGCTGATCCTGAATTGCAGATAGAACTCAACCGTCTGCTCACTCACCCCGCCTGAGGAATCAAAAAGGGCGGATCATTCCGCCCTTGATAGGTTTCAAAAACTGAACAGCTTTACGAAGCCTGTCCGCCAATATCGACCTTGATACTCGGCCCCATGGTCGAGGTCACAACCAACCGCTTGATAAAGAGACCCTTTACCGCCGACGGACGATTGCGCTGTACCGCATCGAGAATAGACTGTGCATTCTCAGCGATCTTGTCCGCGTCAAAGCTGGCCTTGCCCACCGGCACATGCAGATTACCGGTCTTGTCATTACGGAATTCGACGCGACCAGCCTTCAATTCCTGAATCGCCTTTTCCAAGCCATCCGGTTGCACAACCGTACCGGCTTTGGGGTTTGGCATCAAACCACGCGGACCGAGGATCTTCGCCACGCGACCAATTTTCGCCATCATCGACGGAACTGCCAGCGCCGAGTCAAAGTCCGTCCAACCTTCGTTCTGGATGCGGGCAATCGTTTGATCGTCGCCAATAATATCTGCGCCTGCTGCTTCAGCCTTACGCACATCGTCAGCATTATCCACAAACACGATGACGCGAACTGTCTTACCCAAACCGTTGGGGAGCAGTACCGTGCTGCGTACCTGTTGGTCACTGTGTCGGGGGTCAATGCCGAGGCGGAAATGCATCTCGATGGTTTCATCGAACTTGGCGGTAGCGGCTTTTTTCGCTAAAGCGACCGCTTCCGCTAGGCTGTACAGCTTGTTGTCTTCAATATCCTTAAGGGCGTTCTGATAACGCTTTCCAAATGCCATGTGCTTATCTCCTGTGGTCCGGTGGATACGGTAGTGTATCCTCCCACGAATTATGAGTTGCGAAAAACGGTTAACGCGTCGCTAACCGCTGATAGCCAATAAACTAGTCTACGACTTCTACGCCCATGTTCCGGGCTGTGCCTTCAAGTTGGCGCACAATCGCGTCCGTATCTTTGGTGTTCATGTCAGGCCGCTTGATGTCTGCGATATCGCGCAGTTGCTTGCGGGTCACGGTTCCCACCTTGATGCTGTTGGCGTTGGTCGAACCCTTCTCGATGCCAGCCGCTTTCTTGATGAGGAACGAAGTCGGCGGGCTTTTGAGGATGAACTTGAATGAACCATCGCTGAAAACGGTGATTTCAGCCGGAATAATTTCGCCCATGCGTGCGCTGGTGCGTGCGTTGTATTCCTTGCAGAAGGCCATCAGGTTGATGCCGTGTTGTGCCAGTGCCGGACCAATCGGGGGAGCCGGGTTAGCTTTACCCGCCGAAATAGCCAGAGTGACGATTGCCTTGACTTTCTTTGCCATGTTTCCTCGCTTTACGTTGCAGCGTGGGGGAATAGTTTACAGTTTTGTGGTTACAGGTTACGGGATAAAACTATCACGCAGGGGCTGGTCACGCTTGACTAAGCACTAATCTCGCATCTGCACGTCGCATTAAATAGATGGGAATATTATAGATAGGCCGGGGACAAAAAAACAGGGACAAGTCGCTGCTTATCCCTGTTGAATGTTCTGCCGTAAATCAGTGCTAAACTAGACCTTCTCAACCTCAAGGAAATCCAGTTCAACCGGGGTATCACGTCCGAAGAAGTTCACCATCACGCGCACTTTGGATTTTTCAGCTTCCATCGCGGCTACTGTGCCGATGAAATCGTTGAAGGGGCCGTCAATAATGCGTACCCGTTCACCCACACGGAACTTCGGCACAAAGTGCGGGCCGGAGGTTTCCATACGGTCGATAATCGCCTTGACTTCTTCCGGTCGCAGTGGTGTCGGGTCATTACCCATACCGACGAATCCCGTCACACCCGGTGTGTTGCGGACGACATACCACGAGTCTTCGTCCATCTTCATTTCGACCAGAATGTAACCGGGGAAAACGCGGCGTTCAACAGTGCGTCGTTTGCCTTCTTTGACTTCGATTTCTTCTTGGGTCGGCACGATCACATCAAAAATCTTGTCGCGCATACCCATCGTTTCAATACGCTGTTCAATCGAATGGCGTACTTTGTTTTCATAACCCGAATAGCAATGCACCACATACCACTGGCGGCTGTTATCCGTATTCGCCAGCGGTGCGTCGAGGATAGGCGGCAAACTATCGCTGCTATCACTCGTGCTGCTCTTAGCTGGTTTCGTTTCTAAATAAACAGGTTCGGGATCGTAATCCTGTTCCTGATCGTCTCTTTCGTCCGCATCGTCGTACATGACGGCTGACTCCTTCATACTAAATCATCACGCAAGGTAGGGATCGCCCGACTAAAACAGGCTGCTTCCCCGGTTGCTGCTCCGCAGATAGATGGCAAAACCCACCACTGCCGCCAGCAAAATGGCTCCGAAAACAATCGGCGTGCTCAAACCAGCAGCGATGATCGCATTAAAGATCAAACTGAGCGCACCCAGAACCAGCGACGAGATAATCGTCACGACCAGCACAATGATCGCCAAACGCTGCGTTTCTTCACGGGTAGGCCACACGACCTTTTGCATTTCCGAACGCACGCCTGACCAGTATTCACCAATGCTGCGGAAAGGGGAAGTAATGCTGCTGAGGATACCGGTCTCAGCCTTTACCTCTTCCACCTCTTGAGTGCGACGACCCGGAGTTGCACGACCTTTCGGAGCAGTTAATCCACGTGCCTCCGAACCTTCATCTTCGTATTCAACTTCTTCATTTTCGAGTTCTTCTACATCATCCGCAATCAAGTTGCTCTGTTTGTTTTTGGCAGACATGCCTTATGTCCTTAACTCAGTCTCTTAATTCTATTATACGGCGGTTTATAGTCCGCCCTCGCCATTTTAATCAAAACTGCCGAATAGCAAGACACCGCCAGCGAGCGACGGTGTCTTGTTCAACGAGAGCAGGGGAGCAAGGAATCGAACCCTGAACCTACGGATTTGGAGGCCGTTGCTCTGCCAATTGAGCTACTCCCCTATAAAAACACTATTT
>JBBSBS010000235.1:0-9758 GCA_038251045.1 Aggregatilineales bacterium | reverse complement strand
TCCACAGCGTACCCCGCTGTGTGCCGCCGCCCGCGATGCCCCCTGCACAACGGCTGAAGGATCGAGCAGCAGCAGTGACTCGTTGATCGTGGGTGCAAGTTTTCGCTCGACTGTCGTCACATAATCGGGAATCACCACACAGGCGATCATGCGGCATCTCCCGGCTGGTGATTACCCAGCAGAATATCAATGCTGACCTGTTCCCCTGCCCCGCCCGAACGCTTCAATACCTTTACTACTGCCCGATAACCGCGCACATCTTTTCCCTGCCGAATCCAGCCTTGATGCTCCACCCGCAGATGAAGTGCGGCGAGTGGCAAGCGCTCTGGTTGCGGATAAGTCAGCACCAGCAGCACACATTGAGAAGCGGTGAGTGTGGACGCAGAGCGGTGCAGCGCCGCTTCCAGTTTGGCTTTGGCCTTTCCAGGAAGACCGACAGCATTCAAGACCACCACGCCGGGTAGATGGCTGTTCAGCACGTCGAATAAAATACCCAACGCTTCATCCGGTGCATCCGAGCGCACGATCAGTAAATCGGCGACGTTCACCCCATAACGGACAGCATGATCCGGGTCGAATGTGGCACGGGTATCCAGGTAAATCACCGGTTCGTTCTGGCGCTGGGCAGCGGCCATTATACTGAGCGCCAGGGTTGTCATGCCGGATGTCGGACGACCTTCGAGATGCGTAAGCCGTCCGCGTGGTACTCCCCCATTTAAGACCGTATCCAGGGCTGAGAAGCCGGTAGCCAGATAGACGACCTCACCCCGTGCTAATCCCTGGCGTAACGCCTTATCGCCCCCTCGCTTCTGCATTTTTGCGATCACGTCTTCCAAAGTTTGTTCTTTTTCAGTCTTCAATGTCGGCCCCGATGACCCTAAAAAGTTTGTATTCTGTAATGCCTGTAATAGAATAGCACAAAAGTTCTTTTGGTGGCGAAACATTTGTTCGAACTTTCGGTACGAAGATGGTTATAAAATGGGGTATTTAGGGTTGATTTCGCAAAATGGCCTATGTAAATCCTGGCAATTTACACAGGTAAACAAGCGCACAGGTGCGTTGAGCGGCTGGCTCAGATGAGTCCCTCTCAGTGCGGCGCGACGTATTGCCGGAGGGTGTGGATGAAGGCGATTACGTGAGAATCGAGTTTGAGGACGACCAGATCATACAGGTCGAGCGCGACGAGCAGGCGACGGAAGCAGCGCGACATCGGATTCAGGCAAAACGGGATCGCTTGCGACGTGGCGACCATCTATCGAATCGTGATCCTGATTAGTCCTCCGATCTGACAAAATACAATAGGTTCGATTTACATCGTAGGCAGATGACGACCTGACAACATCGGAGAAGAATTCACTCGGCGGAGGCATGTACTGTTCCTGTTTAGATCGCGGCGATCTAAAACAACCCCCATGCTCACTTTTCGTCTTTGCTTTCGCTCGTAATTGCATGGTTTACCAAGCGCAGGTTTAGAAGTAGCGCTCATGCTCACGGCGAGATCGCGGCGATCTGCAAATTAGCCAAATAACTCACATTTTAGGTTTTCGCGTTCTTTAAGACCTTTGTGTGAATGACGGCTGAAAACTCACAGTGCTGCTTGCATTTAAACATATGTTATTGTATAATGATCTTGTGGTTTGATCCTCCGTAGCAGTCTCCTCCTCAGATTGAAGCCCCGCTACTATGACCAGCGGGGTTTTCTATTGGCGGGATCACGATTGTAACTTCCCACTTCGGTAATCTCCCTCAAACCAAAACATGCATCATTGTAGTTGCGGTCTGAAGTTGGAACACCTTCGCTTTAAGCCCTATCCAATGCCAGGTATGCCCAACTCGATACGCAGATCGCGGCGATCAAATTCACGTAACAGTCCTAACGCCTCTAGCTTACAAGTGGTTACGCATTTTCCATTTTAGATAGTGTCATCTGAGCGACGGGATACTAGTCCGCCTCTCGCTCCACCCTACTCTATCCATTCGAAATGTAACCTCGGCTTCTCTCCATTAGCTAAAGCCTCAGCCGCCTGGATGTCACTGTCGCGAACAGATCGCGCATCTGTGACTCGTCATGGTCATTCCATACGTTCCCCTCCCATAAATCCCCCGCAATTCAAGCCTCAAGGAAACATCACATCATGGATCAAGAAATCTGGAAACCCATCCCAGGATACGAAGGAATATACGCTGTATCCAACCAGGGCCGCGTAATGCGTTTACTTACCCGAACCAACGGTAAGGCGGGCAATATTCTTTCCCCCCAACGCAACACATACGGATACCGGCATGTCAACCTATATAAGTCAGGCCATCACAAGTGCGTTGTGGTTCACAGGTTGGTCATGGAAGCATTTGTTGGAAAATGCCCCGACGGTATACAGGTCAACCATAAGAACGGAGACAAGTCGGATAATCGGCTCGAAAACCTAGAGTACGTGACCCCACAAGAGAACTCCATCCACGCTTACCAAGTGCTGGGCAGGAAGCCAGTTCACAATCGTGGGGAGGCAGCAGGCGGAGCAAAACTCACCGAGTCGCAGGTTCTTCAGATTCGGTCAGAGTATGACGGAAAGCATGGATCATACAGCAAATTGGCCCGAAAGTTCGGGGTGGACAATAAGACTGTGTCGTCAATTATCAATCGCAAATATTGGACACATATCTAAAGGAGCGACGGCAGCATTAACCTCTCTCCCGGTGATGACCTGGACATCTACCGTGCGTCTGAAATCCAGCTTTGCGGAGCCTATGCCGAGATCGACATCACAGCCGAAGGTGACAACATCCCGGTAGCCGACGACAGTCAAGATTTTGTAATTTCGTCACATGCGTTCGAACACTTTCCAGACCCGCTCAAAGCACTTCGCGAGTGGATTCGCGTTATCCGTGATGGCGGCTATATCTTTATGATTGTGCCGCAGCGAGATGCCCTGGAAAGCGATAAAGTGCGTCCGCTGACAACGGTTGATGATTGGTTGTGGGCCAGTGGTGGCGTGACGGTGGATACCTGGAATGAACTGCGCCCGAACGATCCCGTGCATCGTCGCGGTCATTACGGGGTGTATTCGTCTGACTCATTGAAGGAACTCATAGAGCATTTCTTTAATGGCTTCCTGGAACTGGTGGCCTTTGAAGACCCCGATAAAAAGGTGAGTAATGGTTTCTGCCTCGTGTATCAGGTACATAAGCCAGCGCCAGTGCCGGTTGGTGACATTGAACCGGAGACATTTGTGACCGTGCGTGGACAAGGCGAACTTACCGAGAATGTTGGTCGTGATCTGCCGGAAGGACATGCTCAGGGTGGTTATGTCACCGATGACATAGGATTGTTCGTTGCTCCCAATGTGAGTGCCGTTACTAAAGCTCAGGCACAAGCACTCATGCAGCAGGCCGATGCTATCGTGCAGGCCGTCACTGAAGGTGTGAGTGATGAGCAGGCGAAGGAGAACCTGAATGCCCTGCTGGGCATGGCAGCCGACAGCTTGAAGGCCAACACCGGAGAACTCTATATCGGTGATGATGTGCCGGAGTCATTGGTTCATCCACCTAAGAAGACGCGCGCGAAGAAAAAGTAGATCGCCGCGATCAAGTAAGTGACTCAGTAATAAAAAACACCCCTATCTCTAGGGGTGTTATTATTTTTGCGGTCTGGGAATCACAGCCACGATCTTCCCAGGCCCGGAGACTGCCGGATACCGGGGAGGTATCCAATCATCGAGATGAATCTTAGTACATAAAATGAAGAGTGTCAGCAGCCTCAACATAAGGGGGCTATCGCACTCACAATCCTTTTTGAGCGAGTATCCTGCTCAATGCCTCAGCGATACAAAGGGGCGTTGGCGTGGCAGGGAAATTGCACCCGGCAAAGTCCCGATACAAATAGCGGCTGGCGGCGTCATAGGTCAAGGCAGCGGTCATCGGGTCTTCGTGCTTACCGAGAAAGATTCGCTTGCCCTGGAAGCGTATACGGGCCTCCCACAAGCCAGCGTTCAGGTTTACACCTTTGTAGCAAGTGGTATTCGACTGGCGGCCCTTATGAGCCTGATTCTGGCTGCGTGTAGCGAGACGAAGATTCGCACGATGGTTGTCGAGCCGTGCGGCTGCACCGAGCGTCGCGCCGGAAATATGATCGACCTGGAGGCCGCCGGGGATCGGTTGGCCGAGGACACGTTGCATGATGGCGCGGTGCATATAGGTGGTCGTGCGCTTCCCGCTGTCGTCGATGCAATAGTGAACTGCGTAGCCGCTGTTACTGAAGCACCATTTGCCGAGAGCAAGCAGAGCTTCGTAGTCGCAGTCATCGACCAGCGCGAACTGACCTTTGGTGAGAGGGATTTGAGGCATGAGGGGTGTCCTTGAGGAATTGTAAACGAGGGGAACTGACAGAGGAGAACTCGCAGCGTTCTACCGAGCGAGTACGTTGCTCATATGATGTGTGGATGTTTATGCAGCAGACTTGATCCAGTCTACAAGGCTTTTGTCCGCCTGTACCATATCAGAGACATCATGCAGTAAAGGACGTAATCGTGAGGCCTTATCGCCAAAGATGTCTAGCCACCACTTGGCCGCTTGATCGCCAGCATCGTCTGCATCAAACGCTATGAAAACGCGATCTGCCTTAGCAACGGTTGCGACCCAGGCGAGTAGTTGTGCGCCACCAGTGCTACCCGTTGCCACTGGTACAATGTCGCTCAATTCCTGTACATTGGAACAAACGCATAGTGCATCAAACTCCCCTTCTGTGATGACGACGGTGCAACCGGGATATACTGCATCGGCACGGTATAATGCATTGGCTCCGCCCTTTGCCTGTTGATAGCGTTTGTCATTGTTCCTTAGTTCGGAAGGTCTACGGCGAATATTGACCTTCCAGTATTGACCGTCAATCATCCAGGGGATAACAATGCCTGAGTACAACCAGACATTAACCTCACCCCATTTCTGGCTCATACCTTTTGGGCTGTAGCCAAGTTGAGCATCACGAATGCTTTGGTCGGCTAACCCACGAGCGCGGAGATATTTTAGGGCAATTTCACCTTGATTGCTCCAGAGCCTATTTGAGGCTTCCGTGCAGAATGTCGCAGCCGAGGCCTGCCACTGAGAATCATGCAGAGCGGCATAGTCTTTCTCAGACCGAACCGGGCGAGAGATTTGCTTTTGCCTTGCAGTCCAGTCACGAGATGCCATTTGAGGTTGGAGATTAAGGCACTCGACTGCCTGCGGAAACGCAAGGTTATCTCTTCTCATAATGAACTCTATAGCATCGCCACTAGCTTTGCACTGACGACACCAGAAACGAGGATTTCCAGCGTCGGGCGTAGGCCAAATCAGAAAGCGATCTTCGCCCCCACAAAAAGGGCAAGCGCCAGCGAATTCACCACCATCGGTTGAAGCTTTCTTCTCGAATTCGCCCCCAATCAGAGCGAATAAGTCAATGTGTGTAGTATCCATCTTATATTCTCTCCTTGTTCAGGATTAGTTCTATGTTCACCCCTATAGGGGGTGTGAACATATTGAACTATGAACATCCCAGGTTCAAGGAGTTCATTTGAACGTGATTTGAACTCCCTGAACAATGAACTTATTTGCTGGTTAGACTGAGCGCAACTTTCCCTGCCTCAGTGATGACGTATGGGTGTTTCGGCTCGGCTTGGCTCACATATCCTGTGTCCATTAAGGCACGGATAATCGCTTGCCATTTACCTCCAGCTTTCATTTCTAAAGCCTTTAGGAGGTCAGTCCGACACATTCCAGTTGGAGCCGTCTCAAGTGCTTTTAGCACCTTATGCTGCTCAGGAGTGAGCTTGCTACCTTCGTCTTCTGCCGGTTCGAGTTTACTTTCACCGTTCAGTGCTACGAGAGCCGCGCCCCTGATGTCTTCACCCGTTTCCGGGTCTTTACGAGTGATAACGGCCTCAATTTGGTAACGAGCCATTTCGAGAGGAGGGCCGTCCTTTGATTTGAAACTACTGACCGTCACAATGCCCTTTTTATCCTGGTCAATTTCAAGCATGATGTCTGACTGACCATGCAGGCTGCTATGTCCTCGATAGCCTTTGCCGTCCTTTGTGGAGTGATGAACCAGAAGCACGGCAGTGTTTAGTTCCGCAATTATCAACTTGCAGTGATCGAGCATTTTGGTCATGTCCGTCGGATGATTTTCATCTGCACCGGGCATACAACCTGATAAGGTGTCAAACACGATCAGTTCTGATTGAATGCCTTCGTTTTTTACCTCGGCAATGAACCGTCTGACTGCCTCCTCGTCACGCAAATCAACGTGTCTGTCACTGATTTTGAAACCGTTACTCAGTGGGGCATTCCTGACGATCTTTTCCGCCCTAAGTCGGTCTGGCATACCATTTTGCCCCTCGGCAAGCACTAACAGAATTACTCTTTTCTCAGCTATCTTAGCGAGCTTGTGTACAATCCAGAGGCTCTTGCCCCGGCCTGGTTTACCGAAAATCGTCGTAAGGCCACGCTGCTGGATGGTTTTCTGGTCGTCCAAATACTTTACGGGGGGGCGATCCATGTACTCAGCAGCAGTGTAGAATCGACGCACTGTGATACCCGGTAGCACGGGCTGCGGAGGGGCAAATACAAGTATTCCCAAACCAGGATCGGCCTTAGTCAGATTCCCCATCATTTCCCAGACCTTGATAGAGCCGTGAGTTTGATAGGCCTGGAAAAGCTGTTCAATTATTCGACCATCACCATTGAACTGTCCGAGGTCGATGGGCTTTTGCGGATCGAGTCGCCCTTCGAGCATGGAACGAATAATCTCGCCAACATTCGCGTGAGAGCGTGCTGGATTAGCAGGTGGTTGCTTTAGGGTGACAATGTTAAGCGGTTGAGTATCTGATGGACTCATGTTTCATATCCTTCATAGAGTTATTGGGCTTCATTTCAACGAAAACGCTATGAGGCAATTGAGTTTACGGGGAAAGTTTGGTATAATGACTCATGTCACAGAGTGCAGACTTTCACCTGAAACCTGTTGCGCTCCCGTAGTAGCCCGCCATCTGTTAGCGCAGAGTGCGGGTCTTCTTTTGCTGGATCGCCGCGATCTTGATACTGACAGCCAACCCCATTGGCGGGCCACGAACTTGCTTCATTTCCTTTCGCTCCTTATTTCCACTGATCTAATCTCGACAGATCAAATCTGAACTCTTCAAATGGCAATCCCCTAGTGGGGCCAACATAATCCCATACCGTTTGAATTCGCTTGACACCGAGATAACGTCGTATCATCTCAAGATCGTAGTGCTGACGATAAAGGTGTCCCGCGTATGCCCGTCGCAAATCTAACGGCTTGAGCACAATCGGTTCATTTCGAAAGATAATCGGATAGCTCTTCAAGATACTCTCTACAGCAGTCGGCGAAAGCGGTGTCTCTCGTATGAGATTTCCCGATTTGTAAAACCCGCGAAAGACCCACCCCTGCGCTATTTGTGCGTAATCAAGCCAAGCTTGCACAATCTCTAATGCCCAAGCATCACCAAGATAAGGAATGAAGCGTTCGGTACAGCCGCGTCCTGACGGTACGTGTAAGCCTATCGCGTCTTCCTGCTGATGGTAAAGGTCTTGAACCGTAAGGCGACACAACTCATTCTCTCGCGCGCCTGTCACGCACATGAGGCTAATCAGAGCGCCGTCGCGTAAGCTTGGCCGAGAATCCAGCCGTAAGCCTGCCAGAAGGTTGTTAATGCTGTCATCGCCAATACTGAGGTTCTGTGGCGGCACTTCCTGTACATTTATGGATACCGTTGCAGGATCAATCAACTGTTGTACATGTGAGATGGTTTCAGCTACCTTATGTTGCCGCTCATCTTCTGGAAGGTCTGGGTCGAGCAGATTCAACTGTATCTGCTGAAGCGTTCCATTCTCTAATAACTCTCTGAGATACGAGCGGACTGAGGTCAAGTGTGCCTTCACACTGGTTGGTGCAAGTCCGAGTTCCCGAACCAAATGGTATAGATAGACAGCAAGTACCACAGTTTCTAGGAGATAGCCGTTTTTCACACACCAATGGATAAAATAAGTAACGCGATTGCGCCTGTCTTTGTTGAACGTGGCCTCTTTTGGCGGCAATGGCACTTGCATGTCGAATGTGATCTTATTTACGTCCATCGGTTATTTGTTTCTATCTTTATCGGATATTCCAAGTAAAATCAATAGTATGCCGAGAATCATTCCTTGTCAAGCACTTCTTGACCAATGGGCTAGATCGCCGCGATCTTGGTCAAGTAGTTTACCCCTCGCTATAGCCCACCACTGTTCCTCACGGTAATGGGCTGCATGGGTGGAATAACCCACCTGGAAGAGATAGTGCATACGGAGGACAACCCCATGGACAATGCAGAGATTATCAACGAAGCACGGGAGTATATCAACGTCACTCTACCAGAGGAGACATTGGGCTACACTGAGGGGCGTATTGGTAAGCAGGAACACAACGATAGGCTACATGCCCGTATGGAGTTCTTCCAGCGTTACCGCTTAGAGTCGGAACGAAGAATCGTGACAAGGAAACCGGCTGGCTGGATCACATTCTTTCTCTGGGTGAGCAGCTCTAACGCTTGCGCGACAGCATGACTTCCATACCTGTGAACCAATCGCCGCGCTGTCACCTTACTTATCCTCTCTGCCATATCTCTGGATTGGGTATCGAGGATGTCGTAGACCCGCATAGCAAGGGACTCCTGACTTTCGCTGGGCAATGGTTTCCGGCAATCCAGTGGTTGGGCAATTGTAGTAGAATCAGCCGGTTTGAAGTGTTCTGTGTGTTGCCTCGGTGGAGTTTCGCTTTTTCTAGGCAGTGATTGTTCTCTGGGGATAGTATAGTGTCGAATCAGCGGTCTGGTGGGTTGAGGGTGTGCTTCCCTTGCGCGCGGGTCGGATTTCCCTTCCAGATTGGGCATCACATCTCCATACCAGTAGAAGTTCGCATCCTGACGCTTGTAAACGATTTTTCTCCCCTGCCCCAACAAGCGGGCGGCGATAGGCTGCCGGGCCGGGTAACGCTTTCCTGTTTCATCTTCCAGAAAGGCTTCCTTTACCTGAATGCCATCCGGCACGATCTTCAGGTTCGACCAATATACGCGCTGTTCCCAGAAACAGGGGCGAGAATGTAGCCCTTCGATTTCGGCGTTGTAGGTGTCCAGTGTCTCGCGTGAAACCCCCAAGCGCCCCGCCAGCCAACGACGAGTGTAATTGGCGGGTCGTCGTTGGATTAGTTCCCGGTGCAGGGCCATGCGGGTCTGCTTGACCGAACAGAGGTCATCCAGGGTGAGGGGATCACTTCCGGTGTTTTTGACCTCCAACCGGCTGCAAAGCTCGTCGTTACTGGGCATTTTGTACACGGTGGCCGGACGGTGATTGGGACTTATTCCTGATTTTTTAGCCCCAACAAATAAGCATTTGTTTGGATCAGTTTTTGTATCTGTAGCAGCATTCGCAGGGGTTGGGGGTACGGGGGAAGGGTTTTGCTGCTCAAAAAATCGCTGGCCGCTTGAAGTTGTGCTCTTCAAAGCGACATAAATCGAATCCCGGCCCACAATCCCTTTAAGCAGTTCGAGCGCCTGCTTGGTCGTAAATAGCATTCCCGGTGTGACCCCTTGAAGGCGCAGCCCATCCAGCACCCGAAATGTTCGTGTCTGGCCTAGCTTGCATAAATGTTCGCGAACACTATTGGGTATCTGTGCCTGTTTTGCATTGGCAGGTGTTTTCTGCGCGCGCGCGGGTCGCGAGAAGGCCGATTG
>JBBSBS010000234.1:0-9778 GCA_038251045.1 Aggregatilineales bacterium | reverse complement strand
CACGTCCGCAGTCAGTGCAGCACCAAAATCAGTTGCGCCCATCGTTACACCTCATTTGCTTGTGTCAGATACAAAATCACCCCGCCAAATGCGGACGGGGTGATTAGAGAAGTTGGTTTATCAGAACCTAGGCGACTTCGTTGCCGTAGATCCAAATGTGCGTGTCCCAGCCGAAGGAATAGCGCATATAACCGCGCATCCGCATTTCAAGGTCATAATCGCTCTTGGGGTCTTCCTTGAACTCAGGACGCACACGCCAGAACCAGCGCAGGTATTGCTTGGCAAGCTGAGAGTCAACAAGGAACCAGTTATTGGTGTCGCTCAGAAGTGGCTCGACGATGACATTCAACTTGCGGTTGTTGTTGATGGCGTTGTTGGCGTTATCGCTGCGATTCACGCTGTTGACGATCTCATCAGATGCGGCCTCAAGCTCAATGGGAACAACTACCGTGTCTGGACGCACCAGAATTTGGTTGCCTTTTTCGTCCTTGAAACGGCGCATAAGCTGACGAGCAGCCACAACATTGTCGTGGGTCATCGCTGACGTGCCTTTGTTGTTGAAGCTGGGTTTGGTGCCGCTGCTGTGATTGGTGGCGCACAGTGCTTTGCCATCCGGCCCCAGGTAACTGGAACTGAAAGCATTGTTGAAGACGCTCACCATGTGGGTGGACATGGTACGACTGAAACCCATCGCGTTTTCAGTCGTCAGACTCTCAATCAGCCCGTACTCGGCATCATCCACCAGCTTGCGCGGGATTTTGATACCCCGTGCATATTCCTCGTGGGTGTAGGTTGAGAGATCAAGCGGATCAGCATCTTCATACTCGATGCTGCCGTTGTACTTGGGAACCAATCCCATCTTGCCCAGACCCTTGGTGCGTTCGACAGCACCCATACTGTCAGCTTCCTTGAACAACTGGGCAACTGCCGCATCATTGATGACGCTGCGTTCCCACAGGGCAGTGAGCGCGACGGCTAAATTAGTGAATGCTTGGTAATTTGCTGAGCCAGCCATGATTGTTTGTGTCCTTTTCTTCTACTCGTTAAGCGCCGCAGTAGAAGCAGCTCATGAACTGGATGAAGATCGCCGTATTGACCGCTGCGTCAATGTCGATGATCTGAAGGCTGCCGCCCGTTGTGTCCGCTACGTCCACAACCTGCGATGAATTAATGTCGTAAGTCTCGGTGCCGTCACGCACAACGCTGGTTGCGTCTGCGGTCGCGGTTGCCCGCCACACTTGCCACGGCATCGCCAGTTCGACTTCGATCAGAGTACCGGCTGCTTGGCTGGCGCTGGCTTCAGCCGCCACACCAACGATCTCGCCGACACCTGCGCCACCTTTGGCGACTTTACCGCTGCTCATCACCAGCAGATCACCGACCACAATGGTCTGTGTCGCGGCGACAGGCAGCTTACGAATCACGGGCGGGAAGTTTCCCCCACCCAAGGAATAGGCAAACTCAAAATTGCGTGCCACTGTCTATTTCTCCTAAGATTGTGATTGCTTGCGAGCTTTCACCTTCATGTAATCTTCGGGTGTCACACCCATGCGCTTCGCCATCGCCACTTCATCAGCGTCTAGCTTGATCGCATTAGGATTGCCACCGCTTCCTGCACCTGCACCCGCGTCATAATTCGCAGCGGGTTCTTTGACAAACAGGTCGGGATTCGCGTTCAAGTATTCCTGTAGCTTCTCAGGTGGAAGTACATCAACCAGCGGCTGAACAAGATTTTTCTTGTTGTCTGGAATGCCCTTAATCCGTGCTTCATTGCTAGTCCGGATAACCTGTTCCAGTGCTGCCGCCCGCTGCTCGACTGGCTTCAAACGCGCCACTTCTGCCTCATGCTGCCGTGCCAAGGTCTCAAAATTACCTTGCTTGGCAAGTTCGGCTTGCTGTGCAGCCTTGGTCGTATCCAGTTGTTGTTGCAGCGTTGTCTTTGATTCGCGGTAGTTCTTAGCTTCGTCGCGAAGTTCCTTGATATACGCCTGAATATCTGCAGGAAGTGATTCGAGAGGGGTTTTCCCACTCGCCCCAGCTTGTCCGCCCGCTTCACCGTTTCCCTGTTGTCCGTTTTCATCTGGCATTGGGGTCTACCCTTTATTTACGTTGAGCGTCAGCTCTCAATTTTGAAATCATGTGCGCCGCTGGCAGCCCCTCACGGCCCTCCTAAGCGCACGGTCATGTATATAACCCAAATATTTCACAACCTCCCCTCATGTAACGCGCAACGTTCTGATAAATGCGCTTCTGTGCGTTGGAATAGGCCGCTCGGCTCATGATCTCATCAACAATTGTTGTCTCTATGGAGGAATTCCCCATGACTGATCTCTCAATAACCGCTGCCAGCGTCTTATGGGTATCTGGTGTGCGCCCGATCACAGGCAAAGCGGGTGCGACCATCACCCCCGGTCAATCGGTTTATCTGGACACCACAACCAACACTTACAAATTAGCGGATGGTGACACCGACACCGAAAGCATCGTCGCTGGTGTTTGTTTGGATGGTGGCGTAAGTGGTCGTGACATCTTTATTGCACCACCCGGCGCAGTCATTCAGATTGGCGCGACACCCGCTGCTGGCACAATCTATGTGCAGTCACTCACACCGGGCGGCATTGCACCGTGGGCCGATCTGGCAACCGGTGACTATACCAATGTGCTTTTCATCGGTGTAGCATCCGGCGTGGTCGAACTGATCTGCAAGCGCGGAAGCACTGTTCACGCCTAAATGGTCAGCAACCAACAACAGCGACCCAAACAGGGAACCGTTCAAGATTTGGTCAACGGGCTGCTCGACCGGGGATATAACACCACCGTGCAGCCTGTTTTGAATGCCGTCGCCAGATCGGTCAACTCTGGCCTGATTCAGAAGCGTCTCGACCAGCTTGACGCGGAAGTTCAGCGCCTGACCGAAGCGGGTGAAAAGCTCACGCCGGATAATCCCGTGCTTCGTGCCTTACTCGCTGATCTGGATGACACCATGAAGGTCAACGGTCGCGTGGTTGACGGTGCAGCCGAAGCCGTTCAACAGACCGGCACTAACGCAGCCGCCACCATTCAACGCCAGCTTGCACTTCCCGGCATGACCGATCAGCAGCTTGCGCGTATTGGCATCACATGGAATAAGCCTGATCCGGCAGCCGTCGCCAAGCTCGTCGGTTATTCACAGTCTGACGCATGGGCAAATGCGCTGGTTAAATACGGCGACGACGTGGTGAGCATCGTCAACAATCAGGCCATTCGTGGCATCGCCTCTGGTTGGTCGCCGCTGCGAACCGCCCGCGAAGTCCGCAACATCACCGAAAACCTTCCCGGCTATCAAGCCAACAACCTCATGCGGACGCTTCAACTGACCAGTTATTGCGACGGTGGCGCTATTCATCAGAATGCCAATGTGGACATCATCTCACAGGTTGTGATTATTGAAGCGCTTGATGATCGAACTTGTCTCGCCTGTATTGCCCGTCACGGTGAAGTGATATGGGATAGTGAAGCCGATGCGGGTTCACCCGTTCCGCGTGTCGATGATCATTATTCAGGGCGGGGGACAGGTGTTGTTCAGGTTAAAGGCCGCAAACTGAATATCACAACGGGCGAAGAATGGTTTAATAACCTCTCTGAAGAACGCCAACAGCAGCAGCGCACGTTTGCCGATTCGCCCGCCACTTGGGACGCATTCAAATTGGGGAAGGTGCAGCTCTCGGATTTCGTCCAACACACTACCGATCCTGTCTTCGGCAAGATGGTGCAAGAAGCCTCACTCACCGGCGCACTCGCTGGAAAATAGATTTAGAATTAAATAACTGGACGCGACTGCGCGGCATACCCAAGATTATCTAAATAAAAAGATCAGGTTGTTATGCCTGATCTTTCTATTTGCGGTTTTTCCATCAGTCGCAGGGGAGTGCGCCCCACCATCAATTTTAAATCGTTGTATGCTTTGACTGATCTAAGGCCATCGACCGCAGACCTAATTAATTTAGTGAATCGCGTTCAGGGTGACTTGCTTGCGCTTGTTATGAACGCCACCCTCATCGCTGGCCTTATCCGTTGGCCTAACGTTTTCCGAGACTGGCTAGATCTTCGGTGGCATCCGCTGGCAGTGCCACTCAGGAGATGCCTTTGCTTGCCACCATATTACTGACACCGACCAAATGGTATCGCACATAAAAACACTATGCGTTTTATGCATAGTGTTCGATTTGCAGAAATCCCCTTATCAGAACTCAGTTGGCAGACGGATTAAAATTCAACGAATTGCTCGTCGGTGGGACAAGGCCGTTAAAATTCGGCACGTTCCCTTGCGCCCGTTCAATCTTCGTTGCCACATCCTTGGCCTTATCCTCCAACATCTTGGTAATGTCAGGCTCTCCGAACCCGCCCAAGCTGCTCTTGCCCAACGCTTGCAAGGCCGCCCGCTCATAACCCGCATCATTCAGCAGTTTGAACAGCGCCAGCACATCGGCATTGTTTCGCATCTCGGCGTTCTTCCACTGGGCATCGACGCTCTTAATCTCTGGCGGAAACTTGCTACCAAAGACGGTTTGCTGCAAAGCCGCCAGATTCACCAAATCTTCATAGCTGTTGCCGAAAGTCACCTGTGCGCCTTCGACCTTACCTTGCAGCCGCACATCCAACTGCTTCAACGCCTCGCCGCTTTGCACACCGCTGCCCAAATCCATCGGTGTGCTGGTGATCTTCTCAATCTGGCTGATAATCCAGTCACCTTGTTTGATCAGTTCGGTTAAGCTGCCGCCTTCAATCCGGCTGAGTTTGAATGCGTTGAGCATCGCCACCAACGCCTTGGCCTCATCCTCGTTTTGCGGCACGACTGTCTTACCCGCCTCATCCGTCAACATCGCGTGATAGATCATGCCGGGTGTGATCTTTTGTGGAGGCTTCCAACCCACAGCGAACATCACCGAAAACGCGGTCAACTCTGCCGCCATTACCATGCTCACCAGCGTCCGGTTCAGGCTGTCTTGCAGCGGGATTACATTTTTCAGTTCGCTCGTCGGCTTCTTCTTGCGGCTGAAGCGCACAATCGGCACACCCGGCACTTTGCCGCTGCGCTCTGTCATTTCAGGATTATTGAAACCATCTACTTGAGGCATCAACGTCAACTCGGTTGCGCCTTCATCTGCCGTGTATCTTTCGATGGAGTTCTGATAATAGATATTCACCCGCTTCACGTCGCTCTCATACCAGACCTTCGCGCCAGCCAGAATGTGTTTTTGATGGCGATCAAACACCACCAACACACCGCAATCACCATCCCACGCCAGATTGTGAAAGAACTCCATCCGTCCCAACGTGTCGCTGTATTCCAACATGATGAACGTCTCGCCATCACGCAGCGCCGCCTCACGAACATCAAGCTGAAGCGCGTCGAAGCGGTTGGCCTTCAACAGATCGTCCGTCCACGTCTGCGCCGGATCAACCGTCTTGCCCGTGTCATCTTGTGGCGGATTAGGGCTGCTGGCTTGCATCCGGTCAATCGTCAGTCGGTCAGCCATCGTGTTGACCACCATTTCACAGTAGTTGGCGTTATAGCGATCCAGCACATCATCCGAGATTTGCATCATCGCCTTCATCTCAGGTGTCAGCTTCAGCCGGTGATCGCCCTCGTAATACTCACGGAACAGCTTCACAAATTTGCCGCGTTCATCCATCTCGGCTTCCCAAGTGCTGGCGACCAACTTGCGTTCCATAAACTTCGCTGCAATTGCACTAAGCATATTTTGTACTCCCGACGCTGACCTGAATCGTCGTCCGCTTCTTAACCACCTGCACCACAAAATAGCGACTGGTATCCATCAAGTGGAAGGTCGCTTTATCTTTGATATTCTTGGTGACTTCGCCGTTCTTAATCTCGCGTGAATAGCTCATCACTTCATCAATCCACTCGCGCAAATCGTCCATCACAAACAGCCGATACTGCCGGATCAACTGCGTTAGACGGTCGATTCCTTCTTCAACGTCCATTGTGTCGGGTTCTCTTACACCCAACGCACCAGCCGCTTTATAGTCTTCGCGCCAATACTTTTCAGCCTTTGCGCCCACAGCCCACCAGATCACGCGCTCATTGCCATTTTTCGCCAGCAAAAGATCGTCTTTGGCATGTTCCTTGGCATCACGCCGCTTGCCGCCCTTCACCGCTCGATAGATATAAAACACGTCTTCTCTGGTGTCATGCGCCACCCAAATCTTGCCCGGACTAATAACACCCGGATCAACCGCCACCATGCGGGGCCATTCGGTTGGAATAATAAAGCGCTTCACCTTATGCCCACCATCTTCACGCAGCGCGTCTATAAACCCTTCATAGATGGCTGCCGGTGGACGACCAAATGACGCTTTATAATCCAGTGCGAATTGATACGGCTGCATCGTCCGTTGTAACGACTCATATTCAGCTTGGCTGAAGAACGGATTAACCGTAGAAATAAAGTTGATCACATCAATTTCAGGATCGCCTTTTTCCCATAGGTCAAAAATATCTTTCTTCAACCATCCCATGTCATAAGGCGTGGTGGTTCCCAGCGCTGGCCCAGCCGCCAAAGACAACCGCCCGCGCACATCCTTATAAACCGTCGCCACGTATAAGCCCGGTTCATCCATCCACGCCGCTTTAGCGCTAAACGACTGCATACCCGCTTCTGATTCGGCGGTACGCAGGATGATGCGCCCCCACATCTTTTCGTGATCGCTGGCATTCGCCGCCCCAAACTTACCCGTGTCCAAATCGCACAACTCCAACACACGATCACCCGCCCAATACTTGGCGATACCTAGATCATTCACGAAGAACTGTTTAAGCGCGGGCATCATCTTGGCAATGAATAAGTCAGCCGTCGCGCTGATCGCCAGATAATCGCCTGCACCACGCTCGATAATTTCACGGAATAACCACAATGGGCCAAAGATCGTGTTATGGGCAAAGAAATCATCAGCAATGAAGTTATGACCGTCTCTCACCGTAATGTCCCAAACGGTATCATCGCCTAGTGGTTCAATCGAAACAACCGTATCCCAATAGATGTCAGAATACGATTTATCAGTATCCACTCCAAAATAATCCGATAAGGTTTGGGCGATAGATCGTGATATGTTAGAGATTCGACTGCGCCGCACCAGTGAATAACCGAATTGATCGGGATAACCTTTTTTAGCAACCCATGTTCCTAATTTGTTATAGCAGGCGCGTAAATCGAAATGAGGGATAATGTCTTTCCCGTTTTCTTGACCGCCATGTTTGGACGTGATAAGTGCCAACAATTTACGCTGTTTGGACAAAACGCCAATTTCATTGGCAAGTATTTTTAAACCGTCTAGTTGGATAACTGCCAATGACCATGAGGCAAATACCCTCCCATTGAGATTGACAGCTTTATACCGTTTTCGGGCTACGATTCCGAACCGCAAAAGTAAGTGTTGCACATCATCAATCAAGCCTTCACTGGCACTAGCGAACCCAAACCCTTTCGTATCAATCCATCCATCGCAAGCAAATAGCGCATTCAACATTGGTGCAATTGACGCTTTATCCAGTTGGAAAACCGATTCAGGAATACGTTTGTGTTTGGCGAGAGTTCCCCATATGCCCCATTCTTTGCACCATTCCCGCACGGGGTTATCATTCGAACTGCCTCTGCCATACCCACTAATGCGATAGGTGCATCGGTCACTAAAAACCAATTTACAGGGTTCTGGTAGGCATCGCTCTAAATCGTTCAATACTTCAGGGTCTATATTGCTAAACATTGGAGTACCAGCAGTTAATTCACCGTCACCAATGAGATAGCCCATGAGCCGCATTCGTTCAGGTAGTTCATTTTTCGTACCCAGATTGGGTAAGGAACGCGGTACACCAATCAAATCACCCGGTTGGAATTCGCCTGTCGGTTGCCAACCATCCGCGCTATATAAAGGATGATCTGCGGTCACAATAATGGAGCGTCCAGATGCCGTTGTTACTTTATAGGTGGCTTGTACACCCGTGCAAAAAGCATCGGTGACGACTGTCTTATGAATTTTAAGATCGTCGTCTAGATACAAGACTTCATCGCCGCAGATCATGTCTCGCACAAATTTACGTCTACCATCAGCCAGTAAGACGGTAAACTTGCCACACTTGCCCGACTGTTTCCCCGCGATCATGAAGACGAAGCGCTTGTCACTATCCCATGCCCGCCTCTGGCCTTCATGCAAATAAATACCAACAATCTTATCTTTTTTATTGACGGAGTAAAGCGGCTGCGTACCGTCCTGCTCGTGGACGACAATCTCCCACTGCTTAGGGGCAGGCGGTTCTTTGCCGTAAATCTGCTTATAGAGCTTGGCAGCGAATAACGCTTCGGGGGTTTGCATCAAGAGGATTGATAAATAGACTTATCGGTATCTAATTTGCTCAGCGCGTTTAAAAATTTACGTAATCGAACTTGCTTGATTCCAACACTTCCAGCAGCTTCATATTGGATATGATCAGCAATCTCAATGCCAGCTTTGGCAATAGGAATTAACAATCGAACTAAATCTTTGGCAAGGTCATCGAATGCATCAGAAGAATCGCTAATCTTTTCAAGAAATTCGGATCGATCATAATCCAGTTCAGTTGTTTGAATCGCTACATCATAAGCAGCTTGAGATGCATCATATGATGTAAGTACAGCCTCGAATATTCGGATTTGTTGAGCAATTCTTTCACGTCTCTGTTCGTTCATCTTCATGCCGCCTCTGGTGGTGGAAAACTTAAAAAGTGTTTCAAAACTTCGTTGAGGTTTAAGCCCAAACTCTGAACCTGCTTGGCAATCTCTGGCGATATATCTAGCAGCGCCGCGCCGTCCGCCCCTGTCACTTCTGACCGCTCGACAAACCCTTCATCCTTGCCCAACGTCTTTAGCACAAACATGTAAGCTCGTGTGTGGCCTTCACAGCCCGGACGATCAATCTCACTGACCAGCGCACTCGTCGCCTTGCTCACCAGCGTTGATCGCGCCGAGTCGAATTGTTCTTTTAATTCAGGCCAACGTTCCAGCGCATTATCCACCGTCTGACGACTGCAACCCACCGCAGCCGCCACCGACGACTTCACCCCATAAGACTCTTTGATCGCCTTCTCAAACACTTCTTTGGGGAATTGTGGCTTATCCTCAACCGCGCCACCTTTGACCGCCTCATAAACCGCTTTTAATTCAGGGTAGCGTTTGAGATAGCTGTAAACCGTGCCCGTCGCACAATTCAACTCGCGGGCAATTAACGTCGGCGAAGCGCCCACCCGCTCAATCGCCAATCGAAATTCAGTAATGCCGTATTTACGTCCGACTTTTGCCATAACTATCCAAACACGTCCAATTGCCACGCACTGGCGGCCTTGTTTTTGCCCGACTCTATCCCACTATGCGAAGTGAATAGAATACTCACATCATGACTCTACACATCGCACACCTCTAAGAACGCACAAATAAAAAAGCGCCCAACTTTGGACGCTTCATAATCAACACGGTTTTAACGAATTAGATGGATTCAATACGCGGCGCACCGTTACTGAATAATCGCAAAACCATCTTGTTGGCAACTTTTTCACATGTGATTGCGATAAAAGATTGCTCGACTCGCGTGTTCGGTTCAGCCCCATCCATGCCAATTACAATGTCAAGTAGATGAAAATCGACTTCTAAACTTTCTATAGGATATTTGAGTGCGAGTAGGGCAGTCCTCTCAAATAAATTCATACCAACCTGTTCCGGCTCACCTAAATCTAATTCAAACTTGT
>JBBSBS010000233.1:0-9807 GCA_038251045.1 Aggregatilineales bacterium | reverse complement strand
TACAGTCTCCATATAGCTTGATGACCATTATATATGAATGGGACTGTCAAAATAGATCAAAAATGGGTTTCGTGCCTTTACCGAGTGGGTGTAACCGCCGTTATTGCTCTGATTTAAGCCGCTGTTGATTTTCGCCTGCGTGATTGAATTACGCGAATGACCCAAGCAGCCCCAAAGCACACGGTCGAAATAAGGACAATGGCTGCCCCTGATGACACATTCTGATAGAACGAGATGTATAGACCTGCAACCCCGGAAACGACGGCTATCAATGCCGCAATCAGCATCATACGAGGGAGGCGATTGGTAATGAGGGCGGCAGCGGCAGCAGGTGTGACCAACATGGCGCTGGTTAATACAACCCCGACCACTTGAATACTGGTCACAACGGTCAATGACAAGAGAATGAGCAAGAGGTAACGCAGACGATCTGCACGTAAGCCGATGACTTCGGCGTGTGTGGGGTCAAAAGAGGTGAGTTCTAGTTCCTTGTGAAAGGCGAAAAGGGTTGTGAGGGTGAGCAGGGTAATGCCGCCGATGAGCAGTAAGTCGCTGGTAGTTACGCCTAAAATGTTGCCGAAGAGTATATGGGTTAGGTCGCGAAAGGAGCGAGTTGTACTGATGAGTAGGATGCCGAGGGCAAACATGCCTGTAAACAGAATGCCGATGGCTGTATCTTCACGGACTTCTTCGCGGCGCGACAGCCATCCGATACCCAACGCGGTCAATAATCCGGCGACAACCGCGCCACCAAATAAGCTCCAACCGTTTAGATAGGCTACGACTAAACCGGGTAAGGCGGTGTGGGCTAAGGCATCACCTATGAAGGCCATGCGCCGCAAGACAACATATACCCCAATTGTGGCACAGGTGATGCCGACTAAAACAGCGGCTAAGATCGCTGTCTGCATAAAGCTGTAGCGAAGGGGTTCAAGCAGCAAGTCCATTATTAGCTAGCCAACCTTTTGTGTAACCGGGTGCGGGTTTTGAGTCAGAGGGGGGTGCTGGTCAAAATTTTTACCTGTAAATGCGCCGGGTGGGGCAGGGACTTCCCGCCCTTCAGACAAGTAAAAGGCATCATCAAAGTCAGTTTCGAGCCGACCCAAATCATGAGTTGCGGCAACTACTGTTTTGCCTTCGCGTTGGAGTTGGTTGAGAACATCCGCGATGACGGCGCGGGTTTGGGCATCAACCGCGTTTAACGGTTCATCCAATAGGAGTAGATCAGCGTCCTGCGTGAGGGCGCGAGCCAGCAATGCACGCTGCTGCTGCCCACCGGATAGCTGACCAATTTGGCGATCAGCAAGTTCGCTCAGGCCAAGGCGTTCGATCATTTTGCGGGCAATGAGGGAGTCATTTTTCCCCGGTCGCCGAAACCAACCTAGATGAACATAGCGCCCTGTTAATACGAGGCTCTGTAAGCTAATAGGAAAGCGCCAGTCTATTTCGCCGCGTTGGGGTAAATAGGCAACTTTGTGGGGGAATGCGCCAATAGGATTGCCGTAGATATGAATCTCTCCGGCAGCGATCGGGAGTAAGCCAGCTATGGCTTTAAGAAGAGTAGATTTGCCCGCGCCGTTTGGTCCTACAAGGGCAACACGTTCGCCAGAATTGACACGTAAACTTACATTGTCCAAGGCACGATTGAACTCACCGTTGGGATAGTCCACGTATAGTTCGCGAATATCGAGGGCAGGGGCATCCTTCAAAGAGGGTGCATGTTTTCGCGAGGTATATGGAAAACGCGGTTTATTGTTCATTGGTTATTCAATATCTCTAATAGGCGCTTTACATTGACTACCGAGGTCATGATGATTCTTACGAGTGGTGTTATGGCTAAAGTGCTGAAATCAAGAGTAACACAGGGCGTTTGAAAGTTAATTCTATGACTGGAGAATGATACTTTGTCTCAAACCGAAGATTAACAGATGTGGTGAATTGTGACAAGGGTATGTATATGGTGGGTCACAGCATGTTTTGTGTCGGGTGGTTCGTTGACTATGTGATTCGGAATGTTCGGACGAATATTCAAAAAATGCAGAGCTAAAGGCGGAGTTGAGGGAGAAGATTCGGAAAATTCTTCAAATTCGGAATACATTTTGTGTTTGTGTCGTCGTCGTCGTCGTCGGAAACGACACAAATGTTGTTGATGTAGTTATTGCAGTTGTGCATGTGGTTTTCGCAGATGATTACGGGGAAAAGCTGCGAAAGCTGCAAATTCCACAAGTGCAAAATGTCGTCACAGTCGTCCCACAGGATTGCTTCGCTTATCAGTGTCGGAGTGACATTTGGCAAAATTATCACTATAGATTTCGGCAATGCCAAAGGCGGATTATGTGCCACTATAGTTGCCAAGATGATGCGATGTTAAGGTGCGCGGCGGCGTGAGGTGGGCAGACAGCCGTCCTGCCCCTACAAGCCGCCCTAGAGGATAGTATAGGGCATAGTGGCGGCTTAAGGGTGACCATTTGGTCGGACATTTGGTAACCGTTAAGGGGTGGTGGCGCTAACTTTGTAGGCGAGAAATAGGTGCTGCGCGTTGGTAGATGGTTGGAGAATGGTTTGCCGACAAACTTGAATTAAACACTTTTGATATTAAGTTCAGAACGAAAGAGGCACAAGGGAGCCGCATTTGCCAGTAAGTTGTTTACTCATTGCTGATTTGAGATCGGGTGAAATCCCATGTGTTCTGGTCGGCATTATAGATGTAGACGAGCAGGGTTTGCTGTGTTTCGGAGGGGGCAACAAGGTTAAAGTCGAACTGTAAGGTTTTGATTACCAATTGAGATGGGCCTTGAAAGGCAATGGTGCGGGCGCGTTCGTTGGTTTTGGTTCCCAAGCCAACGAGTGATAGTTCTAAGCGGATGTCGCTGCCGAAGCTGCCGTTATTATCGAGCGAGACGGAGTAGACTTCGGAGGCACGAGCCAACCCGAAATACAGGCGCTTGCCCTGCGGGTCATTGAAGATACCGAGGCCAATGGCATCGATGCCGTCGAGGATGGATAGTACTGTACCCGTAGAAGGGTCTATTTGGAAAATGCGCCCAGCGACATGATCGGGTGTTGAACCGAGAACCGATGATGCATACAGGTAACGGGTGTCGCAGTCGTAGGTTATATCCATGAGACCATAGACATTTTGAGAGGTGAGAGGGGCAGCAGCGGGAAGCTCTACAAATGGCAGCAACTTACCGGTGTCGGTATCTATGCGGGAGATGATATTGGCTTTAGCGGGTGGATTTTCCAACACACTAATAAAGGGCATGGGGATGAGATAGACGTTTCCCAATTCGTCATGCTGTAACGCGCCTAAGTAACCGGCACTTGACCATGTGGGGTCTTGATAAGAGCGCGTGATATTGCCGTTTTGATCGAGTTCGCGGAGCATAACCCCTTTGACGTATTTAGAGCGCGTATCCATAGCACTGACACCCGTAAAGCCTAGCGACTGCACAAATTTTGAATTTATGCCGCAATAAAGGGCGCTGCCTAGGGTAAAGGTGGTTGACGGGGTTTGATTGCGATAAATCAGAAAGGCAAGCGAACCGCCTACCAAGGCGATAATTAGGCCAGCGACAATCGCAATCCACTTGCGTGAAATCCGCGTTCGCGTTTCAGAGACAAGCGGTGTTTCGTCGGCTGGTGACATCCGCGTGGGGGTAGGGTGTTTGCGCCCTGATGTGGATTTGCTTTCGGTTCGCTGCGGTTTACGGCTTCGCTTGGTCAAGAGTTTCTTACCCGTTGATTTTCGATTTAGGGGGCATTGGTGGCGGTGGAATCTGGTGTGATGGGTATAAACATGGGGCCGGACGGGCAGGGATAGTCGACCGGAACATAGACCCCGTTTTGTAAGACGGAATTTGCCCAACAGTATTCTTTGCCGGGAGAATCATCATTGTGAAGCTGCGGCACATACCAGAGCACCAAAGGACTGTCAGCGATGGGTTCGGGAGCAGCATCAATGAATTTTTCGGGACCTTGTTGATAATCAGCATTGCAGCAGGGGCCGATGGTGGGCATATCCGAGTCGCCTTCATCGACATCAGGATGATGTAGTGTCACATAGACATAAGGATTATCGCCACGACCACCATCGGCAAACTGCCCGCTGGAGGGTGCAATGTAAAAGCCGCCGGATGGGCTGCTCAAGCGGAACTGATTGCCCGATTGATCGGCAGAACCGTCGGCTGCGAGCCGCCAGCCTTCGTTCGTCCAATCTTTCCAAGTGGATACGTTCCATTCGCTGAAGGTATAGGGATTGGCAAAGGCGAGGCGGGTGACGGGGCGATAGGTTCCATCATCGCCACAGCCACGCCCAAGACTGCTGACCACGGGACGAAAGCGCCCATCGGTGTAAAACTCATAGCGCTGCTCGTAGAAATAATTACAGGGTTGAGGCCAGAGTTCGCTCCAAAATTCTTGTTTCAGGGCGAAGCCAACGGTTGTGCCATCCAGAAGAATATCTTCGACGGTTGGAGGCTGGACGGCGATGACCGCGGCTTGACTGAAGACGGGACAACCGACCGCATCACTGTAGCCAAAGCCTTCAGCAGATGAATAACTGACGTGCCAGTCAACCAGCTTGGCGCTTTCCAAAATTGGGGCGTTCTGGAAATTCACGTCTGAAATTCGGAGACCGTCGGAACTGGTCAAGATATAGTTCAAGCTCCAACCATCACGCTCTAATTGTGTATTTTGCTGGCAGTATAAGCGCACAATTGATTCGTTTTCGAGGTTTTTCTCGGTGACAGGGGTGGTGCTGCCGACAGATGTCCAACGGACACCGACAAGTGAACCTTCGGTGAGATCTACAATTGCCCAGAGTGCTTGCCCATCCACGACAAAGGTGGGGGCGACGCAGAGATGGCGTGAGCGTTCGCAAGTTGTGCCATTCAGGGCGGTTTTAGTGTTTGCCATGACGGCATCTTTGGTTTCGGGGGTGTAGCCAAAGGTTTTGGTCACTTCGGGCGAATTCACTGCAATTTCGAGGGCGATGTCTACAAGGCTGGTGGGAATATCCGGCTGGGTGTTGTCATAGCCGACGATGTTGAGGACGGTGGCGGTTGGTAGATCCACAATGGCGGCGGTGTATAAGTTAAGGGCGTAATTATACATTTCAACACGATAACACGATGATAAGGAGCAAGCGGCTGTTTTTTCGGAAATGTCGCTGGCACGGACAGGATATACGCCAAAAATTTCGTTTCGGAGCGTTCCTTTTTCATCCCGCACGTAGCGTTGGAAAAGCTGGTTGTTGATGGCAATATTTTGTGCTAACTGCTGGTTCTTATCGAGACCATCGGTTAGTGGCAAGATGGGTACCGATTGCTTGAGCATATTTTGGACACGCTGGAGGTGGGCAGCGAGTAGGGGTAATTGCTCAAGATTGGGGGTCGCGCGGGGGGCGATTAAGCCCGGATCGGTAGGAGTGGGTTCCAAGGTCGGAAGGTTGGCTAGACTGATGCCAGCGGGGTTAGCGGGATCGGTCGTTAGTTGGCAGGCCGTTAGCATGAGTGCCAGACAGCAAATGATGATGATTTTGGGCGAATGTGTCATATGCGGCAGGCTAATCCCTTATCTGAAGTTATCAGGCTGGTTGTCTCGACCAAGCTGATTATAGCTATTGCCCGACATGAAATCGAGTTTGTGTGTTCAATGACTGATTAGTTGGCATGAATGGAAATATATATGCACATACGATTGGCGGGAAGATTGAAGTTATATCCAATACCCGTTAGCATATGGAGCATGGTTCATGAAACTATATTATTATCGAGGCAACCGCAGAAACAAAGAACCTATTTTAATGCGGATTACTATTGATGTGCTGCAGGAGTCGATTTTGTGAAAACTGTTATTTTGAGAGAGCAGGGGCAGTTTGAAATGGTTAATACACAAGCCCCACCGCCAGCGGGCGCGAATGAAGTACAGGTTCGTGTGCGGCGCGTTGGTATATGCGGGACGGATTTGCACGCCTTCACGGGGACGCAGCCATTTTTTAGTTATCCGCGCATTTTGGGTCATGAACTGGCGTTAGAGATTGTGGAAATCGGTACTACGAACATGGAGCATGATCTTAAAGTGGGGGATGCGTGTTGTGTTCGCCCTTACCTGAATTGTGGCAGGTGCGGGGCATGCCGGCGGGGGTTCGTGAACAGCTGCATGAATAATAAGGTGCTGGGTGTACATATCGATGGTGGGATGCGGGAATTCATCAATGTGCCGATTGATAAAATTCATAAATCGGCGGTGTTGAAAGATGAAGAATTGGCACTGGTTGAAATGTTGAGTATCGGCTGCCATGCCGTACGACGGGCGAACATTACGGCGGGCGAGACAGTGCTGGTGGTGGGCATGGGGCCAATTGGGCTGGGTACTGCCCAATTTGCGCATCTGGCAGGGGCACAGGTGATTGCGATGGATGTTAGTGACAAGCGTTTAGCGTTTGCAGGGGAGCAGATGGGCATCGACCACTGCATTGACGGCAAACAAGATGTGCTTGAGCAGCTTAAGGCGTTGACCCCCGATGATTATCCGACGGTTGTTTTTGATGCCACAGGTAATGCGAAGTCGATGATGAATTCATTCGGGTATGTCGCGCACGGTGGTCGATTGGTATTTGTGGGATTATTTCAGGGGGATGTAACTTTTAACGATCCTGAATTCCACCGGCGGGAGTTGGCGGTACTGGCTAGCCGCAATGCGACGGCTGAGGATTTTAACAAGGTGATAGCGGCATTGGAGCAGCAAAAATTCGACGTGAAACCGTGGATTACGTACAGTGCATCACCGGAAGCGATGATACGAGATTTCCCAACGTGGCTTGATCCGGCAAACGGGGTTATCAAAGCGATGTTTAGTTTTTGAAAAATATTAGATGCATCCGAAGGAACATAATTTAATGACTTCTGTAAAAGCGGGGCAAATGGCAGCTTATGGTGCTTTGCCTGTGCCCCATGTAACACCTGAACTCATCGGCCTGATGAAAACAGGAACGGTATATAGTCTGGCGGTGGTGTGGAGCGAGGGTATCCCTGTTCCAACACCGATGGTTCCGTACACACTTTCACCGCGATTACGGCATGGTGATTTGACAGCGATTGCACCTGCCTCCGCCGCTGCCGAGGCGGTAACTATGTCGGCACATACTGGCACCCATATTGATGCTCTGTGCCACATTGGGGAGGTGCAGGATGCAGCGGGGAATCCGAGTTTGGAAGGGGATGTCAAGTTGTTTGATGGGGTGGGAAAATTCGTAAGCGCGAGTGAGCATGTCGATTATATGGGGCAGAAGCACCTGACGATTGCTGAGATGCCGCCGATTATTACACGGGCGGTGTTGATTGATGTTGCCGGACATAAAGCGGTAGATGTACTGCCAGACGAGTACGTTATTTCTGCTGATGACGTGAAAGCAGCCGCAGCCAAACAAGGAGTCGTCATTCGACCGGGTACGGCGGTACTTATCCGCACAGGCTTTTACCGGCATCTCGCCGATGGAAACGTGGACTCCTATCGTGATGCGGTGGCGGGGATTGGCTTAGAGGCCGCGCAATGGCTGCACGAGCAAGGGATGATACTGGCAGGGTCAGATAACATGACGGTTGAAGCGATGCCGCCGACGGATCATGCAGTGCATCGTTATTTGCTGGTGCATAATGGTGTGACACATCTTGAGAATTTGTACTTGGAGGAATTAGCGGCGAAACAGGTCTATGAATTTCTTCTGATTGTTACGCCACTGCGTTTGCAAGGGGCGACCGGTTCATGGGTGCATCCGATTGCGATTGCGTAATGGGTGGTGGGTTCATTCATTCGCGGAATCAGTTATATGATGCGAACCTGATGACGAGCGGATATTTGAACAGAGAATTTACTAACACAACCAATACTATATGGAAGCAAATATGAACAGTACACTCCGACCGCTGAACAGGCAGACCGCAGAAATTAGCCAAAGCTACCCTGAAAGGGTTGTGCAATTTGGTGGCGGAAATTTCTTGAGGGGATTTGTTGAGTGGATTATCGAGGCACTCAATCAGCAGGCGGGATTTGCGAGCAGTGTGGTGATTGTCAAGCCAACACCGGGCGGGTCATACGAAACTTTAGCTACCCAAGAAGGGCTGTTTCATCTGCAACTTCATGAGGTGCGAGATGGGACTTTGGTGACCGAGCGCAGCTTGATAACCTGTGTCAGCCGGGCGATTAATCCATATGAGGATTACGCGGCGTATCTGGCGCTGGCACGGCAGCCTGACATCCGTTTTATAATCTCCAATACGACAGAAGTGGGATTGGCTTTCGCAGCCGAAGATCAACTCAGCGATGCGCCTTCAAGTTCTTTTCCGGCAAAGGCGACGGCTTTTTTGTATGAGCGGTTCCGGCAGTTTGGCGGTCAGGCAGACAAGGGCTGTATTCTCTTGCCATGCGAATTGGTTGAGGGTAACGGCGATTTGCTCAAGCAGCTTATTTTGCAATATGCGGATTTGTGGAATTTAGAGCCGGAATTTGCACAGTGGATTGAAACCAGTAATCAATTTTGCAATACGCTGGTTGACCGGATTGTGACGGGGTATCCGAAAGGGGACAGCGAGGCAATTCTGGAAGACATTGGTTTTGATGACCATCTTTTACTGGAGGCCGAACGCTATCACAGCTGGGTCATCGAAGCCCCACAGAGCCTGAAGGATGAGCTGCCGGTTCATAAAACGGATCTCAATGTGCGGATTGTTGATGATGTTGAGCCGTACCGCAAGGAAAAGGTGCGGATATTAAACGGGGCGCATACGGCAATGATGCCGCTGGGTTATCTGCTGGGATTGGAGACTGTTCAACAAGCGATTGAGCACCCGCAGTTAGGATTATTCATACGTGAACTGGTTTATTCAGAGATTATTCCGTCTTTTGAAAATCCAGATGAACACTTAGAGCAATTTGCGCGGGATGTTCTGAATCGTTTCCGAAGCCCATTCATCCACCATCTGTTAATTAGTATTGCCTTCAAATCCATATCCAAGTTCAAGATACGATTAGTGCCGACCATAATCAGCTATGAAAGCCGCTATCATAAACTGCCCCGACACGTTGTATTGGCGTTCGCAGGCTTAATATGCTTCTATAAAGGCGAATGGAATGGATCGGTCATTCCGTTGAATGATGATGCGGCAGTTATAAGTTGGTTCGCAGATCAATGGCAGGCGGGAATCGGTATTCGGACACTGGTGGAAAATGTGCTGGCGAACGAGAATTTCTGGGAAGAAGACTTAAGACAGATTGACGGTCTGGTTGATCTGATTACCGAGTATCTGACAAAAATCGATGACGATGGTATCGAAGCGGTTTTACAACATTTTGAAGGATAAAATATATGACACTCACATTTGAAACAATCGGACGTTTGCCGCAGCCTGATGACAATGTGGCAATTGCGACGCGCAGACTAGAAGCGGGTACAGATGTCATTTTTGGCGACAGCCAGTTCACTATCAGCGATACGCTGCTGGAAGGACACCGATTTGCGGTACAAGAAATTCGTAAGGGAGATTCGCTTCTTTCGTGGGGGCAGCCTTTTGGTGTTGCAATAAGCGAGATACTCCCCGGTACTTATGTGCGTAATGAAGGGGTACTACGCGAACTCCAGCGCCGTCCGATTGATTTTCCACTGCCAAGCACCGCGAATTTTATTGACCAGATTGAACCGTTCATTTTTGACGAGGCCAGTTTTCAACCTGCGCCGCCGCTGCCAATTCATACCGATTCTAAGATTTTTATGGGATACCGCCGAGCAGGGGGACGGGGTGTTGGAAC
>JBBSBS010000232.1:0-9808 GCA_038251045.1 Aggregatilineales bacterium | reverse complement strand
CTACATGAACCCGGGGCGCTGGCGTCACATTGCCGCCACCTATGCTGACCTAGGGTTGTTGCCTCATGATTTCTCACTCGATGGTTTTATCTACGACCAGAATCCAAAGCGCGACCTGACTGGGTTGTATTTCACACTGGCCCTGCTGGCTCTAGTGAGTGCCATTTTTTTGTACATTTATCGAACCAACCGCCGCCTTGCTCGTGCTTTAGCCGAAAGCCAGAAAGCCCAAAAAGCGCTGAGCGTTTCCGAAGAGCGCCACCGTCTGCTGGCCGACCACGCCTCCGACGTTATCTGGACGATGGACGTGGAAGGTCGCTTCACCTACATCAGCCCCTCAGTAGAGAAGCTTCGCGGCTATAGCGTTGATGAAGTGATGCATCAATCCCTCGATGAAGCGCTGATGCCAGACTCGGTTCCCATTGCGGCCGCCGGTCTCGGGCAGGCCATCACTGCAGTACGTGCCGGTGAACCTGTTGTCGATTTTCGTGGAGAGCTGGAACAGCCTTGCAAAGACGGTAGCACTGTGTGGACCGAAGTCACCGTCACCGGCATACGCAATGAGGCCGGTGAGTTTGTCGGTCTTCTTGGTGTCACCCGCGATATCAGTGAACGCAAACGGGCTCAAGAGCAGGTAATTTTCCTGGCGCAGCACGACACGCTTACCAAGCTGCCTAATCGCACGCTTTTCTCTGATCGACTGCGCCAAGCCATCGTTAACGCACGGCGGGAAAAGAAGCAGTTGGCGCTGATGTACCTTGATCTCGACAAATTCAAACCCATCAACGACAACCTCGGACACGCCATCGGCGATGTACTGCTGCAAGCTGTGGCGGGCCGCATACAAACCTGTGTACGCGAGTCAGACACTGTCGCGCGTATTGGTGGAGACGAGTTTGTTGTGCTACTTAACACCATAGCCAGCGCTCAAGGCGCGCTTGGTGTGGCGGAAAAAATTCGTATTGCGCTGGAGCAACCCTTTGACCTGGTAGGCCATTGCCTAACGGTATCCACCAGCATAGGGGTGGCGCTCTATCCTGACCACGGCCATGAAGAACCTGAGCTTTCAAAAAATGCCGATACCGCCATGTATTGGGCCAAGAAGGCTGGACGAAATGCTGTTCGCCTATATCACATTGAGCCCCCCGGCCCCTGATTCTAGGCCGCGAATGCAGACTTAAGCCTTCGCATCATGATTGAATCTTGTCTTTGATGCTTTTCCTGAAACTGAAGTCCAAATTGCAAGGAAGTTGCAATTGCAGCCATTCACGGCAACCACCATGAATGGCTGCTCCACAAAGTTCCGGTCGTTCGATGTATTATTACTCTCGATGATTGTTGCTGAAGACTTAAGATGGCTCAGTTCCACAACCTGCCCCTCACGATGACCGTATGCGTGCCAATTGAAAGGCTGCCATGGCTCTGAAACCCGTCGATGGTTTCATTTGTCCGTGGCAACGGTTTACTGATTGATAAATCTATTGCCATCAAACCTAGTTATTTTGTATCTACGAGCTCTTTCCATAGAGATGTGATAGCCGTTGCATATGGCAGCAATTGAGAATCTCAACGTTATCTATTAACCATATAGCTCTAGTATGGCTCCATGTCATCGCGGATGACTCAAGCCGATAGGAGATAACCATCATCACGCTTTTGATTAAAGAGCAGCGAGACATCTTCGTTGAATACTTGGTGCTATGGGCCATGGCGCATTAACCCTGCAATTCAATACATTAGTACAGGAGACAATGAACGAAATTGGCACACACTCAACGGGCAAATGCCCAGTCATGCACGGTAGCGTAACTTCAGCCAACATGGTCAACATGGACTGGTGGCCCAAGGACCTGAACCTTGACATCCTGCACCAGCACGACAGCAAGACCAATCCGCTGGGCGCTGACTTTGACTATATTAGGGAACTCAAGAAGCTCGACGTCGACGCGATCAAGAAGGATGTCAAGGCGCTGATGACCGACAGTCAGGACTGGTGGCCGGCCGATTGGGGTCACTACGGCGGGCTGATGATCCGTATGGCGTGGCACTCAGCGGGCACTTACCGCATCGCCGACGGCCGCGGCGGCGCCGGCACCGGCAACCAGCGCTTCGCGCCAATCAATTCTTGGCCCGACAACACCAACCTTGACAAGGCTCGCCGCCTGCTCTGGCCGATCAAGAAGAAATACGGCAACAAGATTAGCTGGGCCGACCTGATCATTCTGGCCGGCACCATGGCCTACGAGTCGATGGGTCTGAAGACCTTCGGTTTTGCCTTCGGGCGTGAAGACATCTGGCATCCCGAAAAGGACACCTACTGGGGATCGGAAAAGGAATGGCTGGCGCCGAGCGGCGGAAAAGGCAGCCGTTACTCCGGTGAGCGCGATTTGGAAAATCCGCTCGCCGCCGTGATGATGGGCCTGATCTACGTCAACCCCGAAGGAGTAGACGGTAAGCCCGATCCGCTCAAGACCGCTCATGACGTGCGCGTGACCTTCGCCCGCATGGCCATGAACGACGAGGAGACCGTGGCCCTGACCGCCGGCGGCCACACCGTCGGCAAGTCGCACGGCAATGGCAGTGCCGCGAATCTCGGCCCGGCCCCGGAGGGCGCGGATGTAGAAGAGCAGGGCCTCGGCTGGATGAACCACACCACCCGTGGCATCGGCCGCGACACTGTAACCAGCGGCATCGAAGGCGCCTGGACCACTCACCCCACCCAGTGGGACAACGGCTACTTCAAACTACTGCTCAGCTACGACTGGTGGCTGAAAAAATCGCCAGCGGAGGCTCATCAGTGGGAACCGGTCAACATAAAGGAAGAGGACATGCCGGTCGATGTCGAGGATCCCTCGATTCGCTGCAAGCCGATGATGACAGACGCCGACATGGCGATGAAGTTCGATCCCGAGTACCGCAAGATTGCGGAACGCTTCCGCGACGATCAGGCTTACTTCTCCGAAGTTTTCGCCCGCGCCTGGTTCAAGCTGACGCACCGTGACATGGGTCCGAAGGCGCGCTACATCGGCCCCGACGTGCCCAAGGAAGACCTGATCTGGCAAGACCCAGTACCCGCCGGCAGCCAGGATTACGACGTGACCGCTGTGAAGGCGAAGATCACCGCCAGCGGCTTGAGTATCAGTGAGATGGTCTCCACCGCCTGGGACAGCGCGCGCACTTTCCGCGGTTCGGACAAGCGCGGCGGCGCCAACGGCGCGCGCATTCGCCTAGCCCCACAAAAGGACTGGGAAGGCAACGAGCCCGTGCGTCTCGCCAAGGTGCTGGCGGTTCATGAAAAGATCGCCGCTGAAACGGGCGCAAGCGTGGCCGACGTGATCGTGCTGGCTGGCAACGTCGGCATCGAGCAAGCCGCTAAGGCCGCAGGTGTTGCAGTGACGGTGCCCTTTTCACCGGGCCGTGGCGATGCCTCCGATGCGATGACGGATGCCGAGTCCTTCGACGTGCTGGAGCCTTTGGCGGACGGCTTCCGCAACTGGCTGAAGAAGGACTACGTCGTGACGTCCGAGGAGTTGCTGCTCGATCGCGCCCAGTTGGTGGGGCTCACAGCCTGCGAGTTGACTACATTGATCGGCGGCATGCGCGTCATCGGCACCAACCACGGCGGCAGCACACATGGCGCGTTCACCAACCGCGTCGGTGCGCTGACGAACGACTTCTTCGTCAACCTGACCGACATGGCCTATACGTGGAAACCGGTCGGCCGGAACCTATACGAGATTCGCGAGCGCAAGTCCGGCGCCGTGAAGTGGACGGCGACCCGCGTCGATCTGGTTTTCGGCTCCAACTCGATTCTGCGTGCCTACGCCGAGGTCTATGCACAGGACGACAACCAGGGGAAGTTCGTCAACGATTTCGTCTCTGCTTGGACGAAGGTGATGAATGCCGACCGCTTCGACCTGAAGTGATGTAGGTAATGAGTTCTGGAAGGCTAGTCAGTAACATCCATCTAGTTTCCAGAGTGACGTTTCGGTGACATAAAAGAAAATGGGCTAGACCTTTTACAGTCTAACCCATTGATTTATTGGTACGCCCAAAGAGATTCGAACTCCTGACCCCTTGGTTCGCAGAATACTTCTTAGTCGTAACATATTGATTTTATTAACTCGCGCTGAGGCATTCCGTTACAACCATGCAGTACAGCGCATAACACTGCATAACAGAAACCGGCAAAAGTCCGGCAAAGAAACCACCCCCACTATTGGGTGGTCAACGGATTATTGATCGTCAATACACCGTTAATAGTTTGCCCGTGTTGCATATCTTCGCTATACAAAGTGGTGCAGCCAGCATCAAGTGCAGACGCGACTATCAAGCTATCCCAGTAACTCAACGAATATGATTCACGAAGTTTTGAAGCAAGCAGTAATTGTGACTCGTTGCTTTCCGTTACCTCACAGTCCTGATACCAACCCATAATCAGCAGTCTCAATTTATCTTCTGAAACTTTCGCTTTTTTGAGGAGGTTGTGTGTCGCTTCGCGAATGACTTGAGTGCTGATTACTGGGCGCTCTATTCCATCCAGAAAGTCTGTTGCCAATACATGCCGTTCATCCCCTTCGTCGGTTTGGATGAGGGAATATAGCCAAATGTTGGTATCGACAAATACTTTCTTAACGGGCATTAGTTTCTTCCCTGCTCATGGGGGAAAAATCACGCACTGTAAAAGGATGGGCGCGCCACTCAGACAAAGCAGATTTAGACTGTCCTTCGCTTTCGGATGAACGAAGAGCAATACGGCTCGCCAAGAATTCAACAAAGTCGACAACCTCGGACTGCTTATCTGAGGGGAGGTTTTGTAATTTTTCAATCAGTTCGGCGTAACCCATTTTGCATTCCTTATGGATTGGATAGAAGCCAAGTCTATCAGATAGTCCGCACATCAAATACATTACGGACCGTCTTCTCATCGACCAATACCTGTTTTGCGATCTCGGCATAGGTGTATCCGAGAGATTGTCGCCCAATCCATTGGGCCAGCCGCATGGTCATTTCGCGTCCGGTATCAACTTCAGACATCGTAGCTGTGAAAGTTTTATTGCACGGCCGACACTTCAGGCATGGTACATCTAGGTGAATCGCTACTGCTTTGCCATGAGAGGGGATGTCGCGGATAACCAGAGTGCGCCTGGCGTGACTGACTATATCGTTGGAACTAGCGCAGGGAAATTTCTCGTGGTGATGCCTTGATGTGGTATTCGTTGTCTGTTTCCTTGAAGTCCAGCACATTGAGACCGGGCAGGTTCAGGATGTTAACAGGCATAGAGAATTCCAAAACGAAAACCCCCCGGCATCATAGATTCGCGGGGGGTGTTAAATCGGCAGGAACAAATTAAGCGGATGATCCGCCATCTGTTCAAAGCCGTATTGTTTGTAAAAGTCGATAGCCGAAGGTTTTGCGTTGACCACAATCTCAACACCACCAACATCTTGCGATATGCGAGTAATTCTATCTATGGCATCGAATAGCAATGATTCGCCAATTCTTTGCCCTTTATACCGAACTGAAACAGCCAATCTCCCCAATCGAAATGCTGGCACTTTTTCAGGTAACCGTTTTCGATATTGCGTCGGGAGATCAACATTCATCAGTTCGGCTACCGTGATGGCGTAGTAACCAAGAACTTCTGAACTGGTATTGTCAGTGGTAGCTACGAAGGTAGTGGAAACGCCTCTATCCTTGTGTTGCCTGGCTACTTGGGCAAACCAACGGTTAAGATCATCATTATCACAATCAAACTCCTTCCGGTCATGCTGGCTGTTCAGTGGGAGAAAGATCATTGTTTTTCATCCTCTGATACCGATTCATAGCCTGAAGAAATTTTTCATTCCTGGGTGGCGGATTTTCAATCAATTCCAGCAACCGCAACGATTCCCGACGAGTCAGGACGATTGTTGATTCGCTTTCAATGACCTTTTCCGCCTTCTCCAGTGCTGCCTGTACTACAAACTGGTTCATCGTTGCACCAACGAGATCTGCCGCCATCTGCAATTTATCTTGCACATGGTCTGTGATGCGTGTGGTGAGACGTTTTCCGGTATGAGCCAACATAGCAGCCTCCTGTTTTGGCGAGAGTTCGATGCGCCCAGTATATGACGATGGCGTCATTTTGTCACCTCCTGTCGAGTTTATCCTTCGGAGATACACCAATCCCATGCGGGACTGACTGCATCCCACCTGAACTGGTTAAGTTTGAAATGCCGGTGCGACCGGCGACGTTTTCCCTCACGAAGAGGAGAAATCCGAGGTGATAAAAACACTCGCGATTACGCTCGACAAGCGCAAGCAAGAACGTTCTATGGACAGATTGATGGAGTTTGTATTGCAGATGCCGAAAGGCTGTTGGAATGCTCTGCGTGTTGCTGCCGGTCGAGAATTGACCCAGATGCCGAAACTGGACTGACCCATGTCAATTCACGACAATCCAAATGCTGGCAACGATTCACAAGCCCAATGCTTGGGTCAGCAAAATCTCGGTATCTGGGTCAAAATCGAATCAGCGGCAACACCACAGCCTAGCCTTGCCAAGCTGTGACAGGGCCTCGCACAAGAGCATCGTTTTATGCCAATCAGCCAACGGTCAGATGGCAGACAGGCGCTCAACTGTGTCCGGATAGCGCTCAACCATGCGGATCAAAATTGCAGCCTGGGCATTTGGGCTGGCTCGTCCCTGCTCCCAATTTTCCAACGTGCGTTCATTGGTGCGCAGGTATCGGGCAAATACGGTTCTCGATAAGTGCAGTCTCTCGCGCAGACTGAGCAACTCTTCTGGGGTAATGGTAGGCGCAGGTTTCTTTTCCACGACATGCTGACGCAAGGTAATCTTGCCCTCGCGTACAGATTCGAGTGCGGTGAATCCCTCTTTCAGTTCATCAAACAAGTTACGTTTCATTTGGTTCTCCTTGCATCCAATTCCTGCTTGAGCAGTTCCTTCAGGGTTTTCCGTTGTGCGGCGGTTAAATCATCCATCTCGTCTTTGTTGTACACGGTGAAGCGCCAGAATTGCGTACCTGGCTGCCACCAGTAGTAAATCACGCGGAGTCCGCCACGTTTGCCTTTGCCTCATTTCTCGTCAGCGTAACGAACCTTCCTCAATCCACCTGTGCCTTCGATTACGTCCCCGGCTTCCAGGTTCTCCATCAACATCTTTTGAAGCCCGCGAAAACTTTTGTCGTTCAGATAATTCTGCCGATGTCGCTCGAATGGCGGCAATTCAATAAAGGCGGCTTTCATGGAAAAATAGCATACGCAACTTGCGTATGGAATGTCAAGTGACTAGTACGGTACCCCAACGTCAAGACAAAAATCAGCCTGACTTAAACTACCTGGCTGCTCTGAAAATATTCGGCGTTACGGTAACGCATTACCGTAACGCCTTTAGCCAAGAGAAAAAACAGCATCGGGTCGAGATAAGACGCAATGCTGATAAATATCTTTTGATTTACTTGGCGCACCTAAAATAATTCCAAATAATTATTGGAGTAAACTCGTGATTGTGAGTCCTTCTATATTGTTGCCGATCGAGAATTGACCCAGATGCCGAAACTGGACTGACCAATGTCAATTCACGACAATCCAAATGCTGGCAACGATTCACAAGTCTGATGCTTGGGTCAACAAAATCTCGGCATCTGGGTCAAAATCGAATCAGCGGCAACAGCATTGGTCTTGATCGAGCCGTAGGGGCACGGGGTCTTGCATTCATACATTTTTACCTCAACTTCTCGCACGCATAAAAATATTGTGTACGCAGCTTAATTATTGGATTGCAAGACCTGACTTTTTGTCACCATCCAGCACTACCGTTTTAAGTCCGGCATGATGCAGATGGCTCGCGACGGCATGAGCAACAGTGGACTTCCCCGATCCCGGCAGACCGGTTAGCCAGACTACTTTGCCTTTGTGACCATTGCGCAATTTACTCTGCTCTCGGGTAAGCGATGAGGGATGCCAAACAACATCAGTACGAACCGTCGGTGCGGATTTGTCTTCGGTGGAATTCAAGGTAGAGTGTTATTTTTTGTTCGGATAATAAAGCTGGTAATACCAGGCGCAAGCACTCTCAATCTGCGCTTGGATTCGCGGCGGAATGTCATGTTTTTTCGGTTTAACAATCCGCTCGTGCTGCTTGTGCAAATACTTCATCTGATAGTGGCTGTCGCTCTCCTGTATCCCGGTTTCCAGCTTGTCGGGATTGATCTCGAAGGGCGACATCCCCAGCCAATCAAACAAGTGTGACATGCACGCCGCAGGTCGCTCCATCAAATCTTCGAAGCGCACGAAATACAGGTGCTTTTGCACCTCAGGCGGCAAATCTTGCACCGCGCTTAACGAGATCATCGGCGCACCAATAGCCTTGTCTTTGGCAAACAGCATATCCGCGCGTCCGAAGCGATCGAAGTCAGCGAGGTGGTCAATAAAATCGACGAGTATCGTTTTTTGGTGTTGCGCTTCGATCGAACCGTAAATCTGACCGAGTTCGCGAATGCACACAATCAGCTTCGCTTCCGGTGCCAGCTTTAACAGCAACTCAATGCAATGCAGCCACGCACGGTTCTTATCCACCACCGCTTTTTTATCACCGCCATCCTTAAGCCAGCCGCGTAAAAATCCCCGCATAGCTGATTCCAAGTTTGCATAGCTCGTGTCAAAAGTAGTATCGAGCTGAGACAGAAAAAATTGATCATCGCTGACCATCCGTCGTATACCCAACAGCGTATTGCACAGCGGCGAGCTGCTGCCCTCGCAGTGAATCTCGGGATGCATCGCCAGCATCTGGCACAGCAGCGTCGACCCTGCCCGTGGCAAACCCGTTACGCCTATGAAATTGGGAGACATCGAACACCCTTACAAAATGCGCTTCAATGTTAAAGTCGCCTGCCTATTATCCTACAAACCACCCACCCCGGCACTAGCGTGCCACCCCTCTTCATCTGAATTGGGGAGTGAGATTTACCCCCCTTATTTTCAAGGAGGGATGTCTGCAGAGCGGATGGTTTAACTTACTCAGATTGAATCACGACCCCCTTAACCGCACCCATCTCGACCTTGAGATTAACCTTGCCGATAGCGAGACCGATCAGCGTAATGTGCTGATCATCCATTGCGGCTCTCACCGACGCAGGCACTTTCACCAGCAACATTCCGTTGGGCGATATGCCCACAGTGATTCTGCTTTCAACCCCTGACGGTAGCGTGTAGTCAACTGTGGCGAAGCGCATATTCGATTGGTTGATACTCGGCATCGAAGAAACATCACCTGCGGATGCCGTGGCTTTTACCGTTTGGCCTTGTTGCGTAATAATCATCGCGCCACTGGGTTGAGCTGCGCCTGAGCTATCCAGCTTAAACAACAACACGGATGAAGTGCGTGCGGCTGAAGTATTTTGCTCACCTGATAAACCACCAGAACTTGAGTCCCCTGTAGCAGGCATGGTTAGCACCACGCCACCGCCAGCCGTCGTCGTGAACGACATTGCGCCACTACCTGCACCACCAAAACTTAACGTGCCACCCGCCGCACTTACACCCGCAGCGGCTCCTGAATTGAAAGAGGAGCCAACGTTGACAGATGTTCCAGTTGTTCCAGCGGGTGACAAATCAATAATCGGTTGGGGTGATAATTGTAGCGTGCCTGTTGAGCCTCCTCCTGTGGGGATACCGCCTCCAGAAGTTGGATTATTTATTGGTGACGTTGTTTGTGGTGGACCGTAGGGGGCAGCAGTTGTTTGTGGTGGAACGTAGGGGGCAGCAGTTGTTTGTGGTGGAACGTAGGGGGCAGCAGTTGGT
>JBBSBS010000231.1:0-9842 GCA_038251045.1 Aggregatilineales bacterium | reverse complement strand
CGCGCGGTGGGCCATCCGGTGGTGATGGTGGTAAAGGCGGCGACGTTTATGTGAAGGTAAACCCGCGACTCAGTACACTGTCGTCGTTTCAACGCGGTGTTCACTTCAAAGCAGATAGTGGCAAACCCGGTCGTGCCAAAAATATGAGTGGCGCGGGTGGGAAAACTATCGAAATCGAAGTTCCACCGGGGACTGTCATAAAAGATGCGGAAACCGGCACGATTATTGCTGATCTCGTTCGCCCGGAGGATCGTGTTTTGCTGGCGAAGGGTGGTCGCGGAGGCAGGGGTAATCAGCATTTCGCTACCCCCTCTAACCAAACACCACGAATGGCAGAAAAAGGTGCCCCCGGTCAGGAACGGTGGCTCATGCTCGAGCTCAAACTCATTGCCGATGTGGGCTTAGTTGGTGTGCCAAATGCGGGCAAATCAACTTTACTCTCTGTAATCAGTAACGCTCGTCCCAAAATCGCAGATTATCCATTTACCACCCTCGAACCCAATCTGGGTGTCATGATGTATGATGACCGCGATATGGTCGTTGCGGATATTCCCGGTTTGATTGAGGGTGCACATATGGGAGTGGGGTTGGGGCATTCTTTCCTGCGCCACGTCCAGCGTACCCGTGTGCTTGTTCATTTGATAAACGGAGCCAGCGAAAATCCAGTTGCGGACTTCAGCCAGATCAATAGTGAATTGGCGTTGTACGATGAAACGTTGGCAGAAAAGCCGCAGATTGTGGTTTTCACGAAGATGGATTTGCCCGAAGCACAGGGAAATTGGCCGAAAGTGAAAGCAGCACTTAACGCGCGTGGTATCGAACCGATGTCAATTTCCGCAGCGACACAACAAAACGTCAAAGCTCTGATGCAGCGTATATTTTTGATTGTGGATGAACTGCCACCGGTCGTTCATGTACCTGTTAGCCAGACTCCGTTATACGAACTGCCCGCAGATGAAGTCGTGTTTACGATTGTACGCGAAAAGGATGGCGCATTTCGTGTGAAGGGTCGCCGCATTGAACGTGCAGCATCTATGACACATTGGGACTATGAAGATGCTATTATGCGTTTTCAGTCTATTCTAGAGACACTAGGCATTTCCGCCGCGTTAGAAGAAGCGGGTGTACAAGTCGGGGACACGGTTTATATCGGTGATTATGAACTCGAATGGGCTGACTAAGACTCTATGGAGCGCATAGGTTTACTTGGCGGTACTTTTGACCCCCCACATATTGGTCATCTGATATTGGCACAGCACGCGCTGGATGCGATTGGTCTTGATCGCTTACTCTTTGTACCTGCTGCTGACCCGCCGCATAAACGGACAGAAGCCAAAACATCTGTAGATCATCGTCTTACCATGTTAGAGGGCGCAGTAATCGATAATCCACAATTTGCCATATCCCGCGTTGATGTTGACCGCCCCGGCCCGCATTACTCTGTGGATATGGTGCGCTTAATACAAGCCGATTTTCCGCAGGCCGACTTGTACTTCGTTATGGGGGGCGACTCCCTGCGCGATCTTCCCAAATGGTTTCAACCACATGAACTCATTAAGCTGTGTAAAATCGTGGTCATGCGTCGCCCACAGACTTTAATATCCGCCAATCTGCATGACGCTGTTCTGCCCGAATTGTCGCAGCGTCTTACCATCGTAGATGCGTCACAAATCGATATTTCCTCAAGTGCTATTGTGGCACGTCTTCAAGCAGGTAACAGCATTCGCTACCTTGTGCCGGATGCCGTACTTGCCTATATCAAAGCCCATCAGTTATATAGGTAATCCTATGAAGCGTTTAATATATACCCTTCCTTTGCTGGTTCTCGTGCTGCTAACTGTCGGCCTGTCGCCATCAATGTCAGCCGAGTTTGCATTGCAACCTGCACCCACTTTAGTGCCGCCCACACTCGTTCCATCGCTTGACATAGCGGCTGGTGATGTACTTCTGAACGAGTCGTCGCTGGTTCAAGTCCAGCGGGAAAGTGCCGTAAGAGTTGGCTTGCTCTACAACGCACCGCCGTTTGGAACCCTCAATGTGCGCGGCGAGGTATCGGGTTTTGATGCTGATCTTGCGACCAAAATGGCTGAAACTTGGGGTGTAAAGTTCATTCCGGTACAGGTGACTCGTCAGACGGGCAAAGAAATGCTCAAGGCCGGCAAGATTGATATGTTGTTCGGCTTACAGACCCACCGTCGCGATTTGGATGCAGAGGTCGAATTTAGTCAGACGTATTTTGCTGGTTCTCAATCAATGCTCGTCCGACAGGATGACGGCGCGGCAATTTTGGCAGATATGGCGGGTCGCAAAGTGGGCTATGTACTCGGCACACCCGCTGCAGAAGCGATTGTCCTCTGGCAGCAGCGTTCGGGGATAGGAGTCACACTGCAATCCTTTCTGACTATTAATCAGGCTTTTTCGGCACTTGGCAGCAATGAAATTGATGGCGTGGTGGATAGCCAAATTCAACTGATAAAGGTTATCCCTCAACCCGGAATGGGCAAAATTCTGGATGAAGCGGTTGGGCCTGAACCCTATGCCATTGCTGTGCGTCGGCAAGATGTAAATTGGCGAAATCTTATCAACAAGACTTTGCAATACTTAGCGGTAAAGGGCACTATTCAGGATATCCAAAAAACCTATCTGGTAGGTTTGAATTTTTCAAACGATGTGATTCCCATTTGGGCAGGTATCGGTGACGATGCCCCCAAGCCCGATCAACTCCCACAGGACGTGCCGTATCCCTCTCAATATGCTATCCCACGCTTACAATCGGCTAAAGCGATTCGCGTTGCCGGTGTCACTGATTTACCGGCGGACGCTCCCGAAAGTCAGAGGCGGTTGGATGCCACTAATCGGGCTGTTATCGAAGCGATGGCGGCTGTTTGGGGTTTCCGTGTAGATTACATTCCTAACTCGGCCTCAAACGCGGTTGATCTCGTCGCGAATGGTCAGGCCGATCTTGCGATTGGAGTCCCCCTCGATTGGACTGCAGCAGACCAGGTTGATCTAACCGCTGCCTACCTGCTGCACGGCGAACGTGTCATGGTCAAAAAGGGCGATGACTACGAAACATTTCTGGATCTACGTGGCCGTATTGTCGGTATTTTCAATAATGAAGAAGGCGCGGAGGATCGTGCAAAAGCACTGGCGGCCAGTGCTAACTCAGGCGTTCGCTTTTTCATCATCAACAATGAGCAAGACGCTGCCAATGTTATTTTGGCGCAAAATAATGCCAACGCTGTATTTGGCGACAGTTTGAAGTTGATCGCTCATGTGCAAGCGAGTCCGAATGATTTGCGCCTGACTCGTCGCGGTACGAATCCTGATGCATGGTACAGTCGCGTATATGTTGGCATTGCACTTCCACGCAATGACATCGACTTCCGCTTGCTCGTTGAATACACCCTGCAAGAATTGTCACGCACCGGGAAATTGCAATCATTGTTGGGGCAGGTGCTCCTGCCGGAAGATATGCCCATTCTTGAAATATGGCCGGGGGTTTCGGACTATCTCGGTTTCAAGCTGGGTTGATATCTTAGGATTGTTGTATTGTTTCGGGGTCGGTAAAAGTGTTGTCGAAGTGGGTGCTAGCTATGATTTCTGTGTTTGACCTACACTGGCAAGGACAACTCCGCTCAAAATGACAATGCTACCGATGATTTGGATGCCCGTAGGTATCTCTGTAAACAGCAAGAATGCAACGATTGCACTCAAAACAGGTTCAAGCTGTGCCGCTATTCCCACATAGGATGCTGGGAAATAACGCAGGGCAAAATTAAGTGAGGAATGTCCTAGTAGCTGGGGAATAAGTCCTGTTGCCAGCAGCAGAAAGTAGCCTTTTGGACTAAATCCGAAAATCGGTGTGCCTGTGATGATGACTAGAATAATCAGGAAGACTGCCGCACAGCTGTATACCAACCAGATGTAGGGGATGAGCGAAAGTGTTGCGCGTAAATTGCGACCAATCACAAAATATACCGCAACTGCGAATGCCCCCACCAGCGCCAGTATACTGCCTGCATTTGCCTCAAATTGCAGGTTTCCTCCAGCCGGTAACGCCACAATGATACTGCCGAGAATACCTACAATCAGCCCAATGACGACCCATCTGCCCAACCGAGCTCGTAAAAATATGACCTCAAGAATCGCCGCCCAAAGCGGATTGGTATTTACCAGTACTACTCCGACCAGTACGCTTGTATATTCAAATGATTTCACCCATGTTGCAAAGTGGATAGCGAGAAATAGACCTGAACTCGCTGCCAAAATAAATTGGTTGCGTTTTAGGCTCTGAATTTCGTTCCGATATCGCCCCCAAGTTAGCGGGGCAAGCACCAGAGAAGCGATTGTCAGGCGTGCAGCCGCGATTAATGTCGAGGGCATTCCTTCAGCCTGTGCAAGTTTGATCAGAATTGAAGCTAAGGAAACGGCCAAAACGCCAAGAGCAATGACGATATAGGCCTGTATAGGAATTTTGACGGGAGGGGCGATGCTAACTTGCTTGGATGTCAAAATGGCTGCTTTTCAGTAAGCGGTTTTCATCGGTTCGCTTGCTTCTCATGATTCTTTTATAATCTCAAGGTGTGTTTTACAACTTGTTTGTAGCATACTTTATATCTGTTTCTTTGGGCTAGTGCCACTAATCTGTACCAATGGTCAGTTTGGAAACAAGCCCCGTCGGCGCTAGAATAGTGATGTTTTAGCCTTCTTCAAATACCAACAGAGGAGATTGACAATGGCTTTTGAACTTCCTGCACTCCCTTATGCTACAAATGCATTGGAGCCACATATCGACGCGCGCACCATGGAAATCCATCATGGTAAGCACCATAACGCTTATGTCACCAACTTGAACAAGGCTTTGGAAGCCTATCCTGATCTTCAGAGTAAGAGCATTGAAGAACTTCTGACATCGCTCGACTCGCTTCCCGAAGCCATCCGCGGTGCCGTTCGTAACAATGGCGGTGGACATGCCAACCACACCTTGTTTTGGCAGGTTATGGGACCCGGCAAGGGTGGCGAACCCACAGGGGAACTCGCTGCGGCCATTAACGCTGCTTTTGGTGGCTTTGCGGCTTTCAAAGAGAAGTTTGCCGCCGCTGGCGCTACTCGCTTCGGCTCTGGTTGGGCATGGTTGCTCGCTGATAAAGGCGGCACTGTGAGCATTACCTCGACCCCAAATCAGGACACACCTGTTTCGGAAGGCAAAACGCCCATTCTTGGACTCGATGTCTGGGAACACGCCTACTATCTGAACTATCAAAATCGTCGCCCAGATTACATTAGTGCATGGTGGAATGTAGTCAATTGGGACGAGGTTGCTAAGCGTTACGCTGCGGCCAAATAAATCTTAGCTTCTAAGCAGATATTCATGCGATCACTCTTGACTCACAATCGCATGGATTAGTGAAAGGCGTTACAATCAGTAACGCCTTTTTTGTTGCATAATTATATACAACCAAACACCGCGTTTACAGCGCGAGGAGAAGTGACAATGGCTGAAGTTCGTATCGAAAAAGACTCTTTAGGGTCAGTCAATGTTCCTGCTGGAGCATATTACGGTGCACAAACGCAACGTGCAGTAGAAAATTTTCCCATTAGCGGCCTAAAACCGTATCCCGCTTTTATATGGGCGATCACGATGGTCAAACGGGCGGCAGCCGAAGTACATCTTGATCTCGGTGTTTTAGACGAGAAAATGGCGCATGCCATCATGCAGGCTGCCGACGAAATCCTTGATGGAAAGTACGATAATCAGTTCGTAGTTGACCCTTTCCAGGCCGGGGCTGGTACGAGCCATAACATGAATGCTAACGAAGTGATTTCCAACCGCGCCAATGAAATTCTTGGCTATAAGCTGGACGACACTAAGAAGCCTGTTAATCCGAATGATCATGTTAATATGGCACAAAGCACCAATGACACTATACCAACATCAATTCGTTTAGGGGCACTGTGGCGCTTAGAAGAATTGACGGGTTCGCTTCAGGCCTGTGCCGATGCGCTGCGAATGAAGTCGAATGAATGGGACGACATCACAAAGAGCGGTCGTACTCATTTACAGGATGCCGTGCCCATTCGTTTGGGGCAGGAGGTTGGGGCGTGGGCGAAAGCAATTGAACGAAATATCGAGAAGATAAACTATGCTGCTGAAGGACTCCGCCGCCTCGGCATTGGCGGTACAGCCAATGGCACGGGGTTGAATGCTCACCCCGAATATCATAAGCGCATGGTTACCAAATTAAGTGAACTAAGCGGCATAAAACTCTATGAATCAGACGATCTTTTCGAGTCAATGCAGTCGATGCAAGACGCTGTGTTCTTTTCCGGCGCGCTGCGTAGTACTGCCCAAGATTTAATCCGTATCGCCAACGATGTACGATTGTTGGCAAGTGGTCCGACCACAGGTTTAGCCGAAATTACTTGCCCGACTGTCCAACCGGGTTCGTCGATTATGCCCGGCAAGGTCAATCCTGTGATGGCGGAGATGCTCAATATGGCAATGTTCCATGTCATGGGTAAAGATATGACCATCATGATGGCGGGGCAGGCCGGTCAGCTAGAACTGAATGTTATGATGCCGATTATTGCCCACAATCTTTTTGAAGCGATGCACATTATGATTGGGTCAGTGAACGCCTTCAGCAGTAAATGTGTGGTCGGTCTGATTGCTAATCGTGAACAGGCAGAAGGTTGGCTGGCTCGCAATCCGATTCTGGTAACCGCGCTTAATCCGGTTATTGGTTACCTTAAAGGTGCGGAAGTTGCCAAGAAGTCGCTTGCCGAGGGCCGAAGCATTCGCGACGTTGTCGTTTCGCTGGGCTATATGAGCGATGCAGATGCCGCCAAAGCATTGGATGCACGGGCGATGACTGAGGGTGGAATAAAAGAAGGTGTCAGTGGCGGTGGCTGATAAGATAAAGGGATTGTAAGATACAGATGCGTTGAGGATGTGGTTGTCATAAGCTATAATCACATCCAATTCTCTATTCCTCATATGTAAAGTAAAGACCTAATCTGTGCAGAATCGTAAGATCGGGAAATACGAAGTAATTGAACGTCTTGGACGCGGTGGCATGGCAGAAGTTTACCGTGCTTATCAAGGCACGCTTGATCGCTATGTAGCCATCAAAGTGTTGCATGCGTTTCTGGCGGATGATCCAGAATTCAAATCGCGATTTGAACGCGAAGCACAGAACATAGCCAAGCTCAAACACCCGAATATCGTACAGGTCTATGACTTTGATTACGATGAAGAGGCTGAGAGCTATTACATGGTTATGGAGTTGATTGACGGGTCTACACTTAAGGATCGTCTATCATCCATAATGGCACGTGGCGAATTGCTGCCGATTCCTGAAGTCATAAGGATTATGCGCGAGTCGGCAAGTGCGCTGTCTTACGCCCATAGTCGCAGTATGATTCATCGGGATGTAAAACCCGCAAATCTGATGCTTGACCATGATAATCGGGTCGTTTTAACCGACTTCGGTATCGCCAAAATAGTTACAGGTGCGCAGTTTACAGCGAGTGGTGGCATGGTAGGCACACCCGCTTTTATGGCTCCCGAACAAGGGTTAGGGGAAGCGGGCGATGAGCGCTCAGATTTATACTCCCTCGGCATCATAATGTTTCAGATGTTGACTGGTCAGTTGCCGTATGATGCAGAAACGCCACTTGCCATCATCCTCAAACACCTGAATACTCCCACACCAATTGCTCGTGATGTGAATCCAAATGTTCCCGAAGAATTAGATCGCATTGTTCGGAAAGTAATCTCTAAAGAAGCGCAAGATCGGTATCAAAACGCTGCAGCATTGATTGAAGATTTAGATCGGTTTACTTATGCCAACGCGGATTCCGATACACAACCCAGATCCTTTTTCGCGCCACCGGATATTAATAGTACGAGCCGGATAAATCCTCTACCAGAAGCCCAAAATAACTCGACTGCGATTGGGACAAACACAAGCCAATTTCCCGCTGCTATCCCACCTCCCGAAAAAGCATCGAATAGTTCATTGTGGCCTATTTGGCTGATCGGCGCGCTCGTTACCTTGTTGATAATTGGGTTTGCGGCTCGCGTAATTCCTTTGCCAGCCTTTTTGATTGCGGCATCAAGCACACCATCGCCAACAAGTGTTGTCATTGTGCCTACGGTCGAAGTTACTGCTGAGGCAACACAACAAATTGCCGTTCAAGCCAGCTCTACAGTTGTCGAACCATCCGCTACTAGTCCTGCACTGTCTTCAACTCCCGATGACACTCCGATCCCAACACGTCTTTCGTTGACGCCAACGCCTTCTCCCATAGCCGTATTTTCTGGTGATGGGGTTGGTGATACTGCATTACAGGGACCCGGTCAAAGTTTCGCAAAAATGATGGATGTTAAGGCCGGCGAACAGGTTGCAATTGTGGGGATAAGTTCGGATAAACTGTGGTTTCAAGTACAAAAGGCTAATGGGCTCCAGGGTTGGGTGAAAGTCTCAGCAATGGATGTCTTCGGCAATATTGATGGTCTCCCCGTCATAATTGCACCAACTCTAACTCCAACTGATACGCCCGTGTCATCAAATACGCCATCACGCACACCCACTACGACTGCTACTCTTACCTTAACTCCCACGCCCACTTCTATTCCTGCAATGGTAGGTTTGACACAAACAGCATTATCCCAGAATGCGACTCAAGCTGCCTGCATATTGGATTATGCGGCGGATATTGAGCTGGTGAGTCCCGCCAATATTCGGAAAAATAATGATGGACTCTATGTATTGTCGGTCGATACCAAGTTTACTCTGAAAATTTTGGTCACTAACCTCAGCACTGCCAACTGCGATTGGGCTAGAAGCACGGCATTGCGATATTCATCGGGCGAAGATTTTGATGCGGAAAAATTCTTCTTTTTTGATGAACGTGATGCGATCATTAAACCGGGAGAGACTGCAACCATCACCTTCATCGGTAAAACACCAACAAAAGGTGGGAATACCGTCATCACTGGAAAGTGGGTACTGCAAACACCGGGGCGCAACCAAATTGGACTGCCTATTGATATAAGCTTTCTGGTTTATGGCTAATTTGTTTCACAGAGATTGGATACTACTTTAGGAACCGTGAACAGGCGTGGTCGATATTTAACGTCAGTTAGATATCGACCACGATCATTGGAGAATCGCACATGTGACCCGTCTGCCATAATTTGTGTATCATATACCTTATTCAATAGCTTAAAGGGACACTCTTATGGATCGCAATCAAGCTTGGGACTTAGTCTGTGAGCATGTAAAGTCGGACAGCTTACGCAAACATATGCTATCAGTCGAATTCGCGATGCGAGCATATGCGCAGCATTTTGGCGAAGATCCCGATAGATGGGGACTCGTCGGACTATTACATGATTTTGATTGGGAAATTCACCCGACTCTAGAACAGCATCCTATTGACGGAGCGCCCATCTTAAGAGAGCGTGGGGTGACTGAAGCGGATATACTCACTATCTTAAGTCATGGGCCTTTGGGCGAAGCGGATAGAATAACCTCGCGTGATAAAGCATTATTTGCTGTGGATGAGCTTACGGGCTTGATAACGGCTGCGGCTCTTGTCCGTCCCTCAAAAGATGTCAGGGACGTGGAAGTATCTTCAATTCGCAAAAAGTGGCGTGATAAAGCATTCGCCAAGGGCGTAAATCGCCAAGATGTTGAGAATGGTGCTGCATCACTTAATGTAGATCTGTGGGAATTTCACGTTCCCTTAGTACTCAAAGCAATGCAGGAACATGCTGCGGAATTAGGCCTACAAGGACAAAATTCATAAAGGCAGTGTGCTACATAGTTCAT
>JBBSBS010000230.1:0-9907 GCA_038251045.1 Aggregatilineales bacterium | reverse complement strand
ATTATCTTCCAACGCTTTCAATAACCGGTCACGGTAAGTCATATCGCGGTCAGGTAATTCAGGTTCCACCAGCGAGGCTTCCGTCAAGAAGTGGCGGTAATCGCGCCCCATTTCCTGCCCCCGCCGCGTATGCATGTCAATCGCATAATCCGGAATCGTTGGCAGCACACTATTTTGTTCAACCGCCTGCGTCACCCAGTTATTCAGATCATCGCTGCCGCGTTCCTTCTGCGATTTACACAGCACCCGCACCGCATGAAGTGCGAACAGGTAACGGTCGCCGCGTGGGCGGGGCACACGAAAATGCATCTGGTACAGCGTTTCGATCAACACCGGCGCGTTCAGGTTGCCGTAGCCAATATCCTCTACCGAAATAACCTGCAAACGCCCCCACAAATATTCTTCCATCTCAACGCTGGTCGTCAGCATTTCATAAGCCAGCAGCGCCGCGTTTTCGGTATTGCCCCGCCGGATTTCCTTCTGCGTTGCCGAGATAATCTCATCCGCCGGAAAATCGTGAATCGTACGCACGCGCGTCCACGGATCTTGCATATGGTTAGGTACAGCCATTTGAAACCTCTTTAGCCTTGTTCACGGATAACACCTTTACGCAGGTTGTTCAATTCATGCCCGAATTGGGCCACAAAATTCCGCCGTTTGATCAGTTCGGCGGCTCGAATACGCAGCGCCACCAGTATCAATGCGGATAGCGTGGCAATCTGCGGGATCGCTAGCAGCAAATCCGGCGGCAGATCAATCTTTAACTGGGTTTGGAAGTAAAACGACAGCGACTCCGATAACCCGAAGAACAGCGAAGTCAGGAAGGCCGCTATCGGCTGCTCAAAGGCGAACAACGACACAGTGATCGCTGTCCAGCCGCGCCCCGATGTCATGTCTTCTACAAACTGGCTGAGGATGCCAATCGAAAGGAACGCCCCTGCCATACCTGCCAGCATCCCGCTGATCGTCAGCGCGAAAATTTGCACCAGCGTCACGTTAATACCGACCGTCTCGGCAGCCTCACGGTTTTCACCCACCGCACGGATGTGCCGCCCAAAACGGGTACGGAACAACATCAGCCACACCACAAACACCAGCACCCAACTCAGATACACCAGAATGTTATAGCCGCTTAATCGGCTGATGAGCGGAATACTGCTGATGATCGGCAAATCTATAATCGGCAGGCTGTTGATGCTGGGGTCAGCCAGCGTCCCGAACGCCCCGAACGATACCCGCAGGAAGAACACCGTCGCGTTGGCGACAAATAGGTTCAGCGCCAGCGCCAGAATCACAAGATTGATACGGATGCGCAGGTACAAAATGGCGAACACCAAACCCAACGCGCCCCCCGAAAGCATCGCCGCGATCACACCAAAAAACGGATCAATGTTGGTCTTGTAAAGGACGACCACCGCCACGAACGCACCCAGCAGCATCTTGCCTTCAATCGCCAGATTCAACACACCGGCACGGCTGGCAATCAAAGCCGCCAGCGAACCCAAGATGAATGGTGTCGCCTGACGGATACTGCTGCGCACCAGCACATCGGGCATCCCGAAAAAGAACACAACCGCCACGATGACACCGACGATAATGAACCCGATACGGATTTGACGACTATTCCGGTTGATTAACGCGATCATACTGTTTTCGCCTCGCCCGTAACCGACGTGTCATGCGATGGTGGGCGTAATCGCAGCCGTATCCGCGTCAACCCGCGCCGGAAGAAATCTTCCATGGAATTAAACAAAATGATGAAAGCGATGATAATTCCCCCCAACTGACGCGGTATGTTACCAAACTGAAGATTAATCGCGCCCTGTTCCAATCCGGCGAAGAATAAGCCGACGATCAAAATACCGACAATCGACTCACGCGCCAGCACCGCCACCAGCACCCCATCAAAGCCCAATCCCGCACTGGCGAAACCGTCCACAACCCGCCGTTCCACACCCAATATCTGGATCGCGCCCGCCAGCCCGCTCAATGCCCCGCTGATGAGCATCGCCCGCAGTGCCGCCCGTTCACTGGCGACACCCGCAAAACGGGCAAACATGCCCGAACCGCGTGTCATACGCTGTTCATATCCGGCGGTCGTTCGCCACAAATAAAAGCCAATCCCAATCGCCGCCAGCAGCGCAATGACGATACCCAATCCGATGCGCGACCCCGAAAACCACTCGACATCCGGCAGCAAACCGCGGTTGAACGGAACCAGCCACGCCGTATCATCAATCCGCGCCGTACGGGCGATGCTGGTCATATCCGAACGCATCGGGAAGTTGATCAAATAACCGACCAGCTTAACGGCAATCGCGTTTAGAATGATCGTGCTAATCAACTCGTTGACATTCAGCTTGACCTTCAAGTATCCGGCAATCCAACTATAAAACGCCCCGACGGTCATCGCCGCCGCGATACAAATCAACGGGATCACCAGATGCATAATCGTCAACAGGGTTTCTGGCGCGTCTTTTGCATCAGCAAAGCCCATCGCCCCGTAGATCTGACCGGGCAGCCAGTAACCGAGGAAGGTCGCCGTAATCGCCCCCAGCACCAGCTGACCATCCATGCCAATGCTGAACATCCCCGCCTGAAACGCAACCGTTGCCGAAAGTGCCGTCAAAATCAGAATCGTAGCCCGCTCCACCACCACCGACAGCGGATGCCCACCCACGCCATAAAACGGCGCAAAAAAGGACTGCATCACCTCCGGATTATCGGCGGCTGGTGCGTGAAAAATAATCAGATCGCTAAACGTCTGGCAGCCACGCGGGCCAAAGCCCTCGCAAAACAACCGCTGATAGGTCTCGATCGGATCGTTCTGCGCCGCCAGCACAAAAAATGAACTGACCAGCAAACCCAACAATACCGCGAAGATCGGAATAGCTGCGTTTTCCAACCCTTGGCGCAACCGTATAGTCATCATGACACGCTAACTTTCTCTGGCTCTAAACTGCCGCCTGCCATCAACAAACCGACATTTTCTTCGGTGGCATCTTCCCGCTGCAATACCCCGTTGATGCGCCCGTCAAACATGACCGCAATTCGGTCACTTAATGAAAATATCTCGTCCAACTCGACCGAAATCAGCAGGATAGCCGCCCCAGCATCCCGCGCCTGAATCAGCGTCTTATGCACAAACTCGATGCTGCCCACATCTAAGCCGCGTGTAGGTTGGTTGGTGATGACCAGCTTCGGGCTGCCGGAAAGCTCCCGCCCCAGCACAATCTTCTGCAAATTACCGCCGGACAGTGTGGAGATACCTTCACCCACGCGGGCGGATTTCACCTGAAACGAGTCGATGATTTTCTGTGCCAATGCCTGAATCGGTTTGCGGTTGAAGATGCCATATTTGGAATAGGGCGGCTCGTAATAATGAGTGACCACCACATTCTCATCCAGATTCGTTGCCAGATTCAACCCGACGATCATCCGGTCTTCCGGTATATGTGCCATCCCCTGTGAGCGTCGATCACGCACACTAATACGGGTAATATCTTTCCCCAGCAAGATAACACGCCCACCGTCGGCTGCCCGCATTCCGGCAATCGCCTCGACCAGTTCGGTTTGTCCGTTACCGCTGACCCCCGCCAGCCCTAAGATTTCACCTGCCCGCACTTCCAGATCAACACCGATCACCGCTGGCACACCGCCATTACCCGCCACCAGCAAGTTTTCAACGGTGAGCACCACCTCTTCCGGCTGCGCTGGCTGCTTATCGACCTGTAAGATAACTTCCCGCCCGACCATCATCCGCGCCATATCGGGGATCGAAACATCGGCAACGGTATGTGTGCCAATCATCTGCCCGCGCCGCATGACACTCACCCGATCTGCCACATCTTTCACTTCCAGCAGCTTGTGGGTGATCAAAATAATCGTGCGTCCGCTGTCGGCTAATTTGCGAATGACGGTGTACAGTTCGTGGACTTCCTGCGGGGTTAAGACTGCCGTCGGCTCATCCAGAATGAGGATTTGGGCGTTCCGTTGCAGCGCCTTTAAGATTTCGACGCGCTGCTGCATTCCCACCGATACATCAGCCACCCGCAAATTCGGGTTCACCGGCAGACCAAAACTTTCGGAGAGCTTGCGGACGGCCTCGGCCTCCGCCCCGCTGTTGATGAACCCCAATCGGTTCGGCTCAATCCCCAGCATAATATTCTCAGCAATCGTAAAACCGGTCACCAGCTTGAAGTGCTGATGCACCATCCCGATACCGGCGCGGATGGCATCGTTCGGGTGGGTAATATGAACCCGTTTTTCGTCTACAAAAATTTCACCGTTGTCAGGGTGTACCAGCCCGTACAGGATACTCATCAGCGTGGTTTTACCCGCACCATTTTCCCCTACTAACGCATGGATTTCACCTTTAGCGACGCTCAGTGTCACATTATCGCAGGCCACTACGCCAGTCGAGTCAAAATACTTATTGATCTGGCGCATTTCAATTGCGTTTGGCATGAATGACTCCGTACTACGTGCGAAGCCTATTTATAAAAATAAGCTATTAACAATATGGGGTGAACAAGACATCGTTCACCCCATATCACGTTCAGTTCCTACCCCTTTATCGATACCCCGTTTTCGAAAAAGCGAGATATTGATAAGCCCCTCTCCCTTGCGTTCGTGGGAGAGAGGTTGGGGTGAGGGGTTAACTAGCCAGATGATTCTAGAGCATTGGTTACGACAATCTCGCCGTTCAAGATTTTCTCACGCGCCACGTCAATGGCTTCGCGTACGGCTGGCAGCTTCTCGACCATATCGGCAGGGCCAGATGCATCGAAAGTACGCGAGCATACGCCCACGTCCCAGCTTAGACCGGCGAAGCCTTCCTTCAGGCCGACGGTCTGCAAACCGGGTGCGTAAGTGTCATCCACGACGCTCTGTACAAAGGTGAACACCGCGTTATCGACACGCTTCATAGCCGATACGATAACCGTTCCCGGATACAAATCGTCTTGATTACCATCAACCCCGATGGCAAAGTTCCCGCTGTCTTTAGCGGCCTCCAATACACCTTCACCGCTGCGGCCTGCGACCTGATACAGAATATCGTCGCCGCCTGCGAACAGGCCAGTTGCCAATTCCTTGGCCTTCACTGGGTCAGAGAAGCCGCCGACATAAGCGCGGTCAACCGTACAATCACTGCAAACCGACTTCACGCCTTCTTCAAAGCCCACGATGAACAGGTTGATGCCGGGGATGTCCAGACCACCCACCGCGCCAACTTTCTTGGTACGGGTCAGCATACCAGCGGCAATACCCGCCAGATAACTGTTTTCGTGGGTCAGAATGTTATACAGCGCCAGATTCGGATAATCCGGTGTTTCCGGGAAGAAAGTTTCCTGAACGCCGAACTTCTGGTCAGGGAATTCATCAGCAACTTCTTCAACCGTGTCTGGATTCACAGCAATCGTGATGATAATGCTGGGCTTATCCTGCACCGCACGGCGAATAGCCGCGTTGTGTTCCTGCTCACCGGCTGTCTCGATAATGGTTCCGGTTACGCCCAGTTCAGCAATCGCACGTTCCGCACCGGCTGCTGCCGAGTCGATGAACGAACGGTCACCACGGGGGTTCGGTAAAATGATCTCGAAGCTGGTGGCACTATTATCCGGCACTTCAACCATTTCGGGAGTGGCTTCCATCATGGCATCGGTCATGCAGGGGTCAACATAGGTGCTGTCTTGCGCCAGCGCCGGGACGGCTCCTACCGCCAAAATGGCAGCCAACAGCAACGATAGCAACGACAAAGCAGCAATTCGTTTTAACATCGCGTACTCCTTAATTAAACAAAAGATCTATTCTATTGGAACACTTCCAACAGTTTCTTGACTGTGGCAAAACAGATGAAAAAAGAATAGCATTTTTCCACCGTTCTTGCTAATGTTGCACTGCTCCAATTATGAACAATGGAATGGGGATATATGTCTACTCGTGTCATCCTTGATACCGACATTGGAACTGATGTGGATGATTGCTTGGCGCTGGCCTTGCTCGTGGGTTCATCCGAACTCAAACTCGATGCTGTGACCTGTGTTTATGGGGATACGACCCTCCGCAGCCGCATGGTGATGAAGCTGCTCCAACTGCGCGGCCTTGCCAATGTTCCGGTGTATGCCGGAGCCAAACAACCGCTGGTAAGCGGACGCGAAATCTACTGGGAAGGCCACGAAGGTCAGGGCTTATTGGATGCAACTGACGACACCTTCCAACCGCAGCCGGAATTCGCTGTCGATTTTATTGTGCAGCATGTGATGAGCAACCCCGGCGTAATCCACTTGATCGCCATCGGCCCGCTGACCAATATCGCGCTGGCCTTCCAGAAAGAACCGCGCCTCGCCCGCAATTTAGCCCATCTGACCATCATGGGTGCGGTCGTTGGCAGTATCGAACGTCTTGATCTGCCGTTTGCCGAACACAACATCGTTTGTGATCCCGAAGCCGCCAAAATCGTCTTCGCATCCGGCGCGCCCATTACGCTCGTCCCGCTGGACATCACCACGCAGGTCAAAGTCACCCGTGACGGATTAGAACGGATACAGCAGGTCGGCACAGCCTTTCATGACGCGGTCGCCGACCAGCTTGCCCGTTACCCGCGTTTTCAGGCGTTCGGACATACCAGCCTGCACGATCCGTTAGCCGTCGCCGTGGTGATTGACCCCACACTGGTCAAACTCGAACCGGTGACCATGACAGTCGAAGTCAGCGGGCAAACCGTCCCCGGCTTAACGCTCATGCGTCCACCGGCTGTCAGCGAAACCACCACCATCCGGCTGGCAACCCGCGTGGACATCCCCCGCTTTGAAGCCTTCTTTGTGGATCGGGTGACGAACTAAATATGCGTACACATTTGGCACGGTGAATAGTATTCGACTATCAGGTGGTGGCTAAAGGTAAGTGATGAGCCATAATCGGCAGCATGATTCAAGTAGCCATGACTTACAAAAGCGCGTGTCTTGTTTTGTTCGTAAAACGCTGTCGTTCTCCAAGTCGGAGCACAATCGGAGTTGACGGCAGAAGATTTGTTAAAATAGGAGCAACTAGATGACATCGGGAAAATCTAACCTTAAGAGGATGGATAACATCGGCATCGCGGTAGAATCTCTCGATGAGACCATCGCTTTTTTCACCGAACTTGGCATGAAGCTCGAGGGGCGAGCTATGGTCGAAGGAGAATGGGCCGGGCGCGTCACCGGACTGGGCACACAGCGCGTCGAGATCGCTATGATGGTCACCCCCGACGGTCACAGCCGACTCGAGATTTCGCGATTTCTCACCCCACCTGTAGTCGCCGATCATCGAAACGCCCCGGTGAATGCTCTCGGATACCTACGCGTCATGTTCACTGTGGACGACATCGACGAGACGCTCGCCAGCCTCCGCAAACACGGCGCGCAGCTCGTCGGTGAAGTGGTTCAGTACGAGGACTCGTATCGACTCTGCTATATCCGTGGCCCCGAAGGACTGCTCATCGGGCTGGCCCAAGAAACCTCAAATCGGTGAGGTACTGAATCTGGAAGTCGCGTCATCACTTACCAGTTGACCACTTCCGACTATCATATTCATTCTCTCCCTCGTTTACGGTAAATTCTGACTGAGCTTGTCGCAAGGCAGGCATTAGGTCTAGGCTGGAGGTTCTTTTTTATGAGTTCACTTCTACTGTACGATGCCTATATCCTGTGTTTAGGCCAAGCCGACCGTATCTTCCAGCGTGGTTACATCATCATTGAAGATGAGCGTATCGCGGAAGTGGGTGATATGGCAGCCTTGCCGGATCGCTCTTATGACCAGCGCATAGATGCTTCCGGCAAGCTCATCATGCCCGGTCTGGTGAATGCCCACACCCACACCCCCATGACTCTCTTTCGCGGATTAGCCGAAGGCGTGTCGCTGTTCACCCTCGACGGCTGGTACAACACCATCCGCACCCTTGAACTGGTGATGACCCCCGACATGGTTCCGGCAGCCGTTGCCGTGGCCTGCGCCGAGATGATCCGCACCGGAACCACCACCTTTGCTGACCAATATTTCTTTATGGATCAGGTCATCCCGACGGTCATCCAAAGCGGCTTACGGGCTGCCCTCGGTTACGGCGTGGTCGAACTCGGTGATCCGGTTGCCCGTGAGCGTGAACTGACGCGCTTGGAAGGCTTCTTAGAAGAAATGGGCGGGCAGGGTGAAGGCCGCTTGCAGGGATGGGTCGGCCCACACGCCTTCTTCGTGGATAACTCGATAGAACTGATGGAACGCGAACGGATGCTGGCTGAAAAATATCAAACCGGATTCCACATTCACCTTTCCACCACCGGCGAGGAAGATATTTTCTGCCACGAACATTTTGACAGCAGCGCCGTCCAGAAAATGGCCGCAATGGGTATGCTCGACCGTCCAATTATCGCCGCCCACTCGGTCACCATTCCGGCGGATGATTGGGCAACACTGGCAGGTTATCCATTTACCGCCGTCACCTGCCCCAGCGCCTCGATGCGGGCGGGTGCGGAAGCCGCGCCGGTCGTTGGCATGCGGGCGGCTGGCATCAACATCGCCCTCGGCACGGATAACGTCTGCAACAGCAACGATTACGACCTGTTTGGCGAGATGCGGACGCTGGCTAAACTCGCCAGCTTCCGCGAGAAACAGCCCGGTGCGCTGCCTGCCCGTGATGTGCTGGCGATTGCCACCGCAGGCGGGGCAAAAGCCCTCGGCTTATCCGACCAGATTGGTGACCTGACCGCTGGCAAGCAGGCCGACCTGATTATGCTCGACCGCAGCGGCATCGGCTGGCAGCCCTACAGCGCCAACGACCCTTTCACCGCGCTGGTGTACAGCATTCACGGCCTGCAAGTGACCGATACGATGGTCGCCGGACGCTGGCTGCTGCGTGACCAACAGTGGACGACCCTCGACTATCCGACTGCCGCCGCACAGCTTGACGACCACGCCCGCCGCTTACTACAACTGCGTCCATAAGAGGATTAACCATGAAAGATTATCACATCAACATCTTCTACAGCGAAGAAGATCAGGAATACATCGCTGACATCCCTGATCTTAAATACTGTTCCGCTTCGGGCGCTACTCAGGAAGAAGCCTTGAGAGAAGTTTTACTCGCAAAAGCGCTGTGGCTGGAAGTTGCCCACGATAAGGGACTGCCTATCCCCGAACCCAAGTATCGACCCGCGATCTACCAAGTCGCGTAGGGTGTCGTAAGCCCATTACGGCACAAACTGAGTCTCACGCGGGCGGCTGAAGACCACTTCCGTCACCTGACCGGACTGCGGCACAATCGTGACTTTCAAATCCAGTGCGCCGCGTTCACCCAACAAGCGCACCCGCGCCTGCGACTGCCCGTCACCTTCCAGCACATCACCCCCGCGCAGCGTACCGTACTGCACCCGCAGCGCCTCCAACTGGCGTTGAATCTGCGGCAGATCAAGCGTGGATGCAAACAACTTCTTGGCTTTTTCCTCGTTCCACAGGGCGGTCAAGCGCAGCACCTGAGTCACCGTCAGGTTCAGCGCCGTATTCAACGGTTTGGCAGCCGTCAACTGCAAAGTCTGCATACGCGGCGGCACAGTCGGCGCGAGTGTGACATACACCTCGATGTTGCCGTGCTGACAGTGCAGCATCCAGCGCCCGCGCAGATTATTCTCGGCAGCCAACGGTGTGCTGGACTTACACTTGCCGAAGCTCGCCCGTAAATCCTGCACCTGTTTGCGCCGACGATCCAGCGCCATATCCTGAAAGAACGACGCGGTCGCCAGTGCCGTGATGTCATCATCGCTCCACGTTTCGTACAGGTCGGTGATGCCCTTCTGCACATCCAGCAGCGCGGATGAAGCCGGAATCGCCCGCGCCACCAAACCGCCGCTTTCGTGCAGCGCCGCCAGCGCATCAT
>JBBSBS010000229.1:0-9961 GCA_038251045.1 Aggregatilineales bacterium | reverse complement strand
ATCGACAAAGTGCGCGAGGAATTGGACGAGGTATTAACCGCCACTGATGATGACAACCGCGCCGAGGAAATCGGTGATCTGCTGTTTGTGATCGCCAATTGGGCGCGCTGGCTGAAGATCGACCCCGAAACCGCGCTGCGCCAAACCAACGCCAAGTTCTACCGCCGCTTCCGTTATGTCGAGGATGGCTTGGCAGCACAGGGCAAGACTCCCGCCGACTCCAATTTGGAAGAGATGGATGTGTTGTGGGATAAGGCGAAAGTAGCGGGACTTTAACCGCTTAATAAACTAACGGCCTCCGTGCTGATTTGCTCCATTGTTTTGTCGTGGGTATAGACAGTCTTTTTCGCAAACTCTTGATAGGCCGGATGTGTGATAAGCAGGTGGTGAAGCTGCTTTTCGCTGGCAAGGTCAGCCTCAAAGCGCCGTGTTAAGATATTGATCGACTCGTCTTCGTCAGGCGAGGGCAAGATTAGGAAGACATTGGGATAAGGAGCTAGGGCGGTTTGCACCCGCCCAAACTGGGTTTCATCCTCGTAAACGGAATGACCGCCACCAAAATCAATCACACATTGATGTTCGTCGCGCAGCACACTTTCAATCAGGTAAGCATCATATGGCTGCCGATAGCGCAGTGATCCGAATATACCTTCATCCCGAAATATTTTTGCAGCTTTTTCGCGGTCATAATCCGTTTGTGCAAAATATTTGCTACCGAGGTTGTCTAGTGAAACCTGACGCAGACCCAGCGCATCCGCCAACATACACCCGATAGTCGTTTTGCCCGTCAGCTTTGGCCCTATGAGGATGATCTCTGACGGTGTTTGGTCATGCTTGAGATGCAGAATTTCGTCGCGTGTTTGTTGCTCAGTTCTATCTTTTGTATACACTACCTGTTTAGCCAAACGTCTGTTGGATGGGTTACGTACCCAATAAGCATTTACTTTGCTCCAGTCAGGGAAATCATTCAAATCTGCATCCAGCAGCACAGCCGATTCTTGAGCATCGGGCGAGGGCGTTAGCAAAATTACGTCTGCCACGTTAGCGAGCAGTGCGTTCATCTGCATTTGTAAAGTTAAGTCGTCATAAATGGTGAATTCGGGTGGCAAAACGATGATGCCACTTTTTACATCCGATAGCACCTTTTCGACCGCACGCAATCGCATGGGCATAAGCAGCCGATAACTGGCATATACACCCCCCTGTGCGGTTGTCATGATCTCAGCCGAGGCATCATAACCCAGCCGCGCCCATTCCTCGTCTGTGTAGTCATATATGGATCGAAAAGATGTGTGTAACCGTTTGGCAAGCTGCTGCCCGACCGTGTCCAGATCAACGCCACGCGGTCCAATCAGCACAATAGGCTGGGACATATTTACTCCGGCACATACGGTGCTTCGTCGTGGATGTCACCGACGAAATCCGGTAGGCTGGTGTGACCGAGCATCTGGCGCACAGCCTGCGCTTCACCGAGATGATACCAGTAGTGATAGGTGGTGCGCCGCAGCATACTGCCCACACTTTCGCGGTGAGGCTTGCCGTTGATGATCATAAACGTAGAGAGCATATCAGTCGTCAGCGTGTCGAGGTACACATCTGCCCCTGTCGTCACGGCCTGCCACGCGGCTTGCATATCGGCTAACGGGGGTGTGCTGGCGGGTTGATCCCAACCGACAAGCCCCTCCAATTGCGGCGCGGCATCTTTCCCCTGCGCCCGTTTCATCCAGTAGGTATTTTCCTGATATGCCAGATGCCCGATAAACCAACTGATGCAGTTCATGGGCACAAAGCGGCGGCGGGCTTCTTCGTCGGTGATGCCCACCATTCCACGCTGAAATTCGCTGCGGCTGAAACGAAGTTGTGCGACCAATGGATGGGTCATCGTGCAATATCTCCTTAAGAGTCGGCAATAGCTCAAATGTTTCGATAGTATAGCACCAAATCGGTTTGCTGCCCGCAAGCCAGCGGGTAGAATTAGACCACGTAAAAATATTGAAACGGGGATTCACATGCCAACTTTTCAGCATGGCACGGCGACACTCTATTATGAACTGGATGGCATAGGCGCGGATGCGGTTTACATCCCCGGCATGGGGTCGCACAGTAACGACTCGTTGGGGCAATCGGTGCGCCAGATGTTGAGTCCGCATTATCGCCTGCTGACGGTTGATAATCGCGGTTCGGGGCAGACGACGACTGCGGCGGGTGATGCCTCTACCTTAGCCGATATGGCGGATGACGTGGCGGCAGTCATGGAACAGGTGGGTATGAGCAGCGCCCATGTATTAGGGCTGTCGATGGGTGGTATGATCGCCCTGTCGCTGGCAGCCCACTATCCGCAAAAAATCAACCGCTTGGTCGTGGGGATCACCTCCGCCCGCACACCGGACGCGACTGATCCAGTCGAGAGCGAACAGTATCAGCAGCGTATCATGCGCGAATACGGGTTGACAGCCGAGGTTGCGCACCGCCACAATGCCATCGACCTGTTGGGCGAAAGTGTTTTCCGTGATGCGCCGGAAGATGTCGCGTGGTGGACGAATCCATCCCGTGAAGGACTGGTGCAGACGCAGGCCGGTTATGAATTGCAAAGTCAGGCGTTGATGGGTTATGACGTGCGCGACGCATTGAAACAGCTTGACATACCAACACTTGTCATGAGCAATACCGAAGATCGAATCGTACCGCCGCGTTATCAGGATGAAATTGTCTCGCTGATACCGGATGCACAAATCAAGCGCTATCGAGGGGGTCACGTCTATATGATGCTGCCTAGCTATGCGCCGCAGTTTTACGCCGATGTGCTGGCTTTCTGGCGCAGCAAACCGGAATAGACGTACTACACCATAAACGAAGGGCTAACGGTCACAGATGTATATTATTGGGTTGATGTCCGGCACTTCGGCAGATGCCATCGACGCGGCGCTGGTCGAAATTCAAGGCGAGCCGCCGCTGCTCAAGATTCGTACCGTTCGCGCCATTACCCATGCGTATCCTGATGGGTTTCAGACACGCATCTGGGATGCCTGTTTACCCGCCAAGAGTCATGTGGATACGATTTGCCAGCTTAATTTTGATATGGGTGAGTTGTTCGCGGCGGCGGCGCTTAAGGTGATTGAGGAAGCCGGACTGTCACCTGCTGATATTGACTTAATAGGCTCGCACGGGCAAACCGTGTGGCATATGGTACAACCTTCCGGTAATGTCAGTGCCACCCTGCAAATTACCGAGGCGGCCTTGATTGCCGAACGTACCGGCATCACCACCATCAGCAATTTTCGCACGCGGGATGTCGCCGCAGGTGGGCAGGGCGCACCCCTGACCGGATACGCCGATTGGCTGCTGCTTCGTCATCCACAGCACTGGCGGGCAATTCAAAATATCGGTGGCATGGGTAACGTGACCTTCCTGCCGCCGTTATCCGATACGACCAGTGTTCCGGTGGCCTTCGATACCGGGCCGGGGAATGCTTTGATCGACGGTACGGTCACCATTCTGACTGACGGCAAACAAACGTATGATCGTGATGGACTGTTAGCCAGTCAGGGGCGTATTGACGAAGATTGGTTGCAAACACTATCCCACCATCCCTATTATGAAATGAAGCCGCCCAAGACCACCGGACGTGAATTGTTTGGCGCGGTTATGTCGGCTGAACTCATCGAAACCGGACGGGCGCGCGGGCTGGATAACAACAGCATTGTGGCAACGGTTACGGCACTGACTGCCGCCACTATTGCTGATGCTTATACCCGCTATGCGCCCGCGCCGGTACAGGAAGTGATCCTCGGTGGGGGTGGTGCGCGCAATCCGGCACTGATTGGCCTGCTGCAAAGCCTGCTGCCTGCTGCTAGGGTCATGACGCATGAAGATGTCGGGCTGGATAGTGACAACAAAGAAGCGCTGGTTTTTGCCTTGCTGGCATATGAAACATGGCACGCCCGTCCCGGCAACCTGCCCTCACTGACAGGCGCACACTATCCGGTGGTTCTGGGGCAAATTACACCCGGTCATAATTATGCCGATTTGAGTCGCCGGACGTGGTGTTAGCCCCAAGTGGATATAGCCAGAAAATGCGAATTCTCCCGTAATCGGGTAGCATCTGATGGATGGATGCAATCCGTGTTCGCCCCATGACTGTAGAGGACATTCCGATTGTTGCCGCGTGGATGGTGGAAACACCCCTCATGCAGCGTTATCATTTAACAATCGAGCGGGCGCGTCAGCAGTATGAAACCGCACTGGCGCAGCACGATATTATGTTGGTGGCGGATTCCGGTGATCAAAATCCGGCCTGCGGCTTTGCGTGGTGTTTGCCGAAGGGTGGCTTCGGGCGGACGGTTTACCTGCGGCTGATCGGCGTGAAGCCCGACTTAGCCCGTGCGGGTATCGGCGCGGCATTGTTGACGGCGGCTGAACAGGCAGCGCTGGACCTCAAGAGCGATCTCATGCTGCTCGTTTCGGATTTTAATGTCGATGCCCAGCGTTTTTATCAACGGCAGGGGTATCAACAAATCGGTGCGATTCCCGGCTATGTTTTGCCGGATGTCAGCGAGTTGATATACTGGAAGCAGTTACGCAATGTTACGCAATAGTAAAGTGATGACCTAGGGGCGACCCTATTTCAAAATCGATTGGTTATTTTTTGCCAAAGGGAGTTGCAGTATGCAAAAATCTATACGTATTGTTTTAATGATGATGTTGGTGGCGCTGGTTTCGGTTGTGCCAGCCTTAGCTCAGGGTGGTAACAACACACTGGTTATGGCACGCGCTGCCGATACCACTGGTCTTGACCCCCATACCCAGACGGCTTTTGCGTCGTTCCGCTTGCTGGAACTCATTTATGAACCACTGGTTACGCTGGACGCAGACCTGAACATCATTCCGGCGCTGGCTGAAAGCTGGAAGTTCTCGGACGATGCCAAGACGCTGACCTTCACCTTGCGTCAGGGTGTGACCTTCCACGATGGTTCGGCCTTTACATCCGAAGATGTCAAAGCCTCGATTGAACGTATTCTGAACGAAGCCACCGGTGCAGCCGCCCGTGCTAACTTCACCAGCATCGAATCGGTTGAGACACCGGATGATTTCACCGTTGTCTTGAATCTGTCGATTGCTGATGTACCGCTGCTGGCAGCTTTCACCAGTTTGAATTCGGCTATCGTGTCGTCGGAAGCCGCCGCCAGTGGTGAATTTGCCGCCACCGCCAACGGTACCGGCCCCTTTAAGCTGGATAGCTGGGTTCCTGACGAAAAGACCATTTTGAGCGCCAACACCGCTTGGTGGGGTGACGGTCCCTTCGTTGATGGTATCGAAATCCGTATCATCCCTGACGAAACATCTATTCTGGCTGCTCTCCGCGCCGGTCAGATTGATTTCGCCCTCCTCAATGATCCGCTGGTCGCCACCCTTCTGGTTGACGATTCAACGGTGGTATTGAACAAGGTTCCCTCGATTGCTTACCATGTTTTCCAGTTGAACCCCAGCCGTGCGCCGATGGACAAAGTAGAAGTCCGTCAGGCCATGTCCTGCGCCATTGACCGTCAAGAAGTGCTGGACACCGCCTCACTCGGTTTCGGTACGGTGACTGGCCCGGTGACGGCTCCGGCCTTTGCCGTCCCGCTGGATCAATATGCCTGCTACACCAAAGATGTTGCCAAGGCCAAGGAACTGTTGGCAGCGGCGGGTGTGCCGGATGGCTTCACCATTAAGGTGATTGCCGCCAGCGCCGAACCCCCAACCGCTCTTTCCGAAGCCCAGAGCATTCAGGCACAGTTGGCTGAAGTCGGTATCACAGTCGAGATTGAATCGCTCGAACTGAGCACCTATATTGATCGCTGGTTGGCGGGTGACTTTGATGCCGCTGTAGCGCTCAATGGTGGTCGTCCTGATCCCTATACCATGTATGCCCGTTACTGGACGAGTGCCGGTAACTTGCAGAAGGTCACCAACTATATCGACCCCACGCTGGATGACCTGATGGCAAAGGGACGCGCCGAAACCGACCCTGCCAAACGCTATGAAATTTTCGCTGAATTCCAGAAGCATCTGGTTGAGGTTTCACCGTGGATCTGGCTGTACAACGGTTTTGAATACAGTGCTCAACAACCGTATGTCACCGGATTCGTACCCAATCCTTCTTCGACGCTCTATTCTTTCGCCCATGTGAAGTTAGACGGCAAGGGCAGTTAATGACCCTGTGTAAAATCTGTGGGGTGTATGCCCCACAGATCATTTAGCCATGTTTCGCTATTTCTTGCAGCGGCTGCTTGCAGCCCTGCCGACCTTCCTCGGGATTTCACTCCTGATCTTCATTGCCATTCGCCTCATACCCGGTGATGCCATCACGGCAACACTGGGTACGGAGGCCGGTATGTTGACCCAGAATCAACGCGCCGCCTTGGAAAGTTACTACGGCTTAGATCGTCCGGCTGTCGAGCAGTATTTTTACTGGATCGGTGAAGCCGCGAAGGGCAACCTCGGCTTTTCAATCCGTCATGGCAAACCGGTGCTCGATCTGATTATCGAGCGCTTCCCGTTGACGCTCGAACTGGCCTTGATGGCGGTGGTGATTGCGCTGGTAGTCGGGATTCCGTTGGGTTTGCTTTCCGCCATTTATCACAATTCCATTCTGGATTTATTCGCCCGTTTATTCGCGTTGGTCGGCTTATCCATGCCCAGTTTTCTGGTCGGGACACTGATCATTTTTGTGCTGTCGGTGGTTTTTCATACCCTGCCCAATTCGGGTGATTATGTCAGCTTTACCGAAGACCCGTCGCGCAATTTACAGCAGCTTTTCTTTCCGGCAGTCACGCTGGGCTTTGCCTTTTCGGCCTCGGTAATGCGCATGACACGTTCTTCGATGTTGGAAGTTCTGCGCGAAGATTACGTGCGTACAGCCCGCAGTAAAGGGCTGCCCGAAAGCAGCGTCATCACCAACCATGCCTTGCGGAATGCGCTCATTCCAGTCGTGACCCTGATCGGTATCGAAATGGGTTATCTGCTGGGCGGCACGTTTATCGTCGAGCAGTTGTATGCCTTGCCCGGTTTGGGGCGCTTGTTGGTGAACTCGATTTCGCAGCGTGAATATGCGCTGGTGCAGGGCGCGGTCTTATTTATTGCCCTCAATTTCGTCGTCATTAATCTGTTAGTGGATATGGTTTACGCATTTATTGATCCCCGTATTTCGTATGATAAAAACAATTGAAGCTGAAGTCATGCCATCGTCACCGGGCTTAATGCGCCGGTTGTTCTCTAACCTCAGTGGTGCGGTTGGGCTGGTGGTCGTCATCCTATTTTTTGTGATCGCCGTGATGGGGGTACTAGGGCTGACTCCTTTTCCACCGGTCGAACAGCATGTGCGGGATCGTCTGCAAGGGCCAAGCGCAACTTACCTCATGGGTACTGACCTGTTCGGGCGGGATGTCACCAGCCGCGTCATGGAAGGGGCGGCCAATTCCTTGAAGGTAGCGCTGATTTCAGTGTCACTGGCAAGTGCAGTCGGCATCAGCCTCGGTATGATTTCCGGTTTTGCCGGTGGTCGCGTCGATAACGGGATTATGCGCGTCATGGATATTTTCTTTGCATTTCCGGCGCTGCTGTTGGCATTGGTGGTCGTCACGGTGATGGGAACCGGATTGACGCAAACGGCGCTGGCGATTGCCGTGGTGTATACACCGATTTTCGCACGGGTGGCGCGGGGGCCAGTGCTGGCGGTCAAACAGCAGGATTATGTGCTGGCTGCACGATGCCTCGGTACGAGTCCAGCACGGATACTGTTTCGCCATATTTTCCCGAATATCCTTGCGCCGTTGATCGTGCAGATGAGTCTGGCGTTGTCGTGGTCGCTGTTGACTGAGGCCAGCCTGAGCTTTCTGGGATTAGGAACACAACCACCAGCCGCTTCGTGGGGTTTGATGCTCAGTGAAAACCGTGCCATTGCCGAAAAAGCACCGTGGTTGATTATTTTTCCCGGTTTAGCCATCATGCTGGGTGTGATGGGTTTTAACCTGCTCGGTGATGGGCTGCGCGACATTCTTGATCCACGGATGCGTGGGGCACGCTGACGATAAACCCCCTTTTTTGAGTGGTTGCAAAAACCTGACTGACCGATACTATTCCACACTTGCGGTGATGTACCATTCAATTCATACTTGCAGCCATTCGGGCGAAATTAAATATGGGGGGAAGCATTGTGTCTATAGATCGTTTACTAAAAGGGATGTTGATTTTTGTCCCGATTGCCTTGATCGCAAAAGTGCTGAATGCGGATCCGATTATCATCTTCATTCTGGCGGCGTTGGGGATTATTCCACTGGCGGATTTGATCGGCGAGGCGACCGAAGAGATAGCCCATCATACCGGGCCGAAGATCGGCGGCCTGTTGAATGCCACATTGGGAAATGCGGCTGAACTGATTATCACCATTCTGGCGATTCAAGCCGGATTGCTAGATCTGGTCAAGGCTTCGATTGTCGGTTCGATCATTGGCAACCTGCTGCTGGTGATGGGTTTAAGTCTGGTGTTGGGCGGCCTGAAACATGGTCGGCAAAAGTTTGATGCACGGACGGCTGGTTTGAATGCGACTCTGCTGATTCTGGCGGTGGTGGCACTGGCGATTCCGTCACTGTTCGATGCTGCCATCAGCAATAACAAAGCGGCGGAGTTCGGCCTGAGCGAAGGCGTGGCATTGGTGATGATTATCCTGTATGTGTTGAGTCTCCTCTATTCGTTTAGCAATAAAGGTGACGAACCATCTGATGCAGTTTCACGGGAAGCTGTGCCACATGACTCCAAGTGGAGCATCCGTACATCGGCGATTGTGTTGATCGTGACGACGATTGGCATCGTGTTTTTGAGTGAGGCGCTGGTTGGTGCGGTTGAGCATGTGACGGCAACCTTTGGCTTGAGCGAGTTCTTCATCGGTATCATCGTCATTCCGTTGGTGGGCAATGTTGCCGAGCATCTGGTGGCAGTACAGGTTGCCTTGAAGAACAAGATGGAATTGAGTCTGGCGGTATCGGTTGGGTCGAGCTTGCAGGTGGCCTTATTTGTTGCGCCGGTGTTGGTGTTCATTACATTGATGATGACCGGACAGCCGTTACTGCTGGTCTTCAGCAGCTTTGAGCTGATCGCGATATTTGCGGCGGTGCTGGTGACGGCCTTCGTGTCGTTGGATGGCGAGTCGAACTGGTTGGAAGGGGCGATGTTACTGGCGGTGTATATCATCGTGGCGATTGCCTTTTTCTACCTGCCATCAGCCGGTGGGACGATACCACATCCGTAGAACAGGGGATTTATGAAGATCGTTATTCCGGATGATTATCAGGATGCAGTACGGCGTTTAGACTGTTTTAGTAAGCTGGCAGGCCATGATGTGACGGTTTACCACGATACCGTGACCGATGTTGATGTGCTGGCAGAGCGTTTTCAGGATGCTGAAGCCCTGGTGCTGATCCGAGAGCGAACGGTGATCAACGAGGCGTTGTTGGCACGGCTGCCGAATCTAAAAGTGATTGCACAAACCGGCAGGGGGATGCCACATCTGGATTTGGCGGCCTGTACACGGCACGGGGTGGTGGTGACCAGCGGTGTGGGATCATCAACAGCCACAGCCGAACTAACGTGGGCGTTGGTCTTGGCAGCGACACGTCATATTCCACAGGAAGCAGCCAGCATGAAGGGCGGCGGCTGGCAAAGTAAGCTGCCGTTGGGGACAGGGCTGCATGGGCGGACGTTGGGCATCTTCGGCTACGGCAGAATTGGCACGGTGGTGGCGGGTTATGGTCGGGCGTTCGGGATGCGGGTGCTGGTCTGGGGACGGGAGGGGTCGTTGACACGGGCAGCGGCGGATGGTTACGAAGCAGCCAGCAGTCAACAGATGTTTTTCGAGCAGGTGGATGTTTTGAGCCTGCATCTTAAGCTGTCCAAAGAGACAAGCGGCATAGTGAAGGCGGCTGAT
>JBBSBS010000228.1:0-10011 GCA_038251045.1 Aggregatilineales bacterium | reverse complement strand
TCACATTATTGTCCGTAAGTCGGTCACCGATATTTAATCCCTTGCATTGTTGAACAACGTATTTTCTCTTCCCACCCGACTTTCGTTCAATGAACGTAATTTCAATTTTTCTGGGTAGTTGTTCATATGGCAATGCACTTTCATCTAACAAGGGAAGGTATATCTGTTTTTTGGGCCATCGACTTTGTATTTTTGTAATATTCATTTCAGCAGCAATTGATAACGAAACCTTTGCCTGTGCGGCAGCCGCAGCGATTGCGTGTAGCACTTCTTGTAGCGCTCCTCGAAAATCTGAGGATGATTTCCCCTCATTTGCTAGACCAAGGACATTCCCAACATTTGCCCCCAAAATAAGTAACACTTTTCGATCCGTTAGATTTTTTGCGATGCTGTTTGCTGCTGAAATGGCTTGTAAGTCATTAAAATCTAAAATGCGAGACTTTTTGCTCGTTTTTGACTGTTTCTTTCGTGAGATCGAAAATCCAAGATCATTAAAGCGAATGTTTGTGCGTGAACAGATATTCGCTAGGTACCATAGACAATCACCCAATTCCTCAGTTATAACTGCCTCATAATTTGAGAAGGCCGCTCCATCACGTTGATGCTTTTTCAGAGCACTTAGTAGGCCACCAGCTTCGCCGAACAGTCCAAGTAATGGGAGACTTACGTCTTCCTTATTATCATTCAAAACATCTGTTTCAAATGCAGCTCGCTGATAATCATCCAGAGTCAATTTCATTCAACCATCCTTTGATCAAATTAGGTCATGAAGCTTGTCAACTAGTTCCGAGCAAACAATTTTTAAAAATTTCCGTTGATCAGCCTGTTAATCTACAAATATTGGCACTAAATTCCCATTCAGTTGTGATAGTAGCTAGCCGAACTTTGTTACCGATATTGTTACGGCTGTTGCAGTTACAGTATTGTTACAGTAACAGTACCGATAGTTGTTATTCGTAACAAAATATATTTTCGTCAATGCCCATTACTGTAACCTCAGCCCACAGCAGATTCAAAAGCTCTTAGAAACCACAGTTTAGTTGAATCGTGGATAGTAAAACAGGCTAGAATTGATTTAGTGCAAAACCTAACAACGCTTGCAGATAGCGAACTCAGAGTATTTATTGCCATACCCCCAAGGTTTCCTTTCAACGATCCAGCCTCATCCAGCCCGACTGGAGACCATCTAGCGTGGACTGGATCCATCCGAAACTGATTCCTTCTTGCTCCAGGCGCAGATTCTTGCGTATTCGATTATCTCGTAAATCATCATAGAGGTTCCTTTCATCAGAATTTAGCCTGGGCAGATCACGTACCGTCTGCTTCGGCTCCTGGCCCCATAGCGTTTTAAATTCCAGCAACGTCTTTCGATTCATTAAAAGCGACTCCACGTGATCGAATCTGTTACGTAGCTGATCGAGAATCGCAAAACCGTGAGTGTCAATATCGCCCCAATAATAAATGCGGCAGCGCGCAAGCCATTTAGCCGCACTCAACATCTCGAAACCGTACCCCTCACCAAAAATTACCAAGCTATTCTTAACCTGCGGAAAGGCCAAAAAATTAATCTCATTCTCTGTGATAAAAATATTTTCGACATCTGGATTAAGTCGAGAAAAACTATCAGCATCAAGGGTAATGTCCACTTCAAGGACGTCCGGAATTAGTTTCCGATCTGGATCAAGAACGCGAAAACGTATACGCATAGGTTTGTCGCGAAACCCGTAGCGGGTTGCAAATTGGTTAACTCCAGATGCTGTTGTATTAATTGCTTCAGGTGGTAACGCAAGATCAAACAACTCTTTGAACACACCGCGATGTGCTTCGATAAACTTGCTATCCACTCCCGGAATATCAACCTGTCTGATGTACATTCCAGGTCTGGGATGGGTTTGCAGCCAAGCAACGACGTCCAGAAGTCGACTCCACTCATCAATAAGCTCCAGCCCACGTAGTGGCCGTTTTGCTAACCAGCCTAGCAATTTGGGCTGGCGCTTGTTCGTCACTTCGATCAATGAAATAAAAAGGGCAAATTCCCTCCGTTTGCCGATGAAGGCTACAGCGTCGTCTAAATTATCTATCCATACTTCTGCGGGAATGGAGTTTGCACCGAACACCCGGTGCTTGAATTCCCGCATCTCCACACGACAACGTGATGTCGCCTTGATATCTCCAATCCAGGATCGCACCTCGTCAAAGCGGTCGGTCATCTCAGCCGATGTGGGTACCTTGAGACCCAAACGCTGGGGGAATAGCGGTTGGCCAGTAACATAACTGGCCAGTAGTTCCCCACGGTCCCAAAGCTTTTGCACCTGTGCACGCAGGTCAATCTGCCTTGTCCAGGTCATCCGTTCATCCTCACCTTCTCTGCGTGGTATTCCTCAATAGAAAGATTACGCAGTTTGGATGCTTGACCTTCTTCGTTCAGGACAAATCCTACGCTGGAAACGAAGGGCTCGATAATGTGAATCTTCTGCAAAGGCGTCACAATCAAAAGCTGCAGGTTGAGTTGAGCAAACAGCCGCAGGCCATACTGTGCCGATTCGTCCGATCCACGCCCAAAGGCTTCATCGATCACCACAAAGCGAAAGGAACGCGAGCGCACAGCACCCCATTCAAGACCGAATTGATAGGCTAAGCTCGCAGCCAGAATAGTGTAGGCCAGCTTTTCTTTTTGCCCTCCCGACTTACCGCCTGAATCAGAGTAATGTTCGTGCTCAGTGTCATCCTCACGCCAGCGCTCGCTGGCAGCAAACACAAACCAGTTACGTACATCGGTCACCTTGGTTGCCCAGCGTCGATCTTCCTCGGACTTCTCATCTCGGCCACGAAATCGCTCAATAATGCGCCTGACCTGCAAAAACTTGACTTCAGAATACTGAACGTCATCCGAACCAGTCATTGTCCCTTCGGTGCAGGCTTTCAACTCAGTCTGAAAATCACGAACTTCTGCATCAGGGGTTGGCTGTGCTTCCAGCACGATGTAGCGGCCGGTGTTGTAGTCGATCTGCGTGAGTGACTGGTTAATTAGTGTAATCCGTTCTTTAATGGTTTCGCGTTCGCGGGCAAGTTGTGAGTTGAAGTTGGCAATCTCGTTAATAGTGTTTTCGTTGAGCAGCTTCTTAAATCGTTCTTCAAATCGAGGTAAATCGTCTGCCTGTAATTTACCCAGCATCCCCCGATACTCATTGACAGCCTCAATGGATACATCTACTTCCTGTGTATCGAGCGGAAAGGCAGTGCAGTAAGCACGCATCGCATCAATAATCTTATCGCGCAGCCTCTTAAGCTTAAGATCCTCAGCATCAATCTTGGCCTGTAACCATACGCGCATTTCTCGCTCCCGACTGTCGCAGGATTCAACCGTGAGTTGATGCTCACCCAGCGCCGTATTACGCACTGTCTCGAGTCTCTCAAAGCACAAAGAGTGAGTTGTGTAGGTAGATTCATCCAGTACCGCTTTCATTTGAACGCACATGGCCTCGGCATCAATCTTTTTCTGCTCGTTTTTAGATCGCTTGTCCTTGTGGTCCTCCAGCAGAGCTTCTATGTCATTTAATTCTGCGACAACCTCTTTCTGCCGTTCGGTTAGTTGCTTAAGCACATCGGAAGCAGATTCCAGCTTTTGCTTTTCATCCTGCAACTTCGCCACTTCCGTGGCAAGCGACTGCCAGTCAAGTTCTCGAAAATCAACGTACTCATCGAGTTTCGATAATGCCGTTAGGTAATCCTTGAGAGTGCTTTGGTTGGTTAGGATATTACCAATGAGAACGCCCAATTTGCCCAGTTGATCCTCCAACTTCCTTGCTTTGGCTTCTAGTGCGGCGATCTTTTCAGTATTGGTCCATCCTAGTACGTAGCGACTACGGTCATCAAGCCGGTGACGGTCGTCTTTCTCGTGGCGTTCGCCAGGAGATTTGATCTGCCCAGCACGTGTGATAGCGCGAGTTTCACGACGAAACTGCTCCTGTGTCGCACAGCAGGCCACGTCAAAACGGTTAGCCGATTCTCGCTCTAGCCAATCGTAAAAAGGGGAGTCTGGTTTCACTGCCAACTTGCGAGCCAAGGAATCACGATGCAGATTAGGCAGTTCGCCACGGGAACTCTGGCGTACCCGAAAATAGATCAAACGTCCTCTTAGATGTGTACTGTCGACCCAAGCTATCACTTTTTCATAATAATCATCCGGCACTAACAGCGACAACCCAAAGCTTCGCAATAACCGTTCAGCGGCTCCTTCCCAGTCGCGTTCATCTTCTCGCACTTGCAGTAGCTCACCGGCAAAGGGCATATCCTCTACGGATAAATTTAAAGCGTGACACAAGGCAGAACGCATGACTATTTGTTCAGCGGGTATGTTGCTGCGCCGAGCTTTCAGACTACTAATCTCGTTGGATATTTCTTCGTGCTCCTGCTTATCCTGATGCATGTTGACACTGTGTTCTGTTAGTTCGTTTTGTAGCTCCGCTTCACGCGTTTTTGACTCCTCACTTAGTTTTGCAAAGCGACCACGCAATCCAATGAAAGCAGCCTCAGTTTCGGCAGGAACTTCACTAACTGCACGAACCAGCTTTTCATAACGTTGAGCTTTCTCCTGACGTTTTTCCCGCTCTGCATCTTTGCCACGAATGTCGGCTTCTAAACGTTCTATACGGTCGCCGCCGTTCTCGGCAATGTTTTTCTTAAGCTCAGATTCAATAACTCGCTGTGCGTCACGTCTCTCCTCTAGACGCCTAACTTGGGTATTTTGCCGCACCCATTCATCGGCAAGGCCAACTATCCGTTTCTCCAGCAATCCAAATTTTAGGCTAGCAAAGTAGGGTCTAAGCGACTCGCGGCAGGCGAGGAGACCCGCTACTTGAGAGGCGAGTGAATTATGACGCTCACAGTCCGCCACCAGCGGGGAAAGCAACTCCACTTGCCGCTTAGCTTTCAATACGGCTTCATGTGCCCGACTCAGGTCATCAAAGTGTCCAATCAAAGCTGTTATGCGTGGCGCGACATCAAAAGGCTCAAGCATATGGCTGCGTACAAAATCAGTAAGGTTTCCCACCGACTTCATCGACACAGTTTGATGAAACAGCTCGAGAGCCTGTTCGTTATCGATACCAAAGCGACGACGGAGCCAGGCGCCATATGGAGGAAAGCTGTCAAAAATCTCTACGCCCATCCCGCGCAATTTCTTCCGAAGTTGAGCGATGTCTGAGCCGAAGTGCGCGAAGTCAGTCGCAATCGACAAAGCGCGTTCCGCACCAACAAAGAAACGGGCGGGCTGCCCCTGTGCATCTTTCATCCAAAATACCTGAGCCAGTGTCACCGTCTGGTCGTACCCTGCGTTATGAAAAACCCCAAGGATCACCGAGTAGCTGTTGTGGTCGCGCAGCGCCACGGGTCTGGCGGTACCAGACATCTCATTTCGCTCGGACTTGTAATGCCCGAGTACATAGGATCTTAGCGTACGCTCCTTGCTATCTGCGCCAGCTGCCTTGTTGTAGGCGATTCGATGCGCGGGCACCAGCAGAGTAGTGACCGCGTCAACTAACGTCGATTTTCCTGATCCAATGTCGCCAGTAAGCAAGGCATTCTTGCCGCTTGGATTTAGTACCCACACACGCCCATCGAAAGTACCCCAGTTGAAAACTTCCAAACGGTGCAATCTAAAGCCAGATAGCGCATCGTCAGCCGCGAAATCAAGACCTAAGTTCTCTACATCATTCATCAGCCACTCCTCCTGGGTTCATACCAAGCTGTTCCTGATATATCTCCAGACGTGCGTCAAAATCAGCCAGCCACTGTGCATCCACGAACGCCTTGAGAATGCGGCACACTTCGAACGACGCAGTCCGGCTAGCCTGATTAGTGTTGTCCGCTTTCATGCGCCGCAGAAACCCCAACTCCACGATCTTGTTCAGATTGGTCTCGACTTGATCAATTAACTTGGTCTCATTGCTACCTTCAGGCAGGAATACACGAATGAGCTCGACGATCTGGTCACGACTCAATACGAGCCTTGTGTCGCCACCGCTCGCGTCGAACTCTGCCAGCTTCTTGCGTAATAGCGCTAGCAGCAAACTTACCGGAAACGACAACGGACGCCTCGCAACCAATCGCGGAATCTTTGAAGATGCATCATTCTTCTCTTCTGGGCGCGAACGCAAAAATGCATAGCCCTCGGCTTCGTCTAGCACCAATTCCAGGCCAAGCACCATCACGTAGTCACGCATTCTGGCTTGCAGGTTGGTCAATGCACTCCAAACTTTGGCGTCATTTTCTTTATAGATCACGCCTTTAAGTAAAGTGATGACCAAGATCGATAAGTCATCCGTTGCTGAAGCGCTTTCCAATTCTTGCTCTGCCATCTCGTCACCTCACAAAGATCACTCGCGGTAGACGCGCCTGCTTCATATGTACCAGGCCATCTCTCCCTGCACCCTGCCAAACAATTTCATCGGCCACGTCTTCATCCACAACCGTCTTGAAGGTGCTACCCGCTAGGTGCAAGTACGCAACAAGCTCTGCCAATCCGTGTTGCAGCGGCTGCATCTCGCAGAGCTCACGCAGAGTGATTTGCGAACGGTCCTGCAAGGCATTCCGAATGTGCCGCATCAACTGTGTATTGTCGATTACGACCTGTGAGTACAGCACTGACGCATCAATTTCAATGTCTCCTGACTCCAGATCGATATCGGAAATCAACGGTTTTATAGCCGGGATGTAAAGCGGGCGTTCCATCGGCAACTCGATTTCAGCAGCGGTGTTCGCAATGCTCATCAGCTCACCAGGCGGAGGTGAGTCCCTTAGCGCCAGCACTTTTGTCTCAATGCCGTGCAGGATGTCCATGATACGACGATTTTCCAGCCAAGCCTGGTCATCCAGAAATCGTCGTAACTGCTGAGAGAGTTGGGCAACCGTGCGCTGTGTGTGCTCTCCGGCTTCCAGCCAGTCGTAATGAACCCGACTAGTTCTGGCATCGGGATTAAGTTCAATGACTGGAGGCAAGGTCAAAATATGTTCTAGCAAAACCGATAGTTCTTCCTGTCGGCTGCTGGACATCAGAAACTCCCAAAATGCGCGAAAGCTTCGACCTTGGTCGGAATCAGCTATTGAATCCCGCTCACCCATAATTTCTTCCAGCAGTGCACCTTTTGAGCCTTCCCATAGCGCGATGCGCTCACGAACGCGCCGGTCGAGTCTTCGAAAATTATGTTCCACTTCTCGAAAGTCGGTAAGCAAATCGCGAGCCATAACCATGAACTGCTGGAATCGGTCTTTCAGTGCTGTATCGCCCAACAACGGAATATCACCGCCGAGAATAGATGCGATCTCCGTATCGATTTCATCTCTGCGCTTGTGCAATTCTGCTATGCGTACCTGTGGGTCAGTCTCACTGCCTTCGCTCATTTGCTTGAGCAGATCGAACAACATAAGCAGGCGCGATTCTGTTCCAACAAAACTGCGTTCGGTAAGCGACGTTAACCATGCAATCGCCTTCTCGGTGGCTGGAGTTAGGTCAAAATGTGGTTCATCAGAATCCTGGCGATAGAACTTGCGTAGCCATCCCTTTTCTGTACTCGCCCAATCGTTCAAGTAATAAAGTGCTGGCTTGGGAAAGGCTTCTCCACCCAAACGCTCGCGCAATGAAAACAATTCGTCCTCCAGTGCTTCCGCTAAATCAGCCTGCGCCATCTGTCGCAGGTTGGGTACGATAAACACGCGCTGTAGAAAGCTTGCTACCAACGGCGCATGATCCGAACACAACAGCTTCCATGCCGGATGACTCTGGCGCAGTTTGTCGAGGGTGGCATAGTCGAGATTCATGCTCCTACATCCTGCTTACAGGCACCGCCGCACATTACCGGCTTCATTGCAGCTGAAGGCACAAGAATATGGCAATAGCCAGATGCACGATAAAAGAATTGACTAAGTTTCTCATCATTAAATGCCATATGACGCTCCTGTTATTCAGACCTGTTGAGCCATACCGCACAGTCTGCCACACTGCAGGCTCACCGAACGAGCCTGTAATCGAAAAAACATATGAGCATGAATGAACGCATATACATAATCAAGCAGATGCTCACTGAGCATCGTATGGTAACGATCACGCAGTTGCGGGAAAGGCTGGAAGTTTCTATCTCCACGCTCAAAAGAGATTTATCACTGATGCGCGACCGAATGCAAGTTCCTATTGTTTTTGATAAAGACTTAGGCGGCTATCGGTACGAAAATCAAGGCCAATCATCTCAATTTGAACTACCTGGCCTGTGGTTCTCAGCAGAAGAAATCCACGCCTTGCTCACTATGCACCATTTGCTTTCAAATCTTGATACTGACGGATTGTTGGGGTCACATATCAAACCCCTTCTTTCACGTCTAACCACACTGCTCAGTGCTACCGACAATCCAGTAGAAGAAATTCAAAAACGCGTTCGAATCGAAATGATGAACGTACGCCATGTGCGCTTGGGACATTTTGAAGCCATAGGCTCAGCTCTATTGAAGCGCAAAAGACTCCACATCGATTATTACGCACGTGGATCGAATCAAACCTCTCAAAGAGAAGTTTCTCCGCAACGCCTTATCAATTATCGGGGAAACTGGTATCTGGATGCTTGGTGCCATCTTAGAAATGGCCTTCGCAGCTTTTCGGTTGATGCAATCCGCGTGATAGAAATCCAGGAAAAAAAGGCGAAAGATATTTCTGAAAAGCTACTCAACGAGGTTCTAGGTTCAGGATATGGCATATTTTCTGGCAGGAAAATCCAGTGTTGCGAGCAAATAGAAATGTCCGGTTTTGTAGCACATGAACTGTCCGCTTTGTAAACCGTAACAACAAGAACCAATTTGCCGTTACGGCCAGCCGCCTGGCGGACACATCAGGCAGCTTGTTTCATCTTCTGTTGCGGCAAGTTTCCCTGCACATCATACCCTGCCAGTTTGCGCGGCCCGTGGAATACAGCCAGCGTCCCATCTACGTAGCAATGCACTCGCACTCTCACCTTAACGTAATGATGCCGGGCACCATCGGCAGGGATCTGCAATTTCATCCCATCAAAGCTCACGCAATTATCGTTACCCACAATGCGTTCATGTTGTTCGCACAGCATGTCCGGCAAACGCCCGCCAATATAGGGGATGAATGCCGTGCCTTCTGATGTGGCTGGTACTGCGAACTCGGCATTGTGCCGTGCCATGTAGACCTGATCCAGATATCGGTTCGCACTGGCCATACAGGTTACGCCTGCCTTGGCCAGTTCCTGGGGCAGGCGTCCCTGGTGTGTCTTGAAGGCGCGTTCTGAACGGCCGCGGGCTTCAGGCGAGTAGGCGGCAATATGTTCGATACCCAGCTGTTTGAGAGCACGTCCCACTTGGGTTAATTGAGTCTTGTCTACCTTGCCCCCTGCCACTGGAGTGTAAAAGTAATGACTGCCCCGGTCGGTATAGAACGTGCTGAATAGGCCATGACAGGCGATCGTCTGGCCGATGCCGTGGAGGCTTGACGCTGTGCCTTCCTCATCACAGAAGAACATCGACAGGTGTTCTCCTGTGGCATCATCCAAGGTGACCACCAAATCCCAGCGATGCCCGGCTATCCATGCATGGCTGCTGGCATCCTGATGCACCATCATGCCGGGTAACGGCTCACGATCACGTTTCTTGCGGTGCTTGCCGCGCGCCTTGGCGCGGATGACAACACCTGCTTGCTGCAATCGGTTCTTGACCCAGGTATAGCCGCGCTGTCCGCCGTGTTCGCGGGCATACCAGGCGTGGAAGTGTTTGACGTTCCAGCCCCGGTAGTCATTGCGGTAAAGGTCTACCAGCCCCAGCACTTCGTCAACGGGTGCTCGCTTGTGGGAGAGTTGCGCCATTCGCTTGTCGATCAGCCCATCCATTCCATCGGTCTCATAACGGCCAATCTGCCGCCGAAAGGTGCGGTCACACACCCCGAGCAGCCGGGCTGCATCCTCTTGCGTCAATCGTCCTTCCTGCCAGCCTGTATATGCTTCGTCG
>JBBSBS010000227.1:0-10103 GCA_038251045.1 Aggregatilineales bacterium | reverse complement strand
GAAGGTTGGAAAACCTCTAGCGCGAACGATGGTGCGGTTGCCCTCCAGCGCATCCTCAGCGAGAAACCGGCGCTGGTGGTGCTGGATTTGATGCTGCCCGGTCTGGACGGCTGGGAAGTCTGCCGCCGCGTGCGGGCGCAATCGGATATTCCGATTATCATGCTGACCGCCCGTAATGACGACATAGATAAGATCGTGGGCTTGGAACTGGGCGCGGATGATTATATGACCAAGCCGTTTAATCCCCGTGAATTGGTGGCGCGGATTAAGGCTATCCTGCGCCGCAGCGATAAGAAGCCTGCTGCCGCTGCCGAGTCGTCCGATGCGCCGATTGTCATGGATAACCTGAGCATTTATCCACAGCGGCGGGTGGCAACGGTCGATGAGCGATCGGTTGATTTGCGCATGAAAGAGTTTGATCTGCTGCTGGCATTGGCCGAAAACCCCGGCATCGTTTTCAGCCGCGAGAAGTTGTTGGATGTGGTGTGGGGCTTCGACTTCGCCGGAGAGACGCGCACGGTTGATGTGCATGTGGCACACCTGCGGCATAAGCTGGAAGGGATGCGCCCACAGATCGAAACGGTGTGGGGCGTGGGTTACAAGTTGGAATAAATTGATAAAAGGATATTAGGATTGAAACATCTTTGTGAGTAATAGTTATATATAGGGATTATGCTAATAGTTAAGCATAAATTGTGTGGATGATACGAGCGATTCTTATCCCCGATGAGGAGTAACTATTAGATGAGTAATCTTGAAGTTTTGTTTGAAGTTCCAAAGTGGATTGAAAACGGATTGGCAACCGGTGTACTCAAGCGTGTCGGCGGCGTTATTGTCAAAAGTGGTTCAAGGCAAGTAGTCGCTTGGTTGCGAGATGGTTCTACAATTAACAAAGTGTTCAACATGGGTTCCAACATACCATCTCCGTTTGGTGTGTTAATGTCCGCAGGGCGCAGTGCTGTTACGTTGTGGGATGGTAGGATGACGCGTGGCGCTATTAATGCAGTTGGGCAACAGGTAGCATACGTTGCAGATCAGATTGTTGGTGTTAACCACCAAATTAATCATTTGACACTTTTATCAAGTTTTATGGCGACCGGGCAGGTTCTTAATCTTGGTTTGTCGGCAGCAACCTTTTATACGACAATTAAAAGATTAGATAAGCTTAGTAGTGAGGTTAATCACTTAAGCCAACAGATACACATAGAGTTCAATCGGGATCGCGATGTTAGCTTTAAACGTGCTTTACAAACAGCCCGTGATGTTTTTGAAAGTGAAAATGCTTCTTACCGAGATCATTCGATTAGAAGTGCTGTGGATGGGTTATTTGAGGCACGAGAAAACTTTCTCTTAGATTTTCAGAATTACGTAAAGAATGAGGATTCAGACAACCAGTTACAACTTGCTCGGCATAGTCTTATACGGGCGATGTATGCTGCTGTCAGTCGCATTCGGTGTTATATCGCGGCTGATGATGTCAACCTTGCTAAGCAGCGTTTGAACGAAGATATACCTCTCTTAAAGGCATATTCCCATCAACTGATTAATACATTACTCGGAGACCATCAGGCGGTATTCATGCATCGAGATGTCAGCCCTGAAAATATGGATCGTTTCATGCAAATACAAAGGTGGATGTATCAGGATGATCCATTTATACAGACCGATGATTCAAAGACAATATTTGCAATAATGAATGATCTGCGTGACGATTTTTGGAATACTGATTTGGTGCAAGATCATTACGAAAATCCTCTTCAGCAAATTGTGCACCGCCCCGTTCAAACCTTTGGCAATCATATTTCGAAGCTAATAAGTCGTTTATCTGAAGGCGAACTGATTATAGAGAATTGCCAGCGTATATTCGGTTTTGGTGCAGAATTACAATCACTTCCTTCGTCTTTTCAGGAGTGGGAAAGGTTCATATCTGAGGAACATTTGGCTGAAACGGGCCTAGCTATCGTCATTGATTCTGATCTCGTAAATGAGTTGGAATTGCTTCAATAACCGAGTTCGCACATATGAATCGCCTAATAGTTATCCTTTTCACACTTCGATAACACTTATCGGTTAGGCTGATTTTGTGACCAGAAGCCGGATGCACAGACGTGCGTCCCTACCCATAGACTGTTGATAACCATGCGACGCAATCCACGCCTGCGGAGGCGGATATTCTTTTCTTATCTGGTGCTGGTGCTGGCGATTTTGCTGGTGATGACCGTGGCCTTCGTGTTGTTTCTTTTCGCGCAGCCAGTATCAGCCGTTCCCACTTACGAACGCCTGTTGACGACCATGCAGGGGATCAGCCAACAAGTAGGGCTAAGCGCCCGCCCGAATTTAGCTGAACTGAATCGCCTGATAAATCAACTGCCGCAGCTTGCCGCCGAAAACGATGTCCGTATTCTCATTGTGAGCATTGCCAAACAGACGGTGTTATACGACAGTGCCGGAACATTTTCACGGGGTGATTCGACGCGTCTGGTTGAGGAGTCGTTTACTATCCCTACGCCGCGTTTGATTAGTGGGCAGGCCACTTTCGGGCAGATTGCGGATAAAGATGGCACACGCTGGTTATTCGCTGGGGTTGCGTCAGTACGGCAGGGGCAGGAAACCAACGCGATTGTGCTGGCGGATCTTCCGCAGGAGCAAACCCTGTTAGCGGTGATCGAACGTTTCCAACGAGAATTAGCGCTGCCGCTGGGGCAATCGGCACTGGTGGGATTGATCGTGGCGGGTTTCTTGGCGGCGGTCATCAGCCGGACGCTGACCCGTTCGCTGGGGCATCTGGCTCTCGCCGCCGAGTCGGTCGCCGCCGGACATTATGATGAGCGTGTGCCGGAAGAAGGTCCAGCCGAGATTAAGTCATTGGCAGAAGCCTTCAACCGCATGAGTGCTCAGGTGCAGAGCACGCAGCAGTCCCAAAAAGACTTCATGGCGAACGTCGGGCATGATTTGAAAACACCGCTGACCTCGATACAGGGATTCTCGCAGGCTATCATCGACGGTGCGGCTAAGAATCCGGCGGATGCTGCCAGAGTCATCCATGAGGAAGCGGGGCGGCTCAACCGTATGGTAACTGAACTCACCGATCTGGCACGGTTGCAGGCCGGACAGCTTTCGATGCGCACCAATCCGATTGACATTGGCAGGCTGACCAAAGCAGTCGGCGATCGATTATCTATATTGGCGCGGGACAAAGGGCTGACGCTAAACGTCGAGGCTGACCCGATGCCGGTTGTATCTGGTGATGGTGACCGGCTGGCGCAGGTGTTCACCAATTTAGTCAGTAACGCCATCAAGTACACGCCGTCCGGTGGTATGGTCTGGTTGCGGACACAGGTCAACAACGGCGGGGTAGAGATCATGGTGCGTGACAATGGCTTGGGCATTAAAGCGGATGATTTACCGCGCATCTTCGAGCGTTTTTATCAGGTGGATAAAGCGCGTGGGCCGCGTCGTGGGACAGGCTTAGGACTGGCGATTACACAGGAGATTGTGCAGGCGCACGGCGGGCGCATCACCGTCACTAGCGTGGGCGAAGGACAGGGTTCAACCTTTACCGTCTGGCTGCCGTCACCGCAGTTGACAACGGTTGTGAGTGGGAGGAAGTAGGGATTTCAAAACTCGTCCAAACGCGTTGTCGATTCGCGTCCATCTCGTTCGTCGTATGAGTATATAGGGTGAAATCAATCATCCGACAAATGGAGGAGAATAGATTATGCAGTACATGTTGCTCATTTACGGTGTCGAGCCTACATCCGCCCCTACTCCCGAAGCGATGCAAACCGAGATCAACGAATACAACGCTTTTACCAAAGAAGCTACTGATCGCAAATTGATGGTGTCCGGCGAGGCACTGCACCCCGTGAGTACTGCCACCACCGTGCGCGTGCGTGATGGTAAGCAGCTGACGACGGATGGGCCGTTTGCTGAAACCAAAGAAGTGCTGGGTGGTTTCTATATTCTCAATTGCAAGGATTTGGATGAAGCGATTGAAATGGCTGGCAAAATCCCCGGAGCCAAGCAGGGTGCGATTGAAGTCCGTCCGGTGGTTGATTTCTCGCAGATGGGCTAACGCGTGATCGATTCGACCCAGCAGATTGTTGAGCAGACTTTTCGGGCTGAGGCAGGGCGGGTGCTGGCTGCCCTCATCAGCCGCTTGGGGGATATTGAACTAGCACAGGATGTGTTGCAGGATGCCCTGATTGTGGCGCTGCAACGCTGGCCTGTGGATGGCACACCCCGTAACCCCGGCGCATGGATTACCACGACCGCCCAACACAAAGCAATTGACCGCATTCGCCGTAACCGCCGCATTGTCGGCAGTGATGAACTTTTGGATTCGTTGGCGGCACAAGAGATGGACGACGAGGATATGTTCGAGCACAGTATACAGGACGAACGGCTCAAGTTGATGTTTACCTGCTGCCATCCGGCGTTGATGCCGGAAGCACAGGTGGCGTTGACGTTGAACACTCTCGGCGGCTTGTCTACGGCGGAAGTTGCCCGTGCATTTCTCGTCTCCGAAGTGACAATGGCACAGCGCCTTGTACGGGCGAAGCGCAAAATCCGTGATGCCGGCATCCCTTATCAAGTGCCGCCCGCAAATGTGCTGCCGGAACGCTTGGACTCGCTGCTGTCGGTGATCTACCTGATTTTCAACGAAGGTTACAGCGCTGCATCCGGTGATGCCCTCATCCGTCATGAATTATGTGACGAGGCTATCCGGTTGGCGCGTGTGCTGAACGGCCTATTGCCCGACGCGGAAGTTTCCGGTTTGCTGGCGCTGATGCTGCTCAACCATGCGCGCCGGAAAGCACGGGTGAATGCGGCGGGCGAACTGATGGTGCTGGAAGAACAGGATCGCAGCCTGTGGGATACGGTAATGATTCACGAAGGGGTGCACATGGTTGCGGTCACATTGGCGCGTCGCCAACCGGGTATGTACCAGATTCAGGCGGCGATTGCAGCTCTGCACGCACAGGCGGCACGGGTAGAGGATACCGATTGGCAGCAAATCGCGGTGCTGTATGGGGTGCTGCTGCACATGAACCCCTCGGCGGTGATCGCACTCAACCGGGCGGTGGCAGTGGCAATGGCGAATGGGCCGGGGGCAGGCATGGCAATCCTCGATGATCTGGAATGGGAAGGCACATTAGACGGATATTATCTATTTCACGCGGCGCGGGGGGATTTGCTGCGGCGCATGGGTTGGTTGCAGGAATCGCACGATGCCTATACCGAGGCGCTGACACTCTGCCAGAATAATGTTGAACAGGTCTTTTTGAGGCGCAGACTAATGGACATCGAGTCGGGGTTGGTCAACCCGCAATAAAAAAGGCGCATCACTCGTTGACGCGCCTTTTTATTTACCGTATTTCTGTGTGCCTGCTTAGGCCGGTGTGCTTTCGGCAGTAGCCTCGCTCGTCGGCACAGTCGTAGCCGTTGGCGGCTTGGGTGTGCTGGTCGGCGGTACATCGGTCGCGGTTGGCGGCACCGGTGTATTGCTGGGCTTGGGTGTGCTGGTCGGTGGCACACTTGTAGCCGTCGGCGGTACCGGTGTGTTGGTGATCGTCGGCGTATTGGTCGGCAGCGATGTTTCGGTGGCTGTCGGTGTCGCCGTGAATTCGCTGGTCGCGGTTGGCGGCGGCAGGGTGATGGTCGGTGTTGCTGTGGGCAGCGGAACATTTAGCCCGGAGAGCAGTTGGAATGTGCCGAGAATGTTGACCAATTGGGTATGGGAAACCTGCGCCGTATCTTCGTTCAGGTCAACATTGGCTTCAAAAATACGCAGGTTGGCGCTGTACAGGGTGTTGTCCGTGCCATTAAGCAGCAGCACAAGCCCGCTGTTAGAGTTGCCATCGGCATCACTGTAGGTATAGGCAACCATGAAACCGGAATGTTCGCCGCGTTGGGTTTCTTTGGCGCTGGTGATCGTCGCACCCGCGATATTAGCACTCACCCATGCACGGGCGGCGGCTTCATCAAGCGCTGCCGAAACCGATTGTGATTGGACGCGTACCGATGCAGTCGGGCCATCAATGGTGGTCGGTCGTCCGATAGCACTATCGCTCACACGCCAATCGGCAGGGTAGCGGATGACCAGATTATTGCTGGGGTCGAAATAGGCGCGCCAGTCACCTGGTGTACCGGCGAAGATGCGGTTGGGTTTGAAGCTGGCGACCAGATTATCCATCATATATTTGAGCAGTTCAATCTGGTTGTCCGGTGTAACTACACGGATGCTGTATACCCAGTCGGTATCCCACCACGCCACCTGACGGGCGACGAATATTTGCCCGCGTGTGTTCTTTAGTTCAAAGTCGATGGTGAGTTTGTTATCGTCACGGGTACGGGATGTTTCGCGGTAGTTCAAACCCGTTTCGGCATAGCGGCTGTAATTGCTCCAACTGGAATTGAGCGTCGCCTGTGTATACAGTTCGTTCACAGCATCCAGATCCGGCACGACCGTTGGCGCGATCTGTACCGAGCTTTGAATAACGCTCAATAATGCGCCGTTGTTCATGGTGATTTCCACACCATCCGGCTTGCTCGTTTCTTGCCCCGGAATCCAGCCAGTGGGTTGCGCCACGCTGAAAAGCCCGCTGGGGTGCAGATAATCGTCATCAAATTTGATGGACGTGAAATCCGTCATAACGGGCGGTGATGTCACGGTGGGCGCGTCAGTGGCTACAGCAGTTTGCTGGGCTGTGACCGCGTTGTTGGTAAAAATGGGAAGGATGGCGCTCAATGCAATTGCGGCGATCATAAGACCACCTAAAAGGAGTGATGCCCGACGTGCTGATGAATTATTCATAGAGTAAACTGCTCCGGTACGACAGAAAATCTCGCGGGCAGCATGATACCTTAAAAAGTTGCAAAAGTTAAGTGCGGTCTGCGAAAGCAACCGTTCGAAAAATTGTTAGTGTTGGGGATTCAGGGAGAAGATAGCACTTCTCCCTACGAGTCTTTTGTAGACCTTAATTGGCTTAAAGCAGCGGGGATTTTTCCATCGCTTCGTAATCACAGGCAACCTCGCGCCATGCACGCCCGATGCGCCGCAGACCATCTTCAATGTCAGCCGGTTTTTGTGCGCTGAAGTTTATACGCATACGGTGACTGCCACAATTATTGGTGTAAAACACACTGCCGATGGCATAGGCCGCGCCCATGTGGATGGCGGTAATATACACTTCTGCCGAGGTCGGGCCGTTCTTGGGCAAATTCACCCAGAGGTACAAGCCGCCATCAGGTACATTCCAGCGCGAACCGGGTGGCAAGTGTTTGGTGGCAGCGCTAATCGCCACATCACGCCGCCGTTTGAGTTCACGATTGTTACGCTCAAGCTGCTGCGCCAGTATCCCGCGTTGGATCATCAGATGCATCGTGCGCTGGTTGAGGCTCGGCGTAGATATATCGGCGGCCTGTTTGACGCGTACCAACCGTTCATAATGATGGTTGTCAGTGATGATGTAGCCGATGCGCAGACCGGGCAGCATCATTTTGGTGAAGCCGCTGGCATGAATGACGATACCAGTTTCGTCCAGTGCTTTTAAGGGTGGCAGCGCCTCGCCCTCAAAGCGCAGTTCGTGGTACACACCATCTTCCAGCACCGGAATTTGATAATGATTCGCCAGATTGAGCAGTTGACGACGGCGGTGCAGCGGCATAACTGAACCGGTCGGATTCTGGAAAGTGGGCATCACGTAAATCAGTTTGGGACGGTTATCCAGAATGAAGTTTTCCAGCATATCCAGCCGGATGCCGTCTTCATCCACATCAATCCCGTGAATCTGCACCCGCCGCGTGCGGGCGATGTCGATCATACCCAGATAGGTCGGGTTTTCGGTGACCAGCAGATCGCCTTCGGAGAGCAGCGCTTGCACCACCATGTCGCAGGCTTGTTGTGTACCGCCGGTAATCAACACTTGATCGGGTGAACAATGAATTCCCAATCCGCTGACATAATCGCGCACTGCATTGCGCAGCGGCGCGTAACCTTCAGCGATTTCATAACCCATCGCTTTTGCGCCATCGCGATCTAAAACGCTGTTGATGGCATCACGCACATGCTGCATCGGGAAGAAGTCACCGGGGGGTGATCCCTGCGCAAAGCTGATAATCCCCGGCTTGCGGGCTAAGCGCATCATGTCGCGCAGGGAACGGTCAGGCGTAGTGGGTGCTTCCTGTATGCTGTTTTTGCTATGCCCATTTCCATTCTCGGATGGGTTAGGGGCGTTATTGGCATCGCCAGCAATGAATGTGCCGCGTCCGGCATGGGCGCTCAAGAAGCCTTCCGCCCGCAGTTCCGCATAGGCGTTAACCACACTAATACGGCTGATGTTGAGCTGTTGTGCAAGATCGCGGCTGGCGGGCAGGCGCGTACCTGCCGACAGGATGCCGCTTTCGATCTGGGCGCGAATGTGGCGGATAAGCTGCCGATATATCGGTTCTTCGCCTTCTCGTTCGAGTCCGATAGCCAGTTTAGAGGGGTTTAACATGACAAATATTTCCGTGCAAATAGTGCGATTGTTTCAACTTAGCATGGCCTTCAGTTTACCATAAGACCATATAGAACCAAATTGGTCTTTCGACCAGTAGTTACCAGTTATTGACGGTCTTGAACCGCTTAGACATCTCCTTGCCCACATTCATTTCTTAACGTAATCGTCCGATCAGTACGAGACATTTTGCGTTCATGTCAGAATCTGACCTGTCGCAAATTCAACGAATTGACGTACTTCCGGCAGCGTTGCCGAAGCATTTTCTACCGGCTCGCGCCATGCTTTACGCCATTTGACAGCATTCTGAATGGTAGGAGCCCAATCGGGATATTCGTTGGCAACCCACGAGGCGGCTTGGATCTTGGAAACTTGCTCGGCATTCTTCACGGTGTATAAGGCTCTACACAGTGTGAGAATGGCATAGGCTTGCTCCTTGCGCTGCTCCATATCGTCAATACGAGTCTGCCACCATCGCGCATGTACTTTCACTGTCTCGATAAATTCTTCAGTAGTAATCGGCGCAATGACCGCTTCGGGTGGCGACCCAACCAGTGTTTGCCCATTGTTGCGTACGACGTACCAGTTGATCATCCAGTCATGTCCGGCCTCTACCATATGAAAAGGTTCACCGGGGTGAATGATGCCGATTGGGCTGCTTTTGCTGCGGAAGGTCTTTAAGCCCTCTACCGAAAGATAAGCGATTTCCAGCCGGTCTTCCCATTTATAGGTGGTCACCAATGTCTTGTGCATTGTATCGAGTGCGGCAAATGCTGCCTCATCCAGATCACAGGTCATGGCTGCCAGTAAATCAATATCGCTGATGTCCTCGTCGAAGTCGCCCATGACCAGCGAGCCGTAGAGATATAAGCCGACTAATTTTTCGCCGAGAATCGCTTGCATCTGTGTGCATAATTCATCGACCAAGGGTTTAACATGCGGGTTCATTACAGTTTGCATCTTCGGATCATAGCCCATTTTGCCCGACTCTTACAGGGATAATGTCCGAACATTCATATTTATTAAGGTTACGGGTGAAGATCTTAAGCCTGATATGCTTTCCTGATTCACGGACTTCGCGTATGATAAAAGTGGGACTGCTGATAGGCTACTGGAGTGTAATGAATATGCCTGACTCGATCAATTTTGATGCCGCGTTGGAAGCCTTTGAGGAAAAGGTACGCGATAACATCAAGCTGCTTTCCTCAAAAGATGCCAAAGCGCGCATGAAAGCTGCTGCATGGTTAGGCGAGGCAGGCGACCCCACAGCTATTACCATGCTTAAGCAGGTTTATAAAGATGATCCCGATGCCAAAGTACGGGCTACAGCGCAGTACTCGTTGGGGATGTTTCGCAAGTTGGAAGAAGCCCTGAATCAGCCCGACCAGAGCGCTGTGCAAAAGCTTCTGGAAGATGTCGCTGTGCATGGCAAAGTCGGTCGGCGTTTGTTTTTGCCGGTGCGCTCGTTGGTCAAACTGGAAATTGGGATGGTCATTTCGGCTCTTCTAGTAGCTGTGTTGGCCTTGATCGTGCCGCCGATTTTCCGCCAATCCGCTACCCAGATTATTGAGCAGAATAACAACCCACTTCCGACTGCGCCGG
>JBBSBS010000226.1:0-10109 GCA_038251045.1 Aggregatilineales bacterium | reverse complement strand
TTAGTTATAAACAGGCTCTCCATGTCCACCATCAATGAAATTAAACCCGAACAGTCCCTTGAGCTACTAAAGGAACTGCACATCCTTACTCGCGATGGCAAACTCAATCAGGATAGCCGGCGAAAACTAAAACAGGTCTACCACCTGTTCCATTTCATCGAGCCGCTGCTGAATGAAGTGCTCTCAAGGAATAAATCCATCACTCTGGCTGATCACGGCGCAGGCAAGTCCTATCTGGGTTTTATTCTGTATGACTTATTCATGAAAATTAAAGAGGGCGGGCATATCTACGGCATAGAGACGCGCGAAGAGCTGATTGATCGGTCGCGAAATCTGGCTGATAGATTGGGATTTAAGCAAATGACCTTCTTAAATCTTTCGGTGGAAGAGTCAATTGATTCGCCACTATTGCCCGATCGCTTTGATGTTGTAACTGCATTACATGCATGTAACACTGCAACTGATGATGCAATTCGATTCGCCCTTAATAAGCAGGCGAGTTACATCGTGCTGGTTCCTTGCTGCCAAGCCGAAGTGGCAACCGCTTTAAACCGCCACAAGAACCAATCATTCGGCAAAACTCCCTTGTCTGAAATTTGGCGCCATCCGATTCACACGCGTGAATTCGGCAGTCACCTCACCAATGTATTGCGCTGCCTACTACTGGAGTCACACGGCTATCAGGTGACCGTAACCGAACTGGTAGGTTGGGAGCACTCAATGAAAAATGAGTTGATCATCGCCAGCCACAAGGGGGCACCAAGAAAAAATGCTCAGGGGCGACTGCAACAAATCTTGCACGAACTTAATCTGGAAGACCTAACCGAACGATTTGTCTATTAATCTCACGACATCCTGTCATTCCAACAACTCAACCTACACAACCCGCCTCATGACCACACCTATCGACATTTCCGAACAATCCGGCGTTCGCTATCTTCACTTTGGGTCCACTTGGATTCAAGGGGCAATGCGTATTGCTCGGCCTTGGAATCTGGAACTTGAGTACACCCGTGAGATGATGGCCAGCCTACTGCTGCGCGGCGAATCACGCTGGCCGCGTAAAGTATTGCTGATCGGACTAGGCGCAGCCTCGCTAACCAAGTTTCTATATCGCAATTACCCGCTGGCACATCTGACCATCGTTGAAATAGAACCCGCCGTGGTAGCTGCCGCGAGACAATTTTTCAAACTGCCAGAAGATCAGAAGCGCATCAATTTGGTTATCGGCGATGGTGTTGAATACGTACTGTCCACACCCAAAAAATTTGACTTGATTCTCGTGGATGGCTTCGACGAACATGCACAACCCGGCGCCCTGAATACACAGCCCTTTTATCAGGCCTGTCGCACTATACTGAGCGATGAAGGCATCATGGCCGTCAATCTACTTGGCCTCAGCCGCGGTGTAATGGGAGGGTTCACGCACATACTTAATGCGTTTGAGGATCGTGCGCTGATGTTCCCTTCCTGCGAAAGTGGCAACACCATCGCATTTGCCGCAGCGGGTGATCCTGCTGCAATTACGCTAGACGAGCTCAAGGAAGGTGCCGAGATGCTAAAGGCTGAAACAGGGCTGAACCTACTCCCTACGCTGACAAGGCTAATCCAGGCCAAGACCTGCCTCAACGATACGTTAACCCTGTAAGTCCCACACCTAAATCGCCCCAAGCCCATTCCTCTACTCGTCGTAAGAAATACCTTAAAAAAGTGTTGACATCAAATAAGTATTCACAAACTCAAGCAGCACAGCCACTTACGCTCACCCACTCTTATAAATTACGCGGAGCCATCTTAATTCATTGTATATATGTATGTTTTTTATATGACAAAAAATGAACAGTGCAAGAAAAGTTGTTTGCGGACACCGCATTAGGGACACATCTCCAGACTTGCCAACAAAGTTATCCACAGGTTTTGTGGGTAAACAAAAATACTCTTTCTACTTGGTGTGTTATCTGGGTTTTACTAGAAAAGGCTTGAACAATTGATGACAACTTCATGTCACCACATTAATTCGACTAGGCAACAAAAAAGGCCGCTAACTAGCGGCCTTTTTTTCAACCGACTAGCAATGGAGGAGGTTAATCCTTGCGACGCAACATCATCCGCCCCATCAAGCCATCCTTCATCAGGAACTGGTGCTTGATCGCCCCCAGCACATGCACCACAACCAGCACGATCAGTAATGAAACCATCACTTCGTGAACCTCATGGGCAAATACATGCTCATATCCGCCATCTTTGGGTAACAAAGAGGCATCACCTGTAAGCAGAGCCTTGCCAGCATCGCTGGTCAATATAGTCATCATGCCGCTCACTGGCAACAAGAACAACACGGTATACAGTGCGTGGTGAATTCCCGTTGCGACCTTGTCCATAGCGCCGTGACCGACGGGAGGCGGCGTGCCATCCTTACGACGAAACATCAGGCGTGAAATCGTAAACAAAAGTACCGCAGCGCCCGCAGACGCATGCAAAAGATAGGCAATTACTGTTGCCGCATTTTCATCCGTTGCTTCAGCTAGCTCCTCTCCCAATAACCACGCGGCTATCAATAGCCCCAAAGTCAACCAATGAACAATCACCATACGTTTGCTGTACTGCGTCATAACCTCACCCCTAAATTATTTGAAGATCGAATGAGATATACCTATCCCACTAAAGTTCCTTCGTTGCAAGAAGGATCGCACTTATACCTGAATGACATCCACCGTACTTAGATTTTTATTGGAGGTCAGGTCTTCCAACCGGCTAGATGCTTTTCCAGCCAGAACAAGCCCACGATAGTCTTACTGTCATTTATCTTCCCCTGACGAACCCACTCCAACGCATCTGACAGGGATAGTTCAAATACTTCAAGGAACTCGCCATCGTCCAGATTACGGCCCTGATATGTAATACCTTGAGCCAGATAATATTCGATGAGCTCATCCGCGTAACCGATACAAGGCCAGGTTGTCACAAGGTGAGTCCACTCGCTGGCGACATATCCCGTCTCCTCCTGTAGTTCTCGTTGCGCTGTGAGCAAGCTGGCTTCACCGTGGTCAATCTTCCCGGCAGGTAATTCGATAAATTCGCGTTGCGGTGCATAGCGAAACTGACGCTCCAACACCAAGTTTCCGTTATTCAGCATTGCCAACACCGCCACGGCTCCAGGATGAGTGATGTATTCGCGACTACTTACTCCGCCATCCGGCAATCGCACGCTGTCTTTATGCACCTCTATAAAGCTGCCCCGATACACCAACTCCGTTTCCAATCTTTTTTCCGTCAAATCCACTGACTTCTCCAAATTTGCCTCAAGAATCCGATATTTCCTTTAGTTTCCAATCAATAGATCCATCGTCTCCAACAAACAAACGGGCCTTGGAAGCATCCATTGTTTGCAATTTATTCCTGATAATGCTCGCGGTCATGCCGTTGAATTCTGCCGTCCCACGCGCTGAACACATGGTCTGCCCTATGGTATGTCCATCAACATTCTCAATCAAACACTCAATTCCAACTCCCTGAGCAATCTGCTCACTAGAAACTGCGACTATTGCTTCCTCGGCACCTGTAATAACTTGCTGCAATGTACTACGCTCCTTGTTCAAGAAAGCCAGTTGTTGCATAGCCTTCGCATTCTTGCCCACCAGTTTCTGCCAGTTTAAGGCTTGTTCCTCCGTCAGCTTGAGCGCTCCACTTTGTATTCTTGTATACAATCCTAGAAATTTTGCAAAGTCAGGATCGGCTTTAAGCACATCAATTTCCGCAGCCTTGGTTGTCATTGCAGTCTGTGCGTTTTTTATCTCATTCTGCAGGCTAACAATCTGGGCTTCCGAAGCTGAGCTATCCGGCACCATAATGGTTATCAACGTTTCCGTGCCTCGGCGCTCTCCAGAAGACTTGATGTATATTTTTTTACCTGCAATCACACAGCCTTCAACAGCTTCAGCATTAAGTTCATCGGCAATAATTTCACAGTTCACTGCGCGCTCTATATGCACGACTTTGCCCATAATCAGGCAGTTTTCACATTGCGAAATCGTCACCTCACCGTCGCGCGCGAGAATCACAGCGCGAGTTGCACGACTCCCCAAAACAACATTACCTCCAAGCGACTCAATTCGCCCACCGGATACATTACCGGAAATGAAGATATTTCCATTTTCTGAGATCACATTACCAAAGACATCAGAAAGAAAAGTCATGTGCTTGCCTTTTACAGTGCGACCTTCCTGCACTTCGCCATGTTCAATGAACTCCTCGGCATTCAACGCAAGATCACCCGTCGTCTTCGCACTAATCCCGTCCTTGGTCTCAATCTTTTCGGTGATGGAAATTCGATTAGATTTGGCATCTATACCAATGAAACCGTCCATGATAGCCACAATATATTCGCCATCTTCGCGTTGCTCTACTGCGGTACCCGATGAAGAAAGGCGATGCAAATCCAAGTCTTTGGGTATCTGAGGCTCGATAATGACTCCAGTTACTTTGCGCCCAGGCTTGCCCAGTTTGCGCGGCACTTTTTTAAGTAATAGCGTGCCCTCTCCCACATGCGGAAAGCGATTTTTGTAGACGCCCAGATTGGCCTTCCCATTTGCCAGTAATTTCGGCGAATTATCCCGGTGCAGGTCAGCGCACACTTCGATAATCTCAGCATCGAAACCAACTGCAGGGTCTAGGTGTATGGCAATAGGCAATCGCGAAGTGTCACCGCTGGCGATCAGCTTTCGAATTGTCTCTTCCCTCAGACCGAACTTGACCCCTTTCAGCCACATGTCTGCAACCATTTCATCGAAGTCAAGTTTGGTTGCGATCTCTCTGGTCTTGATTTCATATCCCACTACGGGCAACACGCCATCGGCACCAGCGCTACCGTATACCGGCTCCTGATACTTCTCTTCAACATGAACTGGTTCGAACATGTATTCAGCGCGTTTGTCCCCTTCTCCCATTTTGACCATGCGATAGAGTGCCTGCCGCTCAGGGGGAAAACGCGCAATGCTCCCTGCCAGCTTCAGACTAGCGGTCTTAGTCTGCATCTCAATCAACCAGTCTGCGTCATACAGCAGCTTCAGAAAAAGCTCATAATCCAATCCGAAAAATCGTGCACCACTACCAAACAGACGATCAATAAAACGTTCTAACCCACCATCAGCTGCCTGCAGGCGTGGCAGATCAACGAACACTCCATCGGCTCGGTTATAGATAAAGCTTGGAAACAACATATCTTCAGATGATGCTTCCACAGTGGGACTGTTTGAATCATTCATACTCATATGGAATCCTGATCGTTAGTATCACAATGCCTCAAGAAATATCGCTCAAGAAGAGAACGAATATCCCACCTAAACGTATCGTTTCAAAAATGTTCCAATCTGCAATGGTTAAACATAATTTTGCATGCTTTAAACGACAACTCCCGCACTAAGCGGGAGTTGTCGTTTAAATGAGAAATCAAAGTAATCTAGTGCAACAGTAACGACTGTTGCACGGATACAGCACAAACCGACATCAACGAGCCCGGCAATATTCCCAACAACAATACCCCCAGACCATTGACGCTGATCAGCAATGCAGTATCTTGTCCGACCGTAATCGGCTCATGGCTCTCAGGAGCGTCGAAATACATCAACTTAACGATACGCAGATAGTAAAACGCGCCGATCAGCGAGAACATAACCGCCAACACGGCCAGCCAGATGTGTCCGGCCTGAACTACCGCATTCAACACCGAGAATTTGGCATAGAAACCAACTGTAGGGGGAACCCCTGCCATGGAGAACATCAGCAGCAGCATCATGAATGCCAGCCATGGACTACGTTGATTAAGCCCCTTGAAGTCATTCAGGGTATCCGCCTCGAAACCCACGCGAGATAACAGCATGATCATGCCGAAAGCGCCCAGCGACATCATTACGTAGATCACCGAGTAGAACATTGCAGAGCCGTAGCCCTCAATTCCACCACTCAGTAAACCTAACAGCATGAAGCCCATATGTGCGATGGTCGAATAGGCAAGCATGCGTTTGATATTGGTCTGAGATATCGCAACAAGATTTCCGATTGCCATAGAGGCAATGGACAGCATGATCAACATGCTGGACCAATGTTGCACCAGAGGTTGCAGGCCTTCTACTAGTATGCGCGTAACGAAGGCAAAGGCAGCCAGCTTGGGCGCTGATCCAATCAGCATGGTCATCGCTGTAGGTGCGCCATGATAGACGTCAGGCACCCACATGTGAAATGGTACAACGCCCAGCTTGAATGCCAAACCGGAAACCACAAATACCAGACCAAACACCAGCAGATTTTTGTCCGCAGCGCCTGATTGAATCACATTCGCCACTGTACCCAACTCTAGTGATCCGGTTGCTCCGTACAACATAGACATGCCATACAGCAGCAGACCGGAAGCCAGTGCACCGAGAATAAAATATTTCATCGCGGCTTCGGTAGCCACGGCTGAGTCACGATGTAAGGCAACCATCGCATACAACGATAACGATAGTAATTCCAATCCCAGATACAGCGTCAGGAAGTGGTTAGCCGAAATCATCACCATCATGCCCAACATAGCGAACAGGGCCAACACCATGAATTCGCCGCTGAACAACCCGCGCACTGTAAGGTACTGTCGCGAGTAAACCAGCATCATGGACATTGCTAGGAAAGAAAGCAGTTTCAATACATCCGACATCAAGTCGTCTACAAACATGTTATTGAAAGCGTACACCACGCCATTTTCATGCGTCCCTACCGTAATCAGCGAGCACCCCAGTAGCGTAATCTGCACCAGCATATAGGTAACCAGCCGACCGCTTTGCTTGATAACAAGATCCGCAATTAGAATCACACATACCATCACCAACAGGAAAATTTCCGCGCCGGCCGACATCCAATTAGTCATTAAATCCATATCCACCTCAAAGTCTGCTGCTTACAACGGAAGCTTGGAACGCGCCACATGCACCAGCAAATCATTCACCGATACATGCATCACTTCACTAAATGGCAATGGATAAACACCCATGCCCAGCACTGTAATTGCCAAAACCACAAAAATCAGTTTCTCACGAGCTGTAATGTCGGTCAGTGCGGCAACCTGCGGATTTGCGATTGCGCCAAAGATCACGCGCTTATACATCCACAGTGTATAAGCTGCGCCGAAAATTAACGTAGATGCTGCGGCGAAGCCGTACCAGAAGTTCACCTTGATCGCACCGAGTATCACCATGAACTCGCCTACGAATCCGCTGGTACCCGGCAGGCCGCTATTAGCCATGGAGAACAACATAAAGAAGGCTGCAAAAACAGGCATGGTATTGGCTACACCACCGTAATCAGCAATATTGCGCGAATGCATGCGGTCATACATCATGCCTATGCCAAGGAACATCGCACCGGAGATAAATCCGTGGGAAATCATCTGCAGCAATGCGCCTTCCATACCATAGGCATTAAATATAAAGAAGCCCAGTGTCACGAAACCCATGTGCGAGATTGATGAATAAGCCACCAGCTTCTTCATATCGCTCTGCGTCAATGCAACCAGACCGATATAGACAACAGCAATCAGCGACAGCGCAACCATCAGCCCTGCAAGATAGTGACTGGCATCCGGTGCAATCGGCATGGAGAAGCGCAGGAAGCCATAAGCACCTACTTTCAGCATGATCGCAGCAAGAATAACCGAGCCGCCGGTTGGTGCTTCAACGTGCGCATCCGGCAACCAAGTGTGTACTGGGAACATCGGCACCTTTACCGCAAAAGCAAAGAAGAAGGCGATGAAGATGAATATCTGCGCCGACATCGGAATTGCGACCTGATGAAAATCTTGAATCTCAAAACTGCCGCCGGAAAGATTGTAAAGGTATATCAATGCAACCAGCATCAGCAACGAACCAAGCAATGTATACAAGAAGAACTTTACAGCTGCATAAACACGATTTGCTCCGCCCCAGATACCGATAATCAAAAACATTGGTATCAGCATCGCTTCCCAGAACACGTAAAACAGCACCGCATCAAGTGCTGCAAATACACCGATCATGATTCCGGACATGATAAGGAATGCGCCCATGTACTGAGCAACGCGCTTCTCAATCACCTGCCAGCCCGCCAACACCACGATAGGCGTGAAGAATGCAGTCAACAGAATGAACAATACCGAGATGCCGTCCACGCCAAGATGATAGTGAATGCTGAATCGTGAGATCCAGTTGTGCATCTCAACGAATTGCATCTCCGACGTATCGGCAACAAAGCCGGTATAGAGCGGAATGGTTACGAGAAAGCCGAGCAACGAGCCGACCAGTGCAAGTACACGCGCAAACTGTGCATTCTTGTCATCGCCCGTAGACAATACCAGAACACCGAAAACAATCGGCAACCAGATCGCGACACTAATGATGGGGAACCCAAAAATCATGCTGTCATTCCTTATTCAAACCCCAATTACTCAAACCAATTTCGCACGGTCAGCAGTACGAATACACCGATGATCATGGAAAACGCATAGTGATATATATAGCCGGACTGCAAGCGGCGGACGATGCCGGAACATACTCCCACCAGCTTCGCTGTGCCATTTACGAAAAGTCCGTCGATCAATGCTACATCTCCGAACCTCCACAGGAAGCGACTCGCACCGCGCGCTCCTCCAGCGAAAAACCAGTCGTTAAAACGGTCGAAGTAGTACTTGTTGTCCAGCAAGATGTAGATGAACTGGAAACGCTTCTGAATCATAGCCGGAATATCCGGACGCTTAAGGTAGAAGTATCCAGAACTCACCACACCGGCGACTGCCAGCCAGAACGGTAAGGTTGTCAAGGAGTGGATGGCCATCGCAAATGCCCCGTGAAACTCTTCATGCAATTCGCGCAGAGCTTCGTGATGCTCTGCAATATAGATCGCATCGCGGAAGTATCCGCCGAACAGCATGGGCTCTATCGCAAAGAAACCGATAAATACCGAAGGGATGGCCAGCAGTACCAGTGGCAACGTCACTACCCAAGGTGTTTCATGTGGCTTCTGCCCTGGTGCCAGACCGTGATGCTCGTGAGCATCATCATGCGCGTCATGGTGTTCATCGTGCGCAGTAGCTGCATGATGCGCCTTACCGAAACGCTCTTCTCCGTGGAACACCAAGAAATACATACGGAAGGAGTAGAACGCTGTCACAAACACACCCGCTACAACTGCGAAGTAGGCAAAGCCGGAGCCAGGCAGGTGCGACAGTGATACGGCCTCGATGATGCTGTCCTTGGAATAGAAACCGGACATAAACGGCGTACCTATCAATGCGAGCGAACCAATCAAGGAGGTGATCCATGTGATGGGCATGTATTTTCTCAGCCCCCCCATGTTGCGGATATCCTGATCGTGGTGCATGCCGATAATTACGGAACCAGCAGCCAAGAACAGGAGCGCCTTGAAGAACGCGTGTGTCATCAGATGGAACACTGCAACCGAGTAAGCCGACGCGCCCAGCGCAACCGTCATGTAACCGAGTTGCGACAGCGTCGAGTAGGCGACGACGCGCTTGATGTCGTAGACGACCAGTGCGATCAGCGCCATGAAGAAGGCGGTGATCGCGCCTATGATCATGACAAAGGACAGGGCGGTTTCGGACAATTCGAACAGCGGCGACATGCGCGCCACCATGAAAATACCCGCCGTCACCATCGTGGCGGCATGAATCAGGGCGGAAATAGGAGTCGGCCCCTCCATCGAATCCGGGAGCCATACATGAAGCGGAAACTGTGCGGATTTACCCATGGCACCGACAAACAGCAATATACAGACCGCCGACATCAGTTCCCAGGGTGAACCGGGAATGACTTCAATTGTCTGCGTCACAATCTGCGGCGCCCGGGCAAATACTGCCGCATAGTCCAGCGTGCCGAAATATGTCAGCACCAGGCCAATACCGAGGAGAAAGCCAAAATCGCCGACACGATTCACCAGAAAAGCTTTTAAGTTGGCATAAATCGCGGTGGGGCGGGTATACCAGAAACCGATCAGCAAATAAGAAACCAGTCCCACCGCTTCCCACCCAAAGAAAAGCTGGAGGAAATTATTGGACATCACCAGCATCAGCATCGAGAAGGTAAAGA
>JBBSBS010000225.1:0-10113 GCA_038251045.1 Aggregatilineales bacterium | reverse complement strand
TCTGTGATCGTGCCGTTTTACCTTGACCAACCCTTCTGGGGACAGCGATTTTATGAACTGGGTGTTGGGACGAAACCGATCCCACGCAAAAAATTAACAGCAGAAAATCTAGCGGCGGCGATGTCAGAAGCGACGACCAACCGTACTATGCAGGACAAGGCAGCCGAACTGAGCAAGAAGCTCGCGGCGGAGGATGGGGTGGGCGAAGCGGTGAAGTGGGTTGAGCGTTTTCTGGCATGAGTGTGCGTGCATTTTGCTCTACCCACATTGCTGACCGACACTGCGCGTATCTAATCCTTTGCTGCCAGTAATGCCTGTGTGATGTTGGCAAGGCCGCGGGCGAGTTCGTCTTTGGGCGGCCAACCGTAACCGACACGCATATGAGCACGATCCGACTCGAACCAGTGACCGGGGCCGGTGAAGGTTTTATAGACGGTGTTCAGCAGCTTGTAGAATTTCTCAACATCCACTCCCGAATCGGGTTTGATGCGTGGGAAGCAAACGACCCCGCCCTGCGGCTCGACCCACTCAAAATCGGTTTGTTCAGCCATCCATACTTTGACAACGGCGAAATTGGTATCAATGTGGGTGCGGATGCGCTGGAGATGTTCGGCTTTACGGGCAAGGAATTGGTAGGCGATTTCTTCATCAACTACCGAGTTGGAGATAAAGATTTGTTCTTTGGCGGCGAGGAAGGTTTCCATCAGGGTTTTGTCGCGGCAGATGAGCCAGCCCATGCGGATGCCGGGGAGGCCGTAAGTTTTGGAGAGCGACGACACGCTGATGACATTGGGTGACAAAGCAGCGGCAGGGGGCAGCACCGCGCCGAAGCTCATCTCGCGGTAGGTTTCGTCAAAGAGCAGGCGGCAGCCTTTGGCTTCGACCACGGTGATCAGGCGTTTGAGTTCGTCCTCGGTAATCATGCTGCCAGTGGGGTTATGCGGACAGGTAAGGCTGACGAGTTTGGTGGCAGATGTGATGCGGGCGGCGATGTCATCGACATTGATGCGGAAGCCGTCGTCAAAGTTTAGGTGGTAGTAATCCATCTCGCAGCCCATTTGACGGGGTGTTTCGATGTTGGTGGCGTAGTTAGGGAAGGCTACCAGCAGACGGTCACCGGCTTGCAGCAGCGCGGTGGATACGATGAACAGAGCGGCTGCCGCACCGACAGTCATCAGCACATCGTCGGGTTGCAGATTGGGATGCTCGGCGGCGATCAGTTCACGCAGTTCGGGCTTGCCGTAATGGTCGCCATACATCAACACGAGGCCATCAAGGTTAATGCCGAGGTCGCTAATCAGGCCATCGGTGACGGAACTTTCGGCAAGGTTGCAATCAATGTTGCCGTAACCAAACTGCTCCGGCGATTCGACTTCGATGGGCATCCGGCGGTAGCGCATGAGGGTATCCTTTGGGTGAGCGTGTGTAGTGGCGGAGATTGTACCTGATGCGGGCGGCTGTTGGTCAGGGGAATATATGGGGTTAAGGGATGAATGCGCCGTGAACAGCATGACGATTTGCGGCGGTGCGGGTTGAAGTCATTCGCATTCCGTTCCAAATGTATAGTAATAATAAATCTTATCTTTTGGTACAATTTGACGGATATTTTTACGCTTCGTGATGTTTTCTGTCCTTGACATGCAACCGCCAAAGGAGTCATATTCAGTTCTGGGAGCGTTCCCAGAAGTATTACGAAAATTTTAACAAGGACTTTACTCATATGAGTTATGGACATTTTGATGATGCACAGCGTGAGTACGTAATTACTCGTCCGGATACGCCACTGCCGTGGCAAAATTACCTTGGCAACGAAGCTTACTTCGGCATTATTTCCAACACGGCTGGCGGTTATTCTTTCTACCGGGACGCGCGTTTACGGCGCTTAACCCGTTATCGCTATAACAATGCTCCCCGTGACATCGGTGGGCGCTATCTTTATCTTCGTGATAACGCGGATGGAGCTTATTGGTCACCGACATGGCAGCCCACGCAAACGGAGCTGACGGATTATTCGTGCCGTCATGGGATGGGGTATACCACGATTCAGTCAACATACCGTGATGTGACAGCGCAAGTCCGTTATTTCGTGCCTCAAGGTGCGAATTTGGAAGTGTGGCAGGTCAAAGTCACTAATAATCGTGCCACCGCCGCAGATCTGTCACTCTTTTCGTTTTTGGAGTTCTGCTTGTGGGATGCCAACGATGATGGCACCAACTTCCAGCGGAACTTTAGTATCGGGGAAGTTGAGATTGACGGCGGGGTGATCTACCACAAAACCGAGTATCGGGAACGGCGCGACCACTTTGCTTACTTTGCCTGCTCGGCTCCGTTGGCCGGTTTCGATACATCCCGCGATGAATTTTTGGGTGCGTATCGGGGCTTTGATGCACCGCGGGTCGTCGAGCAAGGGGAATCGAAAAATTCGGTTGCTCATGGTTGGGCACCGGTTGGCTCTCATCATGTTAAGGTGTCGTTGGCTGCTGGTGAAACCAAGGAAATCAACTTTGTTCTGGGGTATCACGAAAACCCGCGCGATGCTAAGTGGGAATCACTGGGTGTGATTAACAAGACACTCGTTAAGCCGGTCATCGCCCATTATTTGCAGACCGAGAACATCAACCGCGCTTTTGAACTGCTGCGGCAATACTGGGAGGGGCTGCTGGGTATTCAGCAAGTCGAAACACCCGACATCCACACCAACCGTATGGTCAACATCTGGAATGCATATCAGTGTATGGTGACGTTCAATATGTCGCGTTCGGCATCCGGTTTTGAATCGGGGATCGGGCGCGGGATGGGGTTCCGCGATTCAAATCAAGATTTGCTGGGCTTCGTCCATATGATCCCGGAACGTGCTCGCGAACGGATCATTGATATTGCCGCAACCCAATTTGAAAACGGTGGTGCTTATCACCAGTATCAGCCGTTTACCAAGCGGGGCAACAATGCGGTTGGCAGTAATTTCAATGATGATCCGTTGTGGTTGGTGCTGGGTGTGGCAGCGTACATCAAGGAAAGTGGCGATTGGGGCATTCTTGATGAGCGTGTGCCGTTCGATAATCAGGCGGGATCGGAACAGCCGTTATACGAACATCTGCGCCGCAGTATCCAATATACGTTAGATCGTATCGGATCACACGGGCTGCCGCTGATCGGGCGTGCCGATTGGAATGACTGCCTGAACCTGAACACCTTCTCTGACGAACAGGGCGAATCCTTCCAGACGACGACCAATAAGGATGGCAAAGTTGCTGAGTCGGTATTTATTGCGGGGTTGTTCGGCATTGCCGCGGTTGAAATGGCCGATATTGCTGCTGCGCGTGGATTGACTGATGAGGCGGCAAAATATCGTGCTTCGGCGACCAAGATGGATGAAGTAGTGAAAGCAAATGGATGGGATGGCGAGTGGTTCCTGCGTGCTTATAATCACTTTGGAGAGAAGATCGGCTCGGCGGAATGTGAAGAAGGGAAAATCTTCATTGAGCCACAGGGCATTTGTATTATGGCGGGTATGGGGGTTGCAGACGGTCGTGCTGCCAAAGCATTGGCATCCGTCGAAAAATATCTGGCAACGCCGCATGGCATCATCTTACAGCAGCCTGCTTATTCGACCTATCAGCTTGAGTTGGGGGAAATTTCTTCCTACCCACCGGGATATAAAGAGAATGCCGGTATTTTCTGTCATACGAATCCGTGGATTATGATTGCAGAGGCGATCGTGGGTTCTGGCGACCGCGCCTTTGATTACTACAGCCGTATCAATCCGTCCGCCCGTGAACACATCAGTGATATTCATCGCTGCGAGCCGTATGTTTACGCGCAGATGATCGCCGGAAGAGATGCCGCGACGCATGGTGAGGCCAAGAACTCGTGGCTGACGGGAACGGCTGCCTATAATTATGTGGCGATTACGCAGTGGATCCTGGGTATCCGCCCGACCCTGAACGGCTTGCAGGTTGCGCCGGTAATGCCGACGGACTGGCCAGAATTCCGCGTCACCCGTCAATACCGGGGGGCAACTTATAACATCCACGTCAAACGGGCGGGCAGCGGGAACGATGTTAGCATCAGTGTAGATGGCACACCGATCACAGGTAACATTCTGCCGCAAATTGCGAACCACACCGCGTGCGTGGTAGAGGTTGTTGTGCAGTAGGCTACCTGTTTCTGTCTATATTTATCCGCAAACTGTTCTGGATGCTCAACTTTGATGGGCATCCGTCAGACGTGCGTGGGCGGAGTTGGTTTTTGAGGGTAAATAAACAGGGCTTGCCAGCGGCAAGCCCCTACACAACAACTGTTATGTGAATTTGGGAGGACGCGTAGGCCCTCCCCTACAATTCCAAGCGATTACCGTGTTGGCCTACTGGATGCCGTAGGTGATGTTGACGGTGATGCTGACGCTCAACTGTCCGGCATTGATCTGGGGGGCGGCTGAGGCGGCGGCAAAGCCATCGGCACGACTGAACATGGGGACAACCGGGCCACCGCTGAACGATTCGCTGATGCTGATGGGCGCACCGAGGGTCACACCGTTAGCATCTGCCAATTGTTGAGCACGATCAAGGGCATCGGCAACGGCGGCCTTACGGGCGGCTGATTCCAATGCCATTGAGTCGGCAATACCGAAGCTCAGGTTATTGATGGAATTTGCACCTGCACCCAAACCGGCTTGAATGACCGCGCCAACCTTGCTGATGTCGCGGATGGTGACATTGACCGATAGATTAACGTGGTAAATACGTTCGCCTGTGGGCTGTCCGGTTTGCGGATCGGTACGATCTTCGGGGTAGATGTTGTAGCTGGCGGTTTGAATATCTTCTTTCGCCACACCGGCTTCACTGACCGCATTGACGATGGCGGCTAAGGTGGTGTTGGCATTGTCGATGGCCTTACTCGCATCCGAGTCGGCTTGATCGACACCGAGGATAATGTAGGCCACATCCGGCTTGCCAAAGACCTCACCTGATCCACTGACGCTGAGGGTACGGGTCGGTTCGGATTGATCCTGCGCACCGACGGGACGGGCAGAAAATGCCAGCGCACCGACCAGCAGCGCGGCTACCGCCACGACTGATGTAAAACGAAATAGGGTTGTCCGATTGAGCGCAAATTGATTTTGCATGATGTTGTAGTCCTCCTGACTATGTCCCACTCAAAATGAGCAGTTTGTTCTAACGCTCATAAAGTTAGACGACGTAACCCGCAGATAAGTTCCCAATATTGTCGATTCTCATCAAAACCAATTTGTGGCGGTGTTTTTGGATGTTCACCGGTGATGTTCTGGTCGTTATGTTTCTGTCACGATGCCGTCACAGTAGCTTGTTACGGTATTTCTAATGTTAAACGTTATGCCACATAAATTGGTGATTGCTTGTGTTGGGGGCATTAATCATGCATATACCCGCCGTCTTAAATCAGAATACCTGTAATCCGACAGAGATGGAAGTGGCCTTTGAGGCCTTTCGCCATGCCTACCCAGCCTATGACACCACCCGTCTATTGGATGAATTGCGGCTGACAGAATATGGGCGACTCGACCGTGAGGCGCAAGTCTATTTGGATTATACCGGCGGTGGTTTGTACGCGGAATCACAAGTCCGTGAACATCTGGCGATGCTCGGCAGCGGCGTGTTCGGGAATCCGCACTCAAAAAACCTGACTTCGATGGCGATGACCGAACGGGTTGAAGCGGTGCGTCGTTATGTGCTCCAGTATTTTAAGGCTTCTGCCGATGAGTATGAGGTTATTTTCACAGCCAATTCGACGGGTGCGCTTAAGCTGGTCGGCGAGTCGTATCCATTCAAGGTGGGGGATCATTACTTGCTGACCTTCGACAACCATAACTCGGTGAATGGCATCCGCGAGTTTGCGCGGGCAAAGGGGGCAACCGTGACTTATATTCCGGTGCTGCCACCTGAACTACGGGTTGATGCCGATGCTCTTGCCAGTGAATTAGCCAGCGCGAACCCTGACGGCAATAATTTATTGGCGTACCCTGCTCAATCGAACTTTTCGGGTGTTCAGCATCCGTTGGAATGGATCGCACAGGCACAAGCCAAAGGTTGGGATGTATTGCTGGATGCCGCGGCGTTTGTGCCGAGTAATGAGCTTGACCTCAGCCGTTGGCATCCGGACTTCGTGACGATTTCCTTTTATAAAATATTTGGCTATCCGACAGGCGTGGGCTGCTTGATCGTGCGTAAAGCCGCTTTGAAAAAACTTCACCGTCCGTGGTATGCGGGCGGAACTGTTAGTTTTTCGTCGGTGGTGGCGGATGGACATTATTTGACACACGGCGCGGCTGGTTTTGAGGACGGGACGGTCAATTATCTGAGCCTGCCTGCGGTGGAAATCGGCCTCAAGCATATCGAGTCGATCGGGATTGATTTGATTCACCTGCGGGTGATGTGCTTAACAGATTGGCTCATTCAGCAGTTACTGGGGCTGCGGCACCGTAATGGCGCTCCTGTTATTCATTTGTACGGCCCGCCGAACGCGAACATGCGCGGGGGAACGGTTCAGGTGAACTTTTTTGATCCCAACGGGGATTTAATCGATTGTAATGATGTTGAGGCGATGGCAAACGAAGTGCGGATTTCGCTGCGGGCGGGATGTCATTGTAATCCGGGGGCACGCGAGATGGCGCTCAATTTTACGCGGGCGGATTTGATGCCGTGTTTTAACGACAAGGACAGCCTGACCTTTGAGCAGTTCTTGCAAGTGATTGATGGCAAGACAACCGGCGCACTGCGGGCATCCATTGGTCTGGTAACGACCTTTGCGGATGTCTACAAATACGTGCAGTTTGCCGAAATGTTTGTAGACCGTTATTTCATCCACTCATTTTAGGTTTTAGGCCGATGGCAGCGCCAGCAGCGATTGGTATAAAGTTTCCAATTGGGCAGCGATGGCATCCCATGTGAAGCTTTGGTTGACCAAATCACGGGCAGCCTGTCCCATCGCTGCACGGCGGGGAGCATCCATCAGCAGCGTGCGGAGGGAATTTGCCAACGGTTCGACAGCCGCTTCCACTTCTATCCCCGCGCCGAATTGAGCGACTTCGGGCAGGTTACAACCGGACGAAACGATTACCGGAAGGCCAGCCGCCATTGCTTCCAGCACGACCATCGGCAGACCCTCACCCACAGCAGGCAGCGCCAGCATATCCGCCGCCGCGAAGGCTGCCAGCCGATCCGCACCATCCAGATAACCAGTGAGGATGATGCGTTCATCCAGCAGCGGAAGCAGCGCGTCACGCATCCCTTCGTCGGGGCCAGCGATAACCAGCCGCGCATCCGGCACATTGGCCTGTTTGAACGCCTCGACCAGCAGGCCAACCCCTTTACGCGGGTGCAGCCGCCCCATGAACAGACACACAGGTGTATCACCCAAATGATATTGGTCGCGGAAGGCGGCACGTCCGGCCAAGTTGATATAGTCGGCAGGGTCTACGCCGTTGGGTATGACACTGAATCCGGCAGGTACACGCCGCCGCCCGAAAGTCGACCACAGCGCCTCGACATCTGCCAGCTCTGGTTGTGAGAGGGCGACGATATGGTTGAAGCGTAAGGCGACGGCTGAACTGAGCAGCCGATCCCAGAGTCGTTTGAGACCGCCGCGTCCAGTATGCTGCGCCAGCGTGCCATGTGGTGAAAGCACCAACGGGATATTCTGACGGGCAGCCAGCGGCGTAACCAACAAATTTTCAATGGTTCGAAATTCGTGACAATGGACAACATCGACCTGCGGCAGCAGATCCGCCGCCTGCTTTGCCATGCGGTTGGGGGTGGAGAGGTTATAGCGCCCACGTAGGGTTGGCAGCAGATTAGGAACACGCAGGACATGGACACCGTCATGGATTGTGTCGAGCGAACCGCTATAACGGGTGTTTTGATCGAGCGCGTCGGTGGTGAGGACGGTGATGCTGTGACCGCGCCGCGCTAATGCCCGCGTCATCCCCTCAACCGAGCGGACGACACCGCCGAAGGCATAAGCGGGAGCATAGTAGGGGGTCAGGTGTAGTATTCGCATGGGCTGATGATAGCAGAATCTTACCGGTATAAGGACTGTAGGTCATGATTTAAGTTAAGAATGATTAAACAATTGTTACATCCCCAATTAAGTATGAAACGAAAGCGTGTTAGAATCGTACTAATGACGATAACCATACTACAATAGTCAACTTTAATGGCTATAAACCTAAATAAATCTATTTATTTGTGCAGTAGGATCGTGTTAGGGAGATATAATGCCGGTTTTATTGTTAGCGCAAGGGGATACGCAGGCCAAGGATTTGTTACGGAAAGCGATTAATGCCCGCTACGGATTACGCCCGCCTGCATTGGAAAGTCTGCACATCAATTTTAGAGGTCGAGTACGCGCGAAAATTGGCCCGGTGAATATGTGGGTTCCGGTAGAAGCAATCGGACGTTTTTGCTTTCCCGACAAGATGCGCTGGGATTTCGCGGTCAAGGCGGCTGGCGTGCAGATTAACAGTGGTGTAGAAGCCTTTGATGGCACAACCTACCGTACCACACGCGGCGCAAAAATCACCTCGACAACCCATGATTTGGAACCGGTGCAATCCATGCAGCAGCGGTTGTGGGCGATTGCGGCGGTGATGCTTACGCCTCTGGGTGAGCATTTTGTGAAGATCACCAGTTCGGTAACTAATGAGTTGGAAGCGTCCAACACACGCATCAACAGTACAGTGACTTTGCATCTGCGGGCCGATCAAACGTTGAATTACGTCGAAACATACTGCCGGAATCCGGACACAGGCAGGCAAGAGATGTTTACGCTGCGGCTTTCAGACGAATTGATTGCGATGGGCGATCTCATTTTACCGACTAAGATCAGTGCGTTCTGGAATAACGAGTCATATTTTGAGGTTGAACCGGAAGCCGCCGCAGCTAACCCGACTATTCTCCCTGATGTGTTCGCGTTAGCGACAGGATAACCTCCGGCAATCACGGCGAGGCTGCTCACTCCACGTAGCGTTGGGGCATGGGTTCTTCTTCGGTTTTATAAATACGGAAGCCGCGCTTGGTGTAATTATCCAGCGCATAAGGACCGTCGAGGTTGCAGGTGTGCAGCCACAGGCGTTTTGCGCCACCCGCCCACGCCTGCTGAATCCCATAACTCAATAACTTCTTGCCCAAGCGCATCCCCATATACTCCGGACGTAAACCGAAGTAGGCGATTTCGGTCGAGTCGTTTTGCTGCGCCAGTTCGATATACCCCGCTGGAGTGCCTTCCAGATACATGACATAAATGCTTACGCCCGCTTGGGTAATCGCCTGCTGGAGTTCGGCTTCGGGCATAATGAGCCGATCACGCCAATGCCATTCGCGGCCTACTTCGCTGTAGAGGAATTTGTAGTAGGCAATATCGGGACGTTCCAATTTTATGATTTGGACGTGCGGATGAGTGTCCGAATCCGGTTGGAAGTGGGCGACATCGGTCATTTCAAGATAGGTTGTCACCAATAGGGAGGGATAGGAAGTTGTATCGACCACGCTGCTCATCTCCACTTTGTTAACGAAAGGCGAGACACTGGCTAAAGTGCAATGCTCGGCAAGAAATATAGAAGACAGACAAAGGCATTTGAGCTAACCAATCCACACAACCGGAGTGGTATAATACACGAAAAATGTTTGTTTTTCAGGCGTTTACTGAACAATTTTGTATCTCCAACTGAATTAGTATAAAGGTATGGAAAATGGATTTTTCGCTGAACGAAGAACAACTTCAGGCACGCAAGATGGTGCGGGACTTCGCCCAAAAAGAAGTCATCCCCGTTATTGGGGAATGGGATCGTAAGCAGGAGATGAATCCGGCCTTCCTGCCGCGCATGGCGGAACTGGGTATTCTGGGGATTTGCATCCCCACGCGCTACGGTGGGCAGGGTTTCGATTACATCACACTGGGTTTGGTGTGCGAGGAACTGGAACGTGCCGATACGACGCTGCGGGTGGTCATGTCGGTGCATATGGGTTTGAACAGCATGGCGCTGCTGCAATGGGGAACCGAAGAACAGAAGCAGAAGTTCCTGACTCCGCAGGCCAAAGGGGAGAAATATGCAGCGTTTTGCCTGACCGAGCCGGGTGT